>NZ_JBFBNW010000020.1:0-151382 GCF_040683955.1 Streptomyces sp. NPDC093111 | reverse complement strand
GCCAACCGCGTCCTCGTCCTCGACAAGGCCGGCAAGGAGGTCGGCTCCATCCCGACCCCCTTCGCCTGGGACTCCAGCGGCCGCGACCCCGAGCTGCCCGTCGGCACCCCGAACCGCACCGCGACGGGCACGCCCGCCGAGGTGCTCAAGCTGTCCGGCCTGACCGGCATCGAGCCGCGCGCCAAGTCCGCCCAGCTGCCCGTCGAACTGGCGGGTGACGGGACCGGGACCGCGCGCCTCGCGCTGGACGTCGCCGCATCGGGCCTGCTCGCCCGTGACGGCGTCACGTACCCCGTCTTCGTCGACCCGACCATGAACTCCGGCTGGCAGGCCTGGACCACGGCGTACCGGCCGTACCCGAACTCCAGCTTCTACAACGGCACCAACTTCTCCTCCGGCACCTCCGACGCCCGCGTGGGCTACGAGTCGGACACCGGCGGTCTGGGCCGCTCCTTCTGGCGCATGGGCTTCGACACCAAGATGAAGGGCGCCACCATCACCTCGGCGGCCTTCAAGGTGCTCAACAACCACTCGTGGTCCTGCACCACCCGCGAGTTCAAGTTCTACCTGACCGGCGGCATCTCCTCCGGTACGACGTGGAACGCGCAGCCGTCCTGGACGACACACCTGCAGTCCAAGTCCTTCGCGCACGGCTGGTCCTCCACGTCCTGCCCGGACGACTACGAGACGTTCAACAACTCCGCCGTCGTCGCCGCCGCCCAGAAGGGCGCGGACGCCGGCTGGTCGAACATCACCTTCGGCATGCGGGCCACGAGCGAGTCGGACACGCAGACCTGGCGCAAGTTCCGTGCCACCTCCGCGACGCTGGAGGTGGACTACAACACGCCGCCGAACGAGCCCACCAGCGGCACCTCCAACCCCGGTGGCGCCTGCGTGGTCGGCCCGGGCGCCGGTGTCACGGTCGGCAAGACCAACATCGTCCTGAAGGCGTACGCCACCGACAACGACGGCAACCTCAAGGGCCTGCGCTTCAAGTTCTGGAAGGCGGGCACCGCCGTCCCGGCCGGCACGCTCGTCACCCCGGTCTCCGGCTGGGCCTCGACGACGATCCCGTCGACCACGCTGGAGGACAAGGCCACCTACCACTGGGCCGTGCGTGCCGAGGACAGCGTCGGCGCCGCCTCCTCGTACTTCCCGCCCAACACCACCGAGGACTGCCTCCTCACCGTCGACGGTTCGGCCCCGCCGCCGCCCACCGTCGACGAGGACACCACCCCGTTCAAGCGCGCCACCGCCGACGGCGCCACCTGGGCCACGGTGAAGTTCGGCGGCACCGGTGACCTCACCGTCACCTCGCCCGGCGCGGCGAAGTTCCGCTGGGGCTGGGAGGGCATGTCCTACACGGACGTCACCGCCGTCAACGGCGCCTACACCTTCACCGGTCTCAAGCCGCCGCACGCGGGCCCGAACTGGCTGCACCTGTTCGCGCTCGACGCGCTCGGCAACGTCAGCGCCCGCACCGACTACGCCACCTACATCCCGCCGCGCGACTCCGCGGACGGACCCGGTGACGTCGGTGGCGACGGCATCGCCGACCTGATGCTCATCGACGCCAACGGCAACTTCTTCTCCTACCCCGGTTCCCCGGACGGAGAGCTGTACGCCGGTCTGACCGGCTCCTACACCATGGGCGACGACGGCAAGCCGGTCCTCGCGCCGAAGGCCCCGTGGTGGAACGGCACCAAGGCCGCGCTGATCAGCCACTACGCCGACGTCTACCCCGGCGACGGCTCCACCGACCTGTTCGCCGTGGACCCCGACGGCACCTTCTACCTCTACCCGGGCGACGGCTACGGCACGTTCAACGTCGACGACCGGCTGAAGATCCGCCTTCCCTCCAACACGCCCGCGCCGTCGACGTGGACGGAGATGAAGGCGGTCGGAGACATCACCGGCGACAAGCTGCCCGACGTCGCGGTCACCACCGGCACCCAGTTCTGGATCCTGTCCGGCTACACCGGAGCGACCTTCCAGACCGCCACCCTCATGGAGGGCACCGCCTGGGCCCCCCGTGACATCGTCAACATCGCCGACATCGACCTCGACAACACGCCCGACCTGCTCTGGCGCAGCCTCGACTCCGGCACCATCTACATCCGCCACGGCAAGCCCGGCCCGGTGGCCGGCAGCGTCGACATCGACTCGCTGAAGACCGCCGCGGCCTCCCGCCAGGGTGTCGACACCTCGTACGGCACCAACTGGACGACCACCAACATCACCGCGGTCATCGGCATCCCCGACGTCAACGGCGACAAGATCCCCGACCTCTGGGTCCGCTCCGGCGTCGACGGAACGATGAAGATCTACCACCCCAGCACCACCAACACCGGAGGTGCCGTCAAGACGGTCCTCTCGGTGAACTGGGCCGGCATCAAGTCCTTCGGATGATCCCGGGGAGACGGGGCACGGCCTGACCGTCCTTCGAGGGGTGAGCCCCCGGTGCCCTCGGGCACCGGGGGCTCACCCCTTTCGACGCTTGGGGACATGGGCCTCCTCCGAGGCCCGTCCGCCTACTTGTTCACGACGACGACGGCGTTGCCGACCTTGCGTTCCATCGGGCCGGTCGCGGTCCAGCTGTCCATCGGGCGGTTGGCGAGGGCCCCCTTGGTGACGAGGGTGGTGTCGCCGCCGACGCCCAGGCTGAGCGCGTCCTCGGCGCCGAGCCACTTCATGGCCTCGGCGGCCTCCTGGGCCGTGACGCCGACGCTGGTCGCGGGGTCGCGCCCGTCGATGGTGACCAGGAGCAGTTCGCCGGCCGCCGTGACCCCGGCGAGGGTGCGGGGGTGGCGCTCGACGACGGCGCTGCTCGCGGTGCCCCACACGGGGTCGTGCATGCCGTTGGCCACCGTGTTGATCAGGACCTCGCCGTCGCGGACCAGGGCGGGGCCGCCGCCCGCGACCGCCGAGAAGGCCGGGCCGGTCACCGACTTCCCCTGCGAGTCGGTGATGGAGGTGCCGGGCTTGAAGCTCGCGCCGACGGCCGCGTGGGCGCGCAGCCAGGCCGCCCCGGCGCCGATGCCCTGGAGGATCCTGCTGCCCGCGGGGATGGGGCCGCCGGCCGCCCGGATCTCGGTGACCTTCCAGTTGCCGTCCATGACGACGTCGACGTTCTCGGCGGCATCCGGGCGCGGGGTCGTGGTGCCCCACTCGGGCCGGAAGACGACGACTTCGTCGGCGTCGACGCAGAGGGCCCCGCGCCACGGCCTGGTCTCCGGGTCGGTGCCCTTGCCGTCGAGGCGGTGGTCCGCGCCGATGCCGCCGCAGCCGCGGATCCGGCCGGGCACGCGGTTGATGCCGTCGATCTGGCGCACCTGGCCGTCGGCGGCGGTCACCTGGGTCCTGGAGGTCACCTCGTCGACGCGGACCCGGGCTCCCGCGCCCTCCAGGAGGAGGGCGGTGCGCCCGTTGTTGGCCTCGCTGAGGAGGTTGTTGCCCGTGACGTAGAGCCCTTCCGGGTCCCCGCCGAAGCCGGAGTAGTTGGGGTTGGTCGGCGAGTCGATGTCGAACTCGGATCCGTTGACCGCGACCAGGGCACCGGCCGCCGTGGCCATGTCGCGGACCGTCTGCGCCGTGCTGACGTCCTGTCCGTGCACCGCCTTGAAGGCGACGTTCGCGGTGGGGTCGACCTTGACGACCCGCACCTGCCACGGTCCGGTGCTCGGAGCGCCGTCCTGGGCCGTGTAGACGGTACGGGCGGAGTAGCCGGACGTCTCCAGCCAGCCCTTCAGCCGGGTGGCGCCCGCCTGGTCGCCGGCGTCGAACCGTCCGACGCGCACCGCGTTCTGCGGCAGGGAGACGCCGCCGCCCGTCAGGACGGGCACCTGCCGGGTGTCGACCCGGCCGGCGAAGCCCTTGTCGGCCAGGTCGGCCACCATCGCGTCGGCGTACGTCCGGTTGCCGACCCGCCAGCTCTTGCCGCCCGGCCAGTCGATCTCCAGCTCCACGGACCACAGGTCGGACGGCCGGCCCTGACTGAACGTCTGGTACGTGATCCCGGGCGCCACGTCCTGGGCGGGCTCCGCGACCGTTTCCAGGTCGGCGGGCCCCAACGGCAGGTGCTGCGCCGTGACGCCGGCGTCCTCGGCCACGGCCGACGCACCGGGCGGCAGCACGATCATCGACGTCAGGGCGATGGCAGCCGCGAGGCCGCGACGAAGTCTGGGCAAGACTCTCCTCGGATAGACGAGTCGACGCGGCGGCAGGCGGCACGGCAGCCGGGCCGGGCCGGGGCGTACGCATCGGCGGTGCCCGGATGACGGGCCTGGCCAGGGTACGAGGCCCGAACAGGCGTACGCGGACCGGGGCGAGCCCTCCGGGGCGCACCGACCCGCGGGCCCGTCGGCCCGTCGGCCTGCCGTCGCGTCGTCGGCCCGCCGTCGCCCCGTCGGCCCGGCGTCGCGTCGTCAGCCCGTCGTCGTCGCCTCGGCCGGGAGGAGCGGGCGGCGGCGGGCGTAGGTGAAGAGGTGTTCCTCGGGGGCCGCGCGGTCGTCGTCCGGGGCGAAGACCGACACCTCGTCGTGGAGCACGTCGAGTCCGCAGTCCTCCCGTTGGAGGCGCAGGTACTCCTCGGCGGAGAAGCTGGAGACCCGGACCGTCCGCCCCATCCAGACGATCTCCACGTCCTCCACGTCGGCGGGCACGGTCGCCGTCACCAGGAAGCCGCCGGGGGCCAGCCAGCCGGCCATGCGCTTCAGGCAGGCGGCGGCCTCGGCCCGGCTCATCATCAGCAGCGGGAAGAACGCGCACACCGCGTCGAAGCCGCCCTCGGGGGCGTCGTAGGCGCGCACGTCGCACTGCTCGAACCGGGCCCCCGGCACCTGGGTGCGCGCGAGCGCGACCATCGCGCCGGACACGTCGATGCCGGTCACCTCGCAGCCGGCCCGCGCCAGGAGGTCGGCCACCGGGCGCCCGGTACCGCTGCCGACGTCCAGCACCCTGGCTCCCTCCGCCAGCCGTGCGGTGAGCCATTCGACCGCCCGCAGCTGGGCCGGCAGCCGGACGAAGGCGTGCTCGTAGGCGATCCCGAGCCCGTCGAACAGCTCCGCCGCCGACACCGGCCTCCCCCGCGTACCGTCCTGGTCCATTCCGTGCCCCTTCCGTCGTGGGGTGCGTCCATGGGGTGCGCACCACGAGCGGGCCTACCCACACGGGCCACCACGTCAACGTGGGCGGCGGGCGGCGGGTGGGTCGGCGACGCGTGGCGGATGGGATGATCCTGGTCCCGTCCGACGAGGAAGACGAAGGATCGATGAAGCTGAACGTGGGCCAGCGGGTCCGGCTGGCGAGAGAGCTGGCGTTGAACGGGTCGGTGGCCCCGGCGGACCGGGAGTCCCCCGAGGAGACCGGCTTCGGCGGCGCCTCGCTGGCCCTGGCGGCGGGCGTCGAGGGCACCGTCGAGCGCGTCGACGCGCACGACAAGGAGCAGGGCCACGAGGTCACCGAGTACCTGCGCCTGAAGTCGCTGCTCGACTCCTTCGGGCACCAGATGCCCCCGGCCAGCAGGTCCCAGCTGGAGGAGCAGGTCGCCGCACTGGAACCCGAGTGGACCGCCTACCAGCGGCAGCGGCTCCGCGTCACGGTCCGCGTCCGTCTCGACAACGGGTTCGTCCTGGACGACGCGCCCGAGGACTTCTTCGTCGCCTAGCGGCGGCCCGGGGGCCGAAGGGCCGGGGCGGGCACGCGGTCCGGTCGGGTCACGAGCGGTCGTGCCTGAAGGAGTCCATGACGCCCTCGGCCCGGCGGCGGACGCTCTGCGCCTTCTCGCGGATCTTGACCCTCGCCTGGTCGGTCCTGCCCTCGGCCTCAAGGCGCTCATGACCGGTGATCTTCCCGGCGAGCTCCTTGAGCCTGCCCTTGGCCTTGTCCACGGCGCCACTCATGACAGCGGTCCCTCCGAAGGGTCGACTCCCACCCTCCACGGTAGGCGGGGGCACCTCGGGATGCGCGTCGGCGACCTGGCGGCCGGCCGGCCGGTCGGTCGGCGGTGCCTGGGGAGGACTCCCCCGGGCACCGCCTGGCGGGCGGGTCAGGCCCTGCGGGCGTGCAGGGTGTGGGCGCCGAGGGCGAGCGGGGTGTGTCCGACCAGGGCGAGGCCGCAGTCCTCGAACAGGCGGGCGTAGTGGTCGGCGGTCCGCTCACGGCCGCCGGTGTTGCACATCATGTGGAGGTCCCACGCCGTGGCGAGCGAGGAGCCTCCATCGGCCGGCAGGAGGCGTTCGACGACGAGGAGGTCCGCGTCCCGGGGCATGGCCTCGGCGCAGGAACGCAGGATGCTCCGGCAGCGGGCGTCGTCCCAGTCGTGCAGGACGCGGGAGAGCACGTACACGTCGCCGTCCGGGGGGACGTCCGCGAAGTCGCCCGCCTGGTAGGCGCACCGCTCCCCCGCCCCGGTGGCCCCGAGCTGGGCGCGGGCCGCGGCGAGGACCTGCGGGCGTTCGAGGAGGACGCCGCGCAGGGTGGGGTGCGCGGTGAGGATGCGGCCGAGGAGCTCCCCGGTGCCGCCGGCGATGTCGACGACGGTACGGGGCGCGCCCGGGGCGGTCGCCGCGGCGGCGAGGACGGGGTGGGCGGGCAGCGGATCGAAGATGGGGGCGCTCGACACCATGGACTGGTCGAAGAGGGCGGCGAGTTCGGGGTCGCCCGCGAAGTGGTCGAAGTGGTTCTCGCCGTAGAAGTGGTCGAAGGCGGGTTCGCCGCTGCGTACGGTGTGGGTCAGGTGGGCGAAGGACTGGTAGAAGGGTCCGCCGTACATCAGTGCCAGGGGCCGCATCGAGCCCGGGGCCTCCGCCGCCAGCAGGGCGCCGACGCCGGTGAGGCGGAAACCGTCCGGCCCTTCGGCGACCACGCCCAGCATGGCGAGGTACCGCAGCAGCGTCGCCAGGCTCCGCGGGTGCGCGTCGACGGCGCGGGCCAGCTCCTGGACCCCGGCGCCGGTGTGGCGGTGCATGACCTCCGGCAGCCGCAGCCGCGCGCACGCCGCGAGGGCCTGGGTGGTCCAGGCGCCGGTCAGCATGCGCAGCAGCGCCTCCGCCGCCTCCGGATCACCGGACGGCCGCGGCGGCCGTGCCGGCCCCTCGGCGAGGGGGCGGCCGAGGTGCTCGGCCAGTACCTCGCGGTGGTCGCCCCGCGCGTACAGCTCGACGCGCGGGAACTCCGTCTTGGTGTCGGCGGGGGCGCCGAAGTAGAAGACGGTGCCGTCCTCGTGCGGGTTGTAGCCGCCGCCGTCGGCGACCGCGCCGTGCCGCGCGAAGCCGGCGAGCAGCCCGCGCAGCACCAGCGGGTCGGGCCGTTCGACGTCGAAGGCGAGGTGCGCCTCGCGGTCCAGGCGCCGTTCGTCGGTGGCGATGCCGTGCAGCCCCGAGTCCGGTGGCACGGTCAGCGCGAACACCTCGACGGCGCGGCGCTCCCCGGCCGGACCGTGGACCGTGGGCCGGAGAATCCTTACGTCAAGATCGGCGGGATTGCGGTGGTGGCGGGCGGCGAGGCGTTCCCGGACGACGACGCTGGGCTGCGCCGACACGTCCGAGGCGAGGCCGCACGCGCTCAACTGCGCCCGCAGGGTGCCCTCGTCGGGCGGGAAAACGAGCACGGCGGCGTGCGCGAAGGAGCACCGGTCCGTCAACGCCCGTAGTTCCGGGCCGTCGAGGCCGGGGAGCACCCGCGAGAGGAGGACGGAGGTGTCCTGTTCCCGGACGAAGGCGGCCGTCGCGCCGAGCCTGTCCGCGTCGTCCACGGCGTTCACCGTCATCGCGGGCGCGGGCGCGGGCATAGGCGCGGGCATGGGCATGGGCGTGGTGGAGGGCATGGTGGAGGGAAGTCTGGAGTGCATGGCCTGTCCGTGTCTGGATGCCCGGGCTGGCGCCGGGGAGGAAGGTGGGCGCGGGGGCGGGGAGTTGACGGCTCCTGGAAGGAGAGGGCCGTCACGGGGAGGGGAGGGGATTCGGCCGGCGGCCGGGCGCCGTCAGACCCCCACGTAGTTCTCGGCGAACCAGTCCTGCTGGGCCGGCGAGTCGCGCAGCGCGCCGATCCGGGACCGGCGGAGGCGCTCCTGGAAGGGCGAGGGGCCCTCGGGGTCCGGGGTCTCGTGCAGGAGGCGGATCATCCAGTGCGAGAACTCCTGCGCGCGCCAGATGTGCGCCAGGCACCGGTCCGAGTAGGCGTCGAGGGGCGCCGGGTCGCCGCCGTGCAGGGCGGCGGTCAGGGCCCGGGCCAGGATCTCGGCCTCCAGGACGGCCAGGTTGGCGCCCTTGGCGGCCGACGGGCTGATCAGCGCCGCCGCGTCGCCCACGAGGAACAGCGCCCCGTGGCGCAGGGGTTCGAGCACATCGGATCCGAGGTCGACGACGGCGCGTTGCGCGAACCGCCCGCGGGACAGGGTGCCGTACTGGGCCGCGCGCATGCGCAGGTCGAGTTCGTCCCAGACCCGGTCGTCGCTCCAGGCGTCGGCCCGGGTGCCCCGCGCGCACTGGAGGTAGTAGCGGGTGATGCCGGCCGAACGGGCCATGTGCCCGGCGTAGCCGCGCGGGTGGAGCGCGTAGCCCACGGCGTCCAGGCTGGGCGGCGCCTCGGCGAGCAGGCCCAGCCAGGACACGCCGTGGTCGCGGCGGTAGTGGCGGACCGCGCCGGGCGGGACCGAGCGGCGTCCCGCGCCGTGCCGTCCGTCGCAGGCGGCGACGTACCGGGCCCGCCAGCGTCCGGGGCGCCCGTCGGATTCCCGTACGGTCACCGAGGGCGTGGGGCCGTCCGCGTCGGACACGGCGATCGCCTCGGTGTCGAAGCGGATCCGTCCTCCGGCGTCGAGGAACCGGGCCAACAGGTCGGTGACCAGCTCGTGCTGGGGGTAGACGGTGTGCGGCTCCCCGGTGCCGAGGCGCCCGTAGTCGAGGCGGAAGCGCCCGTCGTCGGTGCGGAACTCGCAGACGCGGTGCTCCTGTCCGTTCCGGCGCAGTCCGTCGTCCAGGCCGTTGCGGGCGAGGATCCGCACGGTGTTCGCCGCGAGGAAGCCCGCCCGCGCCCGGTTCTCCACGGAGGCGCGGCCGGACCGTTCCAGCAGGGCGCAGTCGATGCCGGCGCGGAGGAGGAGGTTGCCCAGGACGAGCCCGGCGGGGCCGGCCCCGAGGATCACCACATCGGCCGAGTCGTGGGCCGGCAAGGCGTACTGACTGTCTGTCACAACGAGGGATCCTAAGCACCCGGAAGGACCAAGATCGTCAGGATTCACCCGAATGCACCACACCATGAGAAAAGGATTCTTCCCGGACCGGCGAGGACGCCCGGGGCGGGGGCCGGGGCACGGCGGGCGATTCCGGGCCGCCTGCCACCATCCGGTCGGCGTTGGCCCGTACGTCATCCGGAATCCGCGGTTCGTACACCGGCCGTCCCTAGCCTCACAACGCCCGGGGAACCGGGTACGCGCACGGCCTCGTGGGGGACGGACGGGCGCGGTCGACGACCTTGCCCGAGGAGGCAGCTCTCACATGCGCAGAGGCATGAGGACCCTGATGGTGCTCGGCGTGACCGGCGCGGTGACGGCCGGCGCCGCCGTCACCGCCCACTCCGCGCCGCACCACGAGGAGCGGCACCAGGAGATACGCAACGTCATCTACCTGCTCGGCGACGGCATGGGCCGCACCCATGTCACCGCCGCCCGCGAGCGCTACTACGGCGCGGCGGGCAAGCTGAACATGGAGCGGCTGCCGAACTACGGCGCCGTCGCCACGTACGCGGTGGAGAAGGACAGCGACCGTCCGGCGCTGGTGACCGACTCCGCCAGCTCCGCCACCGCCTGGTCGTCCGGCGTCAAGACGTACAACGCCGCCATCGGCGTCGACGCGTACGAGAAGCGCGTCGCGACCCTGATGGAGCAGGCCCACCGGGCCGGCTTCGCCACCGGCAACGTGTCCACCGCCGAGATCACGGACGCGACCCCGGCCGCCCAGTTCAGCCACGCGCTGCTGCGCGGCTGCCAGGGACCGGTCTACTCGGACGCCTCCTGCCTGCCGAAGAAGGCGGACGGCGGCTTCGAGGACAAGCCGGCCGACCGGACGCTGATCACGCCGATCGCCGAGCAGATCGCCCGCAACGGCACGGCCGACGTCATCCTCGGCGGCGGCCTGTCCCGCTTCGAGCCGGACGACCAGGAGGCGCTGCGGGCGCAGGGCTACCAGGTCCTCGGCAGCTTCGGTGACCCGGCGCTGCCCGCGCAGACCGCCGCTACCCAGAAGGTCGCCACCAAGGCCGACCTGGCGGGCGTCCGGCGCGGCAAGGTCGTCGGCCTGTTCAACCGCGGCAACCTGACCGTCGAGCAGGCCAAGGCCACGCTGCCGGCCGACGCGCCGCAGCGGCAGGAGCCGACCCTGGCCGAGATGACCAGGAAGTCGCTGTCCCTGCTCGACGGGCGCTCCAGGAAGGGCTTCCTGCTCCAGGTCGAGGGCGCCCAGATCGACAAGCGCTCGCACGCCAACGACGCGGCGCAGACGCTCGGCGAGATCAAGGCGTTCGACGACGCCGTGCGGGAAGCGGTCGACTTCGCGCGGAAGGACGGCCACACCCTGGTCGTCGTGACCGCCGACCACGAGTGTGCCGGCTTCAACATCATCGAGAAGGGCTCGTACACCAACGCCGAGGCCGTCGCCCCGCCGGCCAACACCGACGGGGGCAACCCGGCGAACAACTCGACGCCGTCGCGCCCCTCGTCCGGCGCCAAGGACCCGGTCCGCTCCCCCGGCATCGTCAACGGCGCCGGCGCGAACGACCCGAAGAACTTCGGCCCGGCGACCTTCCGCACCCCCGACGACCCGGCGGACGTCCGCGACGGCAGCCCCGAGGCGAGCCTGTGGCTGTCCTACCTGTCGGGCAACCACACCGGCGCCGACGTCCCGATCTACGCCTACGGCCCGGGCGGCGGGCGGTTCGCCGCCAGCCAGAACAACGTCGAGCTGTACGGCAAGATGTACCGCTCGCTCTTCGGTGCCGCTCCCCGCGGTCACTGACCCGCACCGCCCGTGAGGGGGCCGGACCGCGCGGGTCCGGCCCCCTCACGACACCCTTCACCTCCCGCGCCCCACTGGAGAGACGACGGATGAGAACGCGCACCTCGGCCGCGACCGTGACCCTGATCGCCACCGTCACCGCCCTCGCCGCGCTCACCGGCTGCGGCGCCTCCGGCGACGGCGGACGCTCCGACGACGGCGCCCGGCCGGCCGCCGCGTCGGCCCCGGCGCCCTCCGCCACGCTGCCCGCCCCGCGTACCGCCCCGGCCCCGGCGCCCACCCTCTCCGCCCGGCCCGAGCGGGGTGACGTACGCGTCGAGGACGGCCCCTTCACGGACCGCGTGCGCTTCACTCGACTCGCGCTGCGCGACCGGCGGGGGGTGGCCGGGCACCTGGCGATCACCTCCGACGTCAGCGACGTGATCGCCCTGGAGGTGCGCGCCGCCTTCTACGACGCCGACGGCCGGCTCCTCGGCTCGGGGGTCTTCACCTACGGGGAGGACCACGAGGGCGAGAAGGGCGGCGGTCACGGGCGGCGGACGGCGGGCGCGGGCATCGACTTCACGGTCCCCGCGAAGGACCTGCACGGAACGCCCGCGGCCGCGGTGCTCTCCGTGCCGGTCCTCGTCAACGAATAGCCCTACGCCCCGCCCTGTGCGCGCGAGTCGGCCGACCCGGACGGGGCGGAGGGCGGGGGCGCCGGCACCGTGGCGTCCGGCTCCGCGCCGTCGGAACGCATCGCCCGCGTCTCGCTCTTGAGGATGCGGAGGGACTTGCCCAGGGACCGCGCGGTGTCCGGCAGTCGCTTCGATCCGAACAGCGCGATGAACGCGATCGCCACCAGCAGCAGATGCCACGGTTCCAGTGCGTTGCGGAGCACTCGGTCACTCTCCCTGTCGAGCCTGACGTTTGCAGTATTGCGCAACTGTACAACTCGACCCGCCGTGACGGAGCTCACGATACTTCAGGACTTGCGCAACCTTTAAAGTTGTCTCATGGGGACGAGTGACATGACGGACCGCCAGGACGCCGTGCTCCTGGGCGGCCCGGCGGACGGGACGCGGGTGACGGTGGCCGCCGACCGGCCGCCCGTGCTGCAGGTGACCTGCCCGTGCCCGGCCGAGGGGGCCGGGAGCGAGGTGCGGGTCGAGGCGCTGTACGTCTACCGGCTCGACGGGAGCACCGGGGAGGGGCTCCTGCGGTACGGGTACGACCCGGCCAGCCCCTAGCCGGTGCCCCCCGGCTCACCCGGTGGGCGCGGCGCGGCGCCGGTCGTAGCGGGACCTCGCGGCGCGGAGCGCCGGCGCGTACAGCGCGAGGACGGCCGCGAGCAGCAGGTAGTACGGCGCGGACAGCGGGGCCATGGCCAGCGGGGGGCCGAGGGGGGACAGCGGCAGCAGGAGGCCGATGACGGCGAGCGCGGCCGCCGCGTGGCGGACCGGGCCCGGTGCGGAGCCGCGCAGCAGGAGCATCACCAGGGCCTGGGTGAGCAGGTTCTCGGTGAACCAGCCCGCGTGGAAGGCGCCCTGCGGGTCGGCCGAGGCGTGGGTGGTGCCCAGGAGCACGGCGAAGATGGCCACGTCGGCGACGGCGTTGAGCAGTCCGAAGCCGGTGATGGAGCGCAGGAACCCGCGGTGCCGCAGCCGGGTGGGGACGTCCGGGACCACCGGCGCCGGGCGGTCGTAGGCGAAGGCGAGCTGGGCGGCGTCGAAGCACAGGTTCTGCACGAGGACCTGGGCGGGGAGCATCGGCAGGAACGGCAGCAGGAGCGCGGCGGCGAGCATCGCGAGGACGTTGCCGAGGTTCGACGACAGGGTGATGTGCAGGTAGGAGGCGATGTTCCCGCCGCCGTGCCGGCCGACGGCGATGGCGTGGTCGACGGCGGCCAGGTCCTTCTCGGCGAGGACCACGTCCGCGGTGTCCCTGACCACGTCGACGGCGCCGGTGGGGCAGAGGCCGACGTCTGCGGCGCGCAGGGCGGGGACGTCGTTGACGCCGTCGCCGAGGAATCCGGTGACGTGCCCGCCGGCGCGGAGCGCGGTGACGACGCGGGCCTTGTGCTCGGGGGCGCAGCGCGCGAAGACGGTGGTGTGCCGGGCGGCCTCGGCGAGTCCGGCGTCGTCCAGGCGGTCCAGGTCCTCGGCGGTGAGCACCCGGCCGGGGTCGAGTCCGAGTTCGCGGCAGGTGTGGGCGGCCGTGCCCGGGTGGTCGCCGGTCAGGATCCGTACGCCCACCCCTCGGGCGGCGAGACCGGCGAGGGCGCGCGCGGCGGTGGGGGCGAGGGCGTCGCGCAGGACGACGAACCCGAGGAAGGCGAGCCCGCGTTCGTCGGCCGGCGTGTACTCCCGGGCGCCGGCCGGACGTTCGGCGAGGGCCAGGGCGAGGAGGCGGGCGCCGGTGGCCGCCTCGCGCGCGGCGAGGGCGAGGAGGCGTTCCCGCTCGGCGGTGTCCAGGGCGCAGCGCTCCAGGACGTTCTCGACGGCGCCCTTCACGACCAGGGTGTGCGTGCCGAGGCGGCCGGGGCGGCGGACCACGGCGGTCGCGAGGCGGCGGACCGGGTCGAAGGGGAGGGCGGCGACGCCGTCGCAGGCGTGCGGGTCCCGGTCGTCGGCGTCCGCCGGCTCACCGGCCGCGGTGGTCCCCTCGGAGTCGCGCGGCTCCCCCGCCCCGGTCCCGGCGAGGGCCGCCGCCTCCAGGACCGCTTCGTCGAGGGCGTCGGGGGTGGGCAGTTCGGCGAGCTGGAGCGTCCACCAGGCGTTGACGGCGGCCCAGCGCAGTACGTCGGGGGCGTCCCGGCCGTGCGCGTCGACGGCGCGGACGACGACCGGCCGGTCCTGGGTCAGGGTGCCGGTCTTGTCCAGGCACAGGACGTCGACGGCACCGAGGTCGTGGAGCGCGGGCAGGCGTTTGACGATCACCTTGTGGTCGCGGGCGAGCCGCGCGGCGCCGCGGGCGAGGACGGTGGTGACGACGACGGGCAGCATCTCGGGGGTGAGGCCGACCGCCACGGCGACGGCGAAGGGCAGGGTCTCCAGGCCGCGCCCGTGGAGGGCGGCACCGGCCATGAGCACCAGCGGCGGGGTCAGCAGCATGAAGCGGATCAGGGTCCAGGAGATGCCGTGGACCGCCTGGTCGAAGGCGCTGTCCCGGCGGCGCCCGGGCGTTCCGTGGGCGGCGGCGAAGCGGGTCCGGGCGCCGGTGGCGACGACGACGGCGGTGGCGCTGCCGTACGCCACGCTGCTGCCGAGGAAGCACAGGTGGGGCTGGGCGAAGGGCCCGGCGCGCGCGGCCTCGCGCGGGCCGGGGACGTCGACGGGGTGTTTCGCCACGGGTGCCGACTCGCCGGTGAGCGCGGCCTCGTGCAGGCGCAGGCCGCCGGCCCGTAGCAGCCGTACGTCGGCGGGCACCAGGTCTCCCGGGCCGAGCCGGACGATGTCGCCGGGGACCAGCTCCGTGGCCGGGATCTCGCGCGGCCGGGGAGGGGGTCCGTCGGGTTCGGGGCGGCGCAGCACGGTCGCGGTGGCGGCCACCGCGTCGCGCAGGGCGGCCATGGCGTGGTCGGCGCGGTGCTCGCCGGAGGAGCGCAGCAGGCAGCTGACCACGACCAGGAGGAGGATCACGGTCCCGGTGCCCCAGGCGGCGACGGCCACCGAGACCAGTCCGAGGCAGAGCAGGACCGCGGTGAACGGGTCGCGCGGGCTGCGCAGGAACCGGCGGGTCCAGGAGACCGGCCGCAGGGCGGGCAGGACGTTCTCCCCGTACCGGGCGAGGCGCCGCTCGGCCTCGGCGTCGGTCAGGCCGCGCGGTCCGCTGTCCAGCTCGCGCAGCACCTGGAGCGCGGTGAGCGCGCCAGGGGCGTCCGGTCCGGCAGCCGTCTCAGGCACCGAAGCCGCTGCGGCGCGCGGGCGTGGGGGTCCGGTCGGCGCGCGCGGTGAGCTGGCCGACCATCACGCGGACCACGGTCACCACTTCGGGGTCGTCGACGAAGTAGACCTGGCGGCGGCCCTCGCGGCGCGAGCGCACCAGGCCGGCCAGCTTGAGCTTGGTCAGGTGCTGGCTGACCGCGGGCAGCGCGCCGCCCACCCGGTCCGCGAGGCCGGTGACGTCGCTCTCGCCCTGGGCGAGGGCCCACACGATGTGCAGGCGTGAGGGTGAGGAGAGCAGTCCGAAGGCGGCGGCCGCCTCGGCCAGCACCTCGGCGGGAGGGTCCGTGAAACCACCCACGTCTGCCGCCACCGTCGCTCTCCCGTTCCCCGTACGCCCGAAGACCGCCCAGTCTAGGGCCGCCGCCGGCGCCGCCTCGCGGGGTCAGTCCTCGTCGCCGCCGTCGCCGCCGTCCTCCTCGTCGTCGCCCTCGAAGAAGTCCCCGACCTCGTCGACGACTTCCGCCGCGACCATGCCGCCGACCACGCCGACGGCGAGTCCCGCGGCCCCCGCGGCGACGACGGTCCCCATCCCGGGCCCCGAGCGGTGTCCGTGGGAGTCGCCGTGGCCGTACGCGTCGTGGTGCGCCGGGCCGTGCGCGTCGTGGTGGGCGTAGGCGTCGTGGCCGGGATACCCGCCCTGCGTGGCGTACCCGGCGCGGTGCTCGACGAGCCCGCGGATCCAGCCCTCGACCTCGGCGTTCCAGTCGACGCGGCCGACGTCGTGGTGGGAGACGGTGAAGCGGCTGAGGGCGTCGTGGGAGCCGGAGAACGGGCCGCCGCGCTTGTCGGCTTCCAGGACGACCTCCAGGCCGGCCGGTCCGGCCAGGAACGTCAGCTCGATCTCGTTCACCTGGTGGGCGTACCGGGGCGCCGGGGTGAGCTCGATCTCCTGGTAGAAGGGCAGCTGCTGGCCGGTGCCGCCGATGTGGCCGCGTTCGAGGTCGGCGGACCTGAAGCCGAAGCCGAGCTGTCCGAGCGCCTCCAGGATCGCCTCCTGGGCGGGCAGCGGGCGGACGGTGAGCGGGTCGAGGTCGCCCTTGTCCCGGGCGCCGGCCAGGCCCAGCTCGGTGCGCACGCCGAGCACGATGCCGAGGCCCTGGCCGTACAGCTCGGTGATCGGTGTCTCCCACGGCACCGGGAGGGAGAAGGGGATGCTGTGTGCCTCCCCCGCGGCCAGGCGGAACGCGCCGCCCACGGTGTGCCGGTGGAAGACCATCGTGCCCTCGGACTCGCCGTCCTCGTGCTCGGCCTCGACCCGGGCGAGGAGCTCCAGGGTGAGGTGCTCGACGGTGAAGTCGGCGTCGCCGCCCTTCAGATGGACCTGTCCGCCGAGGACACCGCCCGGTGTCACCGGGCCCGGGTCGAGGACCGTGTCCACGGCGGGACCGCCCACGCCGAGCGAGCCGAGCAGACGCTTGAACACCATGGGGCGTTCTCTCCATTCATTCATGTTCTTCTACACTCATGTAGAAGAATAGGTGCGGGGGGACGCGCCGCGCACCGGATTTCCGGGCGACGTCACAGGACTGGCCGAAAAGCACCGGTCCGCCGCCGATCCGCCTCCGCGCTCCCTGCCACACGCCCCCCGATACTCGGTTCTGATCACCGCCCCACGAAGGAGCCCTTGTTGACCGCGAGTCCGCCCCGCCGCCCTGTGACGAGGTGCGGCAGCCGATGAACGCCCTCCTCGGTCTCCTGGCCGTCCTCCTCCTGACCGCCGGCACCGGCTACTTCGTCGCCCAGGAGTTCGCCTACGTCGCCGCGGACCGCCTCGCGCTCGCCCGCGAGGCCGAGGCCGGGGACCGGCGGGCGGCCCGCGCGCTGACGGTCCTCGAACGCCTCTCGTTCATGCTCTCCGGCGCCCAGCTCGGCATCACGGTCACCGGACTGGTCGTCGGCTTCCTGGCCGAGCCGTCCGTGTCGGCGCTCCTGAAGCCCGCCCTGGAGGGGACGGGACTCTCGGACGGGGCCGTCTCCACGATCTCCGTCGTCCTCGCCTTCGTCCTCGCGACCGTCCTCCAGATGGTGCTCGGCGAACTGGCGCCGAAGAACCTGGCGCTCGCGGTGCCCGAGCGGCTGGCGAAGTCGCTCGCCGCCTCCACCCTCATCTACCTGAGGATCGTCGGGCCGGTCGTCCGCGTCTTCGACGGCGCCGCGAACCGGCTGCTGCGCAAGGCCGGCATCGAGCCGGTCGAGGAACTGCACCACGGCGCCACCCTGGAGGAGCTCAGCCATCTGATCGGCGAGTCCCACCAGCAGGGCAAGCTGCCCCCGGCCACCGCCGAGCTGCTCGACCACGCCCTGGAGTTCTCGGAGCGGACCATGGACGAGGTCATGGTGCCGCGCGTCGACGCCGTCTTCGTCCGCAAGGACGCCACGCTCACCGAGGCCGTCGCCCTGATCGCGCGGCACGGGCACTCGAACTACCCGGTCCTCGGCGACCACCCCGACGACATCGCCGCCGTCCTCGGCGTCCGCGACCTGGTGCGGCTGCCCGCCGACCGATTCGACCGCCTGACCGCCGGCGAGGCCGGCCGGCCGCCCCTGCTCCTGCCCGACACGCTGCCGCTGCCCCGGGCGGTGGCACGGATGCGCGAGCGCGGCGACGAGTTCGCCGTCGTCCTGGACGAGCACGGCGGCGTCGCCGGGGTCGTCACCTACGAGGACATCGCCGAGGAGCTGGTCGGCGACATCGCGGACGAGAGCGACACCGTCGTCGCGCTCGCCGTGCCGGACGGGGCGGGCTGGCGCGTGGACGCCGGACGCCGCCTCGACGAGATCGAGGCGGCCACCGGCATCGCCCTGCCCGAGGAGGACGACTACGACACCGTGGCCGGCCTGGTCATCGACCGGCTCGGCCGGTTCCCGACCATCGGTGACCGGCTCACCGTGGACGGCGTCCGCATCGAGGTGCTGAGCCTCGACCGGCACGTCCCCGAACGCGTCCGCCTCGAACCCCTCGGGTCGGCGGCCGGCTCCACCACCGAGGAGGTCCCGGCATGAGCTTCCCCATGGCGCTCTTCGTCACCGTCCTGCTGCTGGTCGGCAGCGGATTCTTCGTGGCCGCCGAGTTCGCGCTGGTCGCCGCCAAGCGGCACCGCATCGAGAAGGCCGTCGCGGACGGACAGCGCGGCGCCAAGGCCGCGCTCGCCGGGATGCGCGAGCTGTCCCTCATGCTCGCCGGCGCCCAGCTCGGCATCACCATCTGCACCCTCGGACTCGGCTCCGTCTCCAAGCCGGCGATCTCCCACGCGCTCGACCCGCTGCTCGTCCGACTCGGCCTGCCGCCGGCCCTCGGCTACGGCGTCGCGTTCGCCGTCGCCATGATCATCGTGGTCTTCCTCCACATGGTCGTCGGCGAGATGGCCCCCAAGTCCTGGGCCATCGCCCACCCCGAGCGCTCCGCGATGCTGCTGACCCCGGCCTTCCGGGCCGTCGTCAAGGCCGTACGCCCACTGCTCTGGCTCCTGAACAAGGTCAGCAACGCCCTGGTCCGCCTGTGCCGGGTCCAGCCGCGCGACGAACTGGCCGCCGTGCACAACCGCGAACAGCTCACCCACCTCGTGGCCGAGTCCGAGCGCCTCGGCCTGATCGGCCCGGCCGACTCGCAGCTCATCACCCGCTCCCTCACCGAACCCCAGACCCCGGTCGCCACGCTCATGACCCCGGCCGCCGGCATCGTCGCCGTCCCCGCCGACGCGGACCTGGGCACGGTCCTGGGCACCGCGGCGGACACCGGCCGCTCCCGCCTGCTGGTACGGGACGGAGCCCGGGTCCTCGGCTCCCTCCACGCCCGCGACGCCCTCGTGGCCACCGCCCGGGGCCGCCGCGCCGAGGCCCGCGACCTGGTCCGGCCGGTCCCCGAACTCGCCCCGGACACCACGGTCTCCGAAGCCCTCGAACAACTCCGCCGCCGGCGCGCCTCGCTCGCGGTGGTACGGGACGCGGCCGGCGAGCTCACCGGCCTGGTGAGCCTGGACGACCTGCTCGCCCGCCTGATGGGGCCCCCGGCGGAGCCGCCCCTCTGACGGCGGCCGCCGTTCCGGCCGGGCGCGTCCGACCGGTCAACGCGTGGGCGCCGCCCGGTCGGACGCGCTGCGCAGGACGCAGAACTCGTTGCCCTCGGGGTCGGCGAGGACCGCCCAGCCGGTGCCGTCGGGCTCGCGGTGGTCGCCGACGAAGGTGGCGCCGAGGCCCAGCAGCCACTCCACCTCGTGGTCGCGCGTGGTCTCCGGGCGCAGGCAGAGGTGGACCCGGTTCTTGGTGGTCTTGGGCTCGGGCACCTCGTTGAAGTAGAGGACCGGGCCCTCCCCCAGCGTCACCTGCGTCTCCCGGTCGCCGGGGCGGGCGTCCGGATCCAGCGGGCAGCCGGTGACCGTGCTCCAGAAGCGGGCCAGCTCATAGGCGTCCGCACAGTCGATCGCCACGTTCTGCACTATCGATACCATGCGCGCCAGCCTCCCCGACAGCGCCGCCGGACGCCAACGCGTGGCGCCCGGCGGGCGCGTCCTAGCCGGCCGGCTCGTGCGCGAGCTCCCCCGCGGAGTCCAGCAGCCGTTCCGCCCGGTACGGCGAGGTGTCCAGTTTGGCGAGGACGCCGATGCTGGCGATGTTGGGGAGGATCAGCTGGTAGAGGCGGGCGATCTCCTGGGAGAGTTCGCGGTCCTCCGGGAGCGCCTCGGTGACCAGCTGGACGCCGGTCCAGGCGCCGACGGCGAGGCGGGCGATCTCGGCGGGGACGGCGTGCGGGAGGAGTTCCCCGCGCTCCTTTGCCTCGACCAGGAGGTCCTGGCCCAGGTCGATCCAGTCCGGCCAGCGGGTGCCGAAGAGGCTGCGGGCCTTGGGGTCGACGGAGAGCTGGACGGCGGCCCGCAGCATCGGCTCGCGGGGCAGCCGGTGGGCGAGGAGGAGGCCCAGGTCGACCCACTCCTGGAGTTTGTACGTCTGCGGCAGGATTCCCTCGCGGGTCACGGCGCGCGCGAGCACCCCGTGGGCCATCGACTCCTTGGTGGGGAAGTGGAAGTACAGGGCGCCCCGGGTGAGGCCGGTGCGCTCGACGAGGGCCGCGATGGTGGCGGCCTCGTAGCCGACTTCGATGAAGAGGCTCGCCATCGATTCGAGGATGGACTCTCGCGTGCGGATCGCCCGCTCCTGCCGCGCCACTCGGCCGCCCCCTCGGAGTCTCCGCTGACAAAGGCTCGGTATGTTATCAAGCGTTCGCACAATATTCGTACGCGCTCATGATGAGGACGCGGAACCGGAGGCGGGGGTTCCTCCGGTTCCGCGTCCCGGCGGCTCGTCTCACTGGTTGACGAAGCCGCCGTCCACCGGCAGCACCGTGCCGGTGAGGAACGGGCAGCGGTCGCTGAGGAGCCAGGCCGCAGCGGCGGCGATCTCCTCGGGCGCGGCCGTACGCCCCTGCGGGGTCATCGCGTTGACGGTCCGTTCCAGCCCGGGGTTGCGCCGGAACCAGTCCTCGGTGATCTCGCTGCGGGTGGTGCCCGGGGCGACGGCGTTGACCCGGATGCCCTGCCGCGCGTACTCGTCCGCCGCCGCTCTGGTGAGGCCGACGACGGCGTGCTTGGCCGCGATGTAGGGCGCGGCGGCCGGGATGGCCACCAGGCCGGCCACGCTGCTGTTGTTGACGATCGCGCCGCCGCCGTGCCGGAGCATGGCGCCGATCTCGGGACGCAGGCAGTTCCAGATGCCGCGCACGTTGACGTCCATGACCGTGTCGTAGACCTCGTCGGGCATCAGGTGGAGCGGGGTTCGGTCGCCGCCGACGCCCGCGTTGTTGAAGGCCGCGTCGAGGCGCCCGTACCGCGTCTCGGTGAACTCCACGGCCCGTGCCGCGTCCTCGGCCCGGGTGACGTCGCAGACGACGTACGCGGCCTCGGCGCCCTTGTCCCGTATCTCCTCGACGAGTTCCGCCAGGCGTTCCTCACGGCGCGCGGCGAGGACCACCGTCGCGCCCTCCTGGGTGAAGACGCGGGCCGCGGCGGCACCGATGCCGCTGCTCGCGCCGGTGACGAGGACGACCTTCCCGGCGAGGAGGTCGCTGTGCGTGTGGTTCGGAGGTGTCATGCCCGTGTGCCTACCCCGGCCGGGGTGCCCGCCAGTCCCTTCTGCCCCATGAGGTCCGTCAGGTCCCTCGCGTACTTGGCGACGAGGGCCCGGCCGAGGCTCGGTATGTCCTCGTGGCCGTCGACGCGGCCGGCGCGGACGACGGCGCGGAACCGGTCGGAGGGGATGACGGAGCCCGGCACCGACTCCTCGGGCTCCCGGAAGCCGTGCAGGATCTGCAGGGCCGTGTACTGGCGCTGGGCCTCGGGGAGGGCGCGGATCGCCGCCTCGAAGCGCACGAACCAGTCCGCGTGGTCGTCGACCCGCTCGATGCGGTGTCCGTCCTCCGCCAGCCAGTCGACGATCCGGTCGAGCGAGACGCCGTCGTCGTTCGGGTTCACCAGGCTGAACGTGCGGTACTGGGGTGCGGTCGGCCGGCCCGCGCGCCCGCCCAGGGCGACCACGGCCGCGGCGGTGAAGTCGACCGGCAGGCCGTCGTAGTGGGCCCGTTCGCCCTCCGCGCGGTAGAAGCTGCGCGGGGCTATCCCGGTGGCGAGCACGCTGAACAGCAGGCGGCTGAACATGTCGGGGACGTTGAGCTGTCCGCCGTACCGGCTGTGCGCCAGGATCATGTTGGAGCGGAAGGTGGTGACGGGCAGGCCGCACAGGTCGTGGGCCTCCCGCAGCAGGACCTCGCCGGCCCACTTGCTGGTCGCGTAGCCGCCCGCGTAACCGCCGTCGACCTCCATCACCGGCAGGGCGGCGCGGACGTCGGTGTACTCGTCGAGGGCGGGTTCGCCGGGGCGCGCGGTGGCGACGGCGACGCTGGAGATGTACGTGAACGGCTTCATCCGGCGGGTGAGGGCCAGTTGGACGAGTTCGGCGGTGCCGACGACGTTCGCCTCGAACAGGTGCGGGTACGGGAGGACGTGGTTGACCAGGGCGCCGGCGTGCACGATGACGTCGACCTCCTCGGCGAGCCGGTCCCAGGTCTCCTCGTCCAGGCCGAGGCGCGGGTCGGCCATGTCGCCGGCCACCACCTCCAGGTGCCCCTCGGCGAGTTCGGCGTAGGTGCGCAGGAGCGCCGGGTCGCCGCTGTCGAAGGCCCCGTCGAGGCGGGCCCGGGCCGCGGCGGCGTCCTTGCCGCGGACCAGGGCGATCAGGCGCCCGCCGACCGGGGCCAGCTTCTCCAGCCATTCGAGGGCGAGGAAGCGCCCGAGGTAGCCGCTCGCCCCGGTCAGGAGCACGGTGCGCGGCTCCCCCTCGAAGCGCGGCAGGGCGCGGGCATCGGCGAGGGTCCGCGCGTCGAGGAACGCGTCCAGGACGAGGTCCTTGGCGAAGACCTCGCTGCTGCCCTCGCCGTGCACCGACGCGAAGGTGGGGCGGTCGGTGGTGGCTCCGCGCCGGGCCTCGATGTGCTCGGCCAGGTGTCGCAGGTCGTACGCGGGGCTGATGAGCAGGTCGACCGGCACCCGGACGCCGAAGGTGTCCTGGAGCAGGTTGGAGAACTGCACGGCGGTCAGCGAGTCGCCGCCCAGGTCGCGGAAGTGCGCGCTCGGGTCGACCTCGGCGAGCGAGCCGGCGATCAGGGCCCGGACGGCGCGCTGCACGGTCTCCAGGACCGGCCGGTCGGCGCCGGCGGCGCGGATGTCGGCCAGTTCGGCGTTCTCGCGGGCGGCGGTGTCGGTGTAGAGCTCTTCGAGGCGCGCGCCGTACCGCTCGACCAGGCGGGGCCAGAGCAGCTTGCGGTGGTCCGAGAGGAGGCCGTTGGCCTGGCTGAAGGGCTCGGTCTCGACCAGGACGTCGCGGGGGATCTCGTACGAGTTGAGTCCGGCCTCCTTGGCGAGTCCCTGGAACGCCTCGGCGATCCGCTGCTTCAACGCCGGTTCGTCGGCGCCGTGTTCGGACAGCGCCTCGGGGGTGGGGACGACCACGGCGAGGAGGTAGGAGCGTTCGCTGTTGCCGTAGACGAAGATCTGGCGCACCAGCGGACTGGCGGCGAAGACGGCCTCCAGCCGGGCGGTGGCCACGAACTCGCCCTGGGACAGCTTCAGGACGCTCTTGCGGCGGTCCACGATGGCGATCCGGTCGGGGCCGAGTTCGGCGGCGATGTCGCCGGTCCGGTAGTAGCCGTCCTCGTCGAGGAGTTCGGCGGTCAGCTCGGGCTGCTTGTAGTAGCCGGGGATGATGACGTCGCTCTTCAGCAGGAGTTCGCCGCGCGGGTGGGGCGAGTCGGTGCGGAAGTAGCCGAGTTCGGGCACGTCGGCCAGCTTGTAGTCGCGGACCGGCGGGCGCAGCAGCACCCCGTCGACGGAGACGCCGGCGGCCTCTGTGGAGCCGTAGACGTTGTGCAGTTCGAGGCCCAGCAGGGACTCGGTGAACGCGGTCAGTTCGGCGGAGAGCGGGGCGGAGCTGCTGCTCGCCCAGGTGACCCGGCCGCCCAGGACGTTCTCCCGGAGCTGGGTCCTGACCTCGGCCTCGGCCGTCTCGCGGTCGAGGCCGGCGGCCGTGCGCCGGTCGACGTCGCCGCGGAAGCGCTGGTACAGCATCTCGCAGACGCGGGGCACCAGGGAGAGTTCGGTGGGCCGGGCCAGGGCGACGTCCTCGAAGAAGGTCGACAGGTCGCTGCTGGCCGTGAAGTAACTGGTGCCGCCGCGCGCCATGGTGGCCTTCAGCGAGGAGTGCCCGGCCACGTGGCTCATCGGCGCGTAGTGGAAGGTGACCGCGTACGTCTCGTCGAACAGCTTCGACCAGGCGCCGCCCCACATGGCGCCGGCCAGGCGCTCGGTGTACATGGCACCCTTCGGGGTGCCGGTGCTCCCGGAGGTGTAGATGAGCATGGCGAGCGGGTCCTCGCCGTCGGCCGCCGTGAACAGCGGGGCCTCGGGCAGGGCGGTGCCGCGCTCGACGAGCTCGGACAGGACGTCCACGCTCACGGCGGGCCGGGTCTCGGCCAGCCGCTCGCGGGCCGCGGCGAGCGCCTCGCGGTGGGCGTCGACCTCGGGGTGGTAGTCGAAGACGACGACGCGCCGCACGGACGGGCTCGCGCCGACCAGTTCGACGGCGGCGGACAGGCGCTCCAGGCTGGCGGCGACCGTGAACGGCTCGGTCTCGGCCACGATCGCGGCCAGCTGCGCGGGGGCCGAGCTGGTCTGGAGCGGGACCGAGACGGCGCCGAGGTGGATGCAGGCGAGGTCGACGGTCGTGTAGTCGCGGCTGGTGAAGCCGAGCAGGGCGACCCGCTCGCCGGGGGCCAGCGGCCGGTCCGGGCTGTGGTGCCACTCGCTCGCCACGGCGCGGACCCGCGCCCACAGCTCGGCGTAGGTGGTGGTCTCGTAGCGGGGCAGCAGCCGGATCGACACCCGTCCCGTCTCGGCGTCCTTCGCGAATTCCTTGACGCGCTCGCCGATGGCGGGCCGGTCCGCGTGGCTCTGCATGACAGATGCCACCACTTGCGCAAGTCGCATTCTGGTTCTCCGCGTCACGTGATTGGGCCGACTTCAGGGAATGGGGAATCGGACGGCCGGCGGGCGCGCGTCGGTATTCCGTCGGGAATACCGGCGGCCTCGGGGCGCCGCGCTCTCATGGGCGCCGTGCCGATCAGTCCGTCACTCGATGCTAGGCACACCCGAACGGGCTTCCGGAGAATCGGCCGACTATCTGTCAGGTCCCCGGCCGGTATGGCCGACCGTCGGTACACCTGCTTTGTCGGCGTGGTAAGAGTGGAGCGGCGCACGGGAAGTGCGCTCCTGAATCCGCCGTGTCCGGGCGCCCCTACGGGGTGCCCGGGACAGCGCGCGCGGGTCCCTTTTCGCTCATCGCTCCCCTTCTTCTCCCGGAGTGCGCATCGTCATGCAGGATCGAGCCGCAAAAACCCGCCGACAATTGATCCGTTCCGCCGCCGAGGTCTTCGACCGGTGCGGATTCGCGGGGTCGTCCGTCGGACAGATCTGTTCCCTGGCCCAAGTCAGCCAGGGCGCGCTGCACTTCCATTTCCGGAGCAAGCAGGCGCTCGGCGAGGCCGTCCGGTCGGCCGCGGCCGAGATCCTGATGTGCGTCACCGGGCAGGTCCCGGCGTGGCATCCGGCGCCGCTCCAGCTGCTCGTCGACACCTCGCACGCGCTCGCGCAGCGGGTCGCCGGCGACCTGGTGCTCCGGGCCGGATTCGGCCTGGCGCACGATCCGGGCTGGGAGGGCGGGGCCAGCCCCTGGCAGCACTGGCGGGAGTGGGTCCGCGGGGTGCTCCACCTCGCCCGCCGGCAGGGCAGTCTGGCGGCGGGGGTGGACCTCGACGACGCGGTTTCGGCCATCACGGCGGTGATGGCGGGGGTGGAGGGGCTGGAGCGCGACCCGGCCCGCGCCCGGCCCGCGCAGTCGGTCACCCCGTTCTGGCGGCTGGTGCTGCCGCAGCTGGCCGCCGAGGCCGTGCGCGGGCGGATCGACGCGACGGGCGGGCGGCCGGACGGGCCCGGTGGGCCGGGCGCGTCGGGCGGTCCGGGCGCGTCGGGCGGCGCCCTCCGCCCGGGCGGTGAGCCGCCCGGCGCGCGCCGGCGGCCCGACGGGCGCCCGCTGCCGCACTCCTGCGCGCCGATGACCGACGCGGAACTGTGCGGTGTCCCCTACAGGGAGCTGAGCGGCTCGGCCTCGTAGGCCCGGTGCAGCAGTTCCAGGAAGGCCGGCGCCTCCGGGAGCGGCACGGCGCCGACGCGGTGGACGGCGACGCCCGGCGTCCACGAGTTCATGACCGCCGCGCCCGCCAGTTCCGGCAGGTCGGCGGGGGTGAGCTCCCGGGTCCGCTGGGCGATTCCGAGCCGGTCGAGCTGTCGGCGGACGATGCCCATGGTGACGCCGTCCAGCATCGCGGCCTGTGGCCACACCACGGCGTCGCCGTCCCAGAAGGCCAGGTTCCAGATCGACGCCTCGCTGATCCGGCCCCGGCGGTCGACGAAGGCGACGTCGTCGTGGCCCTGGTCGGTGGCCTGCCGCAGGAAGAAGGTCTTGGCCGGTTCGCCGACGTGCTTCACGGACGGCAGGAACCGCTCGTGCTCCACCACGGCGAGCGACAGCGGGCCCTCGGGGCCGGTGGCGGGGGGTGCGGTGCGGATCAGGAGCTCGGGCTCCTCGTCGGGCGCGGCCACGGTGAACTCGCCGGACGGCAGGTAGACCGTGGCGGTCAGCGAGAGGTCGGCCGGCGCGTCCGTCAGCGCGGCGCGCAGCAGGTCCCGCACCCGGTCGTCGGTGAGGGCCCGCCCGAAGAGTTCGAGCGAGCCGTGCCGCAGGCGTGCGAGGTGCAGGTCGAGGCCGCGGATCCGGCCGTCCCGCACCTGCGCCGCGGTGAAGTGGGCGTATCCGGCGAAGGCCAGCGGCGCGAGATCCGGAGCCTCTGCTTCCTGGTCGTTGCGCCTGGTCATCGTGGAGTTCGACTGGGTGGTCGTCATGTCGTGCCCAACGACGCGACGCCCGGGCGGACACCCGTTTTCACGCTCGCCGGCTCAGGACCGGGCGACCGCCTGGAAGGTCCGTCCGAGGGCGGGCCCCGCGGGGGCGGCGCCGGCGCGGGCGGCCCGCAGCTCCATCCCGTCGAGGAAGATCTCCAGGCCCGTCTCGAAGTCCTCCTCCGTGGCCCTCAGCGGGGACTGCTCGGCCTTGTCGCCGCCGGGGAGGAGCTGCTGGGCCACGTGCTGGATGCACACCCCCTGCACGTAGGACCACAGGGCGATGGAGCAGGTCCGCGCCAGGTCCGGGTCGTCGGTGAGGTCCGTGAGGGCGTCCACCATCCAGTCGAGGCAGGAGGTGTCCGAGAAGTGCCGGGCGGAGCTGGAGGTCACCAGCGCCCAGGGGTGGCTGCAGTAGACCTCCCAGTCGAGCCGGGCGGCGAGCCGCATGGCCTCGCGCCAGTCCGGCGGGGCGGGCTCCGGGTAGGGGTGCTCGTCGCACGCCGCCTGGGTGATCAGGGTGAGGAGCGCGTCCTTGTTCGCCACGTGGCGGTAGAGCGACATGACGCCCGAGTCCAGCTCGGTCGCGAGGCGTCGCATCGAGATCGCGGCGATGCCCTCGGCGTCGGCGATGCGGACCGCGGCCGCCACGATCGCACCCCGCGACAGGCTCGGTGAACTCACTTGCCTGCCTTGTGTCTTGATGGCCATGCGTTATTATACCCAGCAGCTTGCGTACGACGTACGCACAAAATTCGCGTACGATGTACGCACGCCGCTCGCCCACGACGCACGCCGGCCTATCGCGTACGCCGTATGCAGCGGTTCGGAACTTCTTCGCACCTTCTCCTGAAAGGTTGCCCCCGTGACTTCCCCTGAATTAGTCGCGGAGCGTGCCGACCGACGGGCCTGGCTGGGCCTCGTCATCGTGCTCGGCCCGGTCGCACTCGTCGCGATGGACGGCTCCGTTCTCTACCTCGCGATGCCGAGCATCACGTCCGCGATCACGCCCAGTACCGACCAGGCACTGTGGATCCTGGACATCTACGGCTTCGTGGTCTCCTCCCTGCTCATCGCCTTCGGCAACCTCGGCGACCGCTACGGCCGGCTCAAGTTCCTGCTGACCGGCGCCGTCGTCTTCGGCCTGGGCTCCGCGGGCGCCGCGTTCGCGCCGAACCCGGAGATCCTCATCGCCTGCCGCGCGCTGATGGGCCTCGGCGGCGCCACCCTGCTCCCCGCCGGCCTCGCCATCCTCAGCAACCTGTTCCACGACCCGAAGCAGCGCTCGCAGGCCATCGGCATCTTCGCGGCGACCTTCGCCGCCGGATTCGCGGCCGGTCCGGTCATCGGCGGACTGCTCCTGAGCCGCTTCGAGTGGGGTTCGGTCTTCCTGATCAACATCCCGGTCGTCGTGCTGTTCCTCGCCTTCGCGCCCGTGCTGCTGCGCGAGGTCCGCACCTCCAACCCGGGCCGGGTCGACGCGCTCAGCGTCGTCCTGTCCGCCCTCGGCATCCTGCTGACCGTCTACTCGGTCAAGAGCGCCGCGGCGGAGGGCTTCTCCTCCGTGCAGGCCGTCGTCGGCGTCGTCGGCGTCGCCCTCCTGGTGTGGTTCGTGCGCCGGCAGTTCGGCCTGGAGCACCCGCTGCTCGACCTGCGGCTCTTCAAGGACCGCGTGTTCACGGTGGCGATCCTCACCGGTCTGCTGACGCTCGTCGCCTGGGCCGCCGCCGGCTACCTCAGCGGCGTCTACCTCCAGTCGGTGCTCGGCTACAGCGTCCTCGCGGCGGCCCTGCTGGCCCTGCCGGGCGCCGCCATCCTGACCGTCGTGTGCATCAAGACCAGCAGCATCGCCGACCGCATCGGCACCCGGTCCGCCCTGATCGCCTCCCACTTCTTCATGGGCGTCGGCCTGCTGCTCCTCCTGGCGACGACCACCGAGCACGGCGTGGCGGCGTTCATCGCCTCCACGGTGATCGCGGGCGTCGGCTACGGCCTCTCGTTCAGCCTGGTCGCCGACTACGCCGTCGCGGCGGTGCCGCCCGAGCGCGCGGGATCGGCCGCGTCGCTCGCCGAGACCAGCAACGAGCTGGGCAACGCGCTGGGCATCTCCCTGCTCGGCTCGCTGGCGGCGGTCTTCTTCCGCGTGTTCGGCCCGGATGTCGCCGGCACCCTCGACGAGACCCTGGACACCCCCGGTCTCTCCGCCGCCGTCGTCGCGAAGGCGGAGGACGCCTTCCTCGGCGGCCTGCACATGGCGGTCGGCGTGGCGAGCCTGCTCTGCCTCGCCCTCGGCGTCCTCGCCCTGCGCTGGATCCCGAAGGAGACCAAGGGCTCCGACGACGGGGCCGAGACCGGGGCCGACTCGCTGGCGGCCACCCCGTAAGCGCGACGCGCGGACACTCCCGGCCCTGCGGACCGGCCCCTCCCGAGGGGGGCGGAACGCAGGGCCGTGTCGTGCGTGCCGGGGCCGCCGCCCCGAGGGTCCTCCCCTACGGAACCGACCCCCGTACGGAGCCTCCCGTACGGAAGTCGACGCGGAACGCCGTCTCCCCGTCCTGCGTCCCGACGACCCGCACCGCCCCGGGCTCCGGCAGCGGACCGGCCGTGATCCAGCAGGGCCGGTCGAACTCGACGTACCGCCGGTAGGAAGCCTCGATCGCGAGGGGTTCGAAGAGCGCCGGGGCGCGCAGGGCGCGGGCCGCCTGGTCGGCGGCCTCCAGCAGCGCGAGGCCGGGCACGTGGTCGACGGGGTGGTCGAAGAGCAGCCGGTCCCCCGGGTCGTTGCGCAGCAGCCAGCGGTGGGGCCGGTCCCCGGCGGCCAGCATCACCTCGGCCGGCGCCGCCCGGCCGACCAGCGCAGCGTCCACCGGCGGCGGGAGCTCCCAGGCGCCCCACGGCAGGTCCCGCCGGGCGCCGCGGACGCGGGCGTACACCCGCTCCGACATCCAGGTGAACTCGCTCTCGGCGCCCGCCACCTGGTCCCCGTCGCTCAGGATCCGGAAGGTCATGTGCAGGGCACTCGAGCCGCGCCGTCCGCCACCGCCGCCGCGCACGGTGACCTGGACGTCCAGGGCCGAGGCCTGGCCGCGGGGCACCCGCAGGCCGGGGGCTATCGCGAAGTCGAGGGTGCTGAGCATGGTCTGGTGCGTCAGCGGGACGTCGTGCGCGGCGTGCGCGACGACCAGCCCGGTCTGTCTGACGGTCTGGGCGAGGATGCGCGGATCGTACGCTAACTCCCCTTGCACGGCGGGCCATCTGACGCCCAGCGCGACCTCGCGGTCGGACCGGCGCTCCCAGCCCGTCACGAGCAGGTGTTCCTCCCGCCGCAGATGCGCGTAGGCGGCGAGCGGCGCCCGCGACGGCACGGGCGGGAACGGGGCGAGGGTGAGGTCGTTCACGGTTCCCCCTGGGTCGGTGCACTCCAGGCTTACCCGGTCCACCGTTGAAGTACGGGATGTACGTTCGATTTTGGTCATAGGTAAATGTAAGCCCAAGCAACAGTAAAGCGGGGGCTGTTGGCGCCCGCCGCCCACCAGGGCCGATGCCGGACGGGTCCCGCCGGTCACGAACCCCATGTCACGTATGGCGCAAATGTGCGGTCGACTCGCACGCGCGTCGTATAAAGAAACCGGACGGAAGTCCTCTTTCTCTGGGCAGGGGGTCACGACGCGCGATGAGGAACCTGCGGGAAGACGGGAGCGGGGCGGCCGGGCGGCCGGCGGCGGGGCTCGATCCGGAGTCCTGCCGCCGCCTGTTCGGGTCGCTGCACCGCAACGGGCAGCGGGTGAAGGCCGAACAGTACGTCCGCGGACTGCTGTCGGTGGCGGGGCGCAAGACCCTGCGGAGCCTGGCGGCGCAGTTCGACGGCGCCTCGGCGCAGCAGAGCGTGCACCACTTCATCACCACCTCCCCCTGGGAGTGGACGCCGATCCGGCACGCCCTGGCCCGGCAGGCGCAACGGACCCTGGCCCCCGAGGCCTGGGTGATCCGCTCCACCCTGATCCCCAAGGCCGGGCCGCACTCGGTCGGCGCCGACCCGCAGCGCACCCCGCTGGGGACGGTCAACGGGCAGCGGGCGGTGGGGACCTGGCTGACGTCGGAGCGGTCGGCGGTGCCGGTCGACTGGCAGCTGTGCCTGTCCTCCCGCTGGACGGCCGATCCGCTGCGCGAGCGGGCGAGCGTCCCCGAGGGCGCCCTCGCCTGCACCGTCGAGGAGTGCGTACGCCAGGCCGTCGCCGCCCTGTCGGGCATCCGCTGCACCGTGCGGCTGCCCGTGGTCGTGGACGTGGCGGAGGCGGACGGCAGCGCGGTCGCGCGCTCCCTGGGGGCCATGGGGCTGCCGTTCCTGGTGCGGGTGGAACCGGCGGCACCGATGCGGCTCGACCGCTCGTCGCTGCCCCGGTACGGCGATCTCCAGCGCACGGCTGGCGAGTTGGCCGAGTCGCTGCCCCATCTGCGGCAGCAGGTGAACCCCGGCGACGGGCGGACGACGGCCGCGGCGGTCCCGGTGGTGGTGGCGGGAGCGGGTCGGGACGCGATGACCCTCATGGGCGAGTGGCCCCCGGACGAGCGCGCCGGGCGCCGGCTGTGGCTCACCAACCTCTCCTCGTCGCTGCTCGCCCCCGCCCTGCGGCTCACCCGGATGCCGGGCGTGGTGGAGCGGGATTCCGCCGAGATAGCGGACGGCGTCGGCTTACGGGACTTCGCCGGCCGCTCGTTCCCCGGCTGGCACCGTCACATCACGCTGGCGTCGGTGGCCCATCTGGCGGTCGCGACGGCCCGCGACAGGGCGCGGCGCGGGACGGCGGCGGTGATGTCACCCACATCAACGGGACTACCGTTCGGTAACTTGACACTCTCCTCCTGCTCGTGATGGATCACCCGCAGCGTCGCCCCTTACTGTCAGGCCGGGCTCACCCCGTGTCCCGTTCGATCAGAGTGGATGTCCGAGGGCACGGGCTGGATCAGAAGTGAGGAGTTTCATGCTCAGCCTCGACCCGCGTCCCTTCGCTCCGACGCGAGGAACCCACCCCGTCCCCGCCCCCACACCCAGCCCCTTCCAGGCCGGCACCCACGACGCCGTCCTCTCCGAGTTCTCCTCGACGCTCTTCACCTCGCTGTCCCGGAACGACCAGTGCAGGAAGGCCGTCCAGTACCTGCGGGGCCTGCTGGAGACGCCGGGCCGCAAGTCCGTGCGCAACATCGCCGCGCTCCTCGGCGAGCAGGCCTCCGAGCAGAACCTCCACCACTTCATCTCGGCCTCCACCTGGGACTGGATCCCGATCCGCCGGGCACTCGCCGACCACTGGGTCGACGCCCGCCCGCCGCAGGCGTGGGTGGTGCAACCGGTCATCATCCCCAAGACCGGACGTCACTCGGTCGGCGTGGACCGGCACTTCTTCCCGACCCTGGGCCAGATGCTCAACGCCCAGCGCGCGGTCGGCGTCTGGGCCGCCTCGGACACCACCAGCACCCCGGTGAACTGGCGCCTGCACCTCCCCCAGGCCTGGCTCAAGGACGACCGGCGCCGCAGCCAGGTGGCGATCCCCGACGACGTGCCGGTGGAGACGCTCAGCGAGTCGGTGGTCGAGGCCTGCCTGGAGGCCGTGACCCGCTGGCAGTTGCCCGTGCGCCCGTTCGTCCTCGACTCCTGCGAGGTGCACGCCGTCCCCATCTTCGAGAAGCTGCACGCCACCGGCATGCCGCTGCTGGTCAGCGTCTGCGAGGACCAGCCGCTGACCGTCGCGGACCCCGCCCTGCCCGGCGCCGGACGCACCCCGCTGACCGCCGAACAGATCATGATCATGGCCAAGGACCTGCGGCGCCCGGTCACGACCGCCCGCCACGAACCGGGCGGCCCGCCGCGCACCCACTGGGCCGCGACCGTACGGGTCACCGGACCGTCCCTCCCCGGATCCTCGGCCGGTCAGGGCGAGGTGCTCCTCCTCGGCGTGGGCGAGGAGGGCGGCCGCTGGCCGGCCAAGCTGTGGCTGACCAACCTCACCACCGCGCCGCCCGCCTCCCTCGTGCGGCTCACCCGGCTCGCCGACCGCGTCGACCGGGACTTCAGGGAGATCGCCGACCGGGTCGGCATCCGGGACTTCTCGGGGCGCTCCTTCGGCGGCTGGCACCGCCACATCACCCTCGCCTCGGCCGCGCACGCGGTGGTGGCCCTGGCCAGGAGCGAGGGCCACGCCCTGAGCGCCTGACGCCCAGCCACCCCACATCCCACATCCCCACATCCCTACATCCCCGCTCCCCTCCGCCCGCCGCCCGCCGCCCGCTCCCCTCCGCCCGCCGCCGGCATTCCCGCTCCCCGATTCCCCGCCCCCTATACCCCTCTCCCCCATATCGCTCCCCGCGACCGGCGGGCCGACGGTTTCCCCACCGTCGGCCCGCCGGTCTCTTCGTATGCGCGCGCCATTCAACTATCGCGCGGGCACGGGCACTTGACATATCCACGGCCACTTGACGGATCGCGCGTCACCTGACGGATACCGACCCCGTTTCCCCCGAAGGACCGGAATCCGTCGGACGATCTACCGCGAGCAGGAATTCCCGCCCTGCCCCTTTTCCCCTCCTCTTCTCTTTCCCTTCTTCGCGTCCCGCATCGCCGTATGCCGCCTCGCGATTGGAGAATCCGATGGACGACGCCCTGCTCGACATTCGATATGAGAACGCGTTACAGCAGCCCCCGTGGGAGGACGAGTCCCACGTCCTGCGGGTGCGCAAGGAACTCGCCGCCCTGCCCGCCCTCGTCGACGCCGGGGACGTACGCACCCTGCGGTCGATGCTGGCGCGGGTCGCGGCGGGCGAGGCGCATGTGGTCCAGGCGGGCGACTGCGCCGAGGACACCGCCGAGTCCACCCCCGGCCACGTCGCCCGCAAGGCCGGCCTGCTGAACGTCCTCGCCGGACAGCTGCAGATGGCCACGGCGAGACCCGTCGTCCGGATCGGCCGCATGGCCGGCCAGTACGGCAAGCCGCGCTCCAAGCCCACCGAGCGCGTCGGCGACCTCGAACTCCCCGTCTTCCGGGGGCACATGGTCAACAGCCCGGAGCCGGACCCCGAGTCGCGGCGCCCCGACCCGGAGCGGCTGCTCTCCGGCTACCAGGCGGCCCGCGCCGTCATGGCCGGCCTCGGCTGGCTCGACGCCCCCGGCCGCACCCGCATCGGCGCACCCGTGTGGACCAGCCACGAGGCGCTGCTCCTCGACTACGAGGTCCCGATGCTGCGCCGCCAGCCCGACGGGCGGCTGCTCCTCACCTCCACGCACTTCCCGTGGATCGGCGACCGGACCCGGCAGCTCGACGGCGCCCACGTCGCCCTGCTCGCGGAGGTCGTCAACCCGGTGGCCAGCAAGGTCGGCCCCGACATGACGCCCGAGGAACTGCTCGCCCTGTGCGAGCGGCTCGACCCCGAGCGGGAGGCCGGCCGGCTCACGCTCATCGCCCGCATGGGCGCCGGGAACGTCGCCGAGCGGCTGCCCTCGCTCGTGGCGGCCGTACGCGCCGCCGGGCACCCGGTGATCTGGCTGAGCGACCCCATGCACGGCAACACCGTCAGCACCCCCGTGGGCCTCAAGTCCCGCTACCTGGAGACCGTCGCGCGCGAGGCCGACGAGTTCCGCGACGCGGTCGCCGCCGGGGGCGGGGTCGCGGGCGGACTCCATCTGGAGACGACGCCCGACGACGTCACCGAGTGCGTCCTGAACGCCTCCGAGGTCGACCTCGTCGGCACCCGCTACACCAGCTGCTGCGACCCCCGGCTCAACCCCGGCCAGGCGCTGTCCGTGGTCTCGTCCTGGTGGCGGGCCGCGCACGCGGTCCGGCCGGCGGCCGCGTAGCCGCCACGGCCCCACCACCCCCGGCACGGCGCCGACCACGCCGTACCGGGGCCCACGGGAGGGGCGCGGCCGGGCCCCGGGGAGCCCCGCGGGCTCCCGCACCCCTCCGCGCCTCGCCGCGCCCCTCCGCCGCCTTCCGGCCCACGGCCGCCCCCGGTCTTCCACGGCCTCCCGCGGCCTCCCGCGGCCGTCCCCGGCCTTCCGCGCCGTGCGGGGACCGCGAGCCGTCCACACCACACCACCTCCCTTCAAGGAGAGATCAGCCATGGCGGGCATACCCCCCATCGAGCCGTACGCGCTGCCGTCCGCGGACGAACTGCCCGGCAACACCGCCCGGTGGTCCGCCGATCCGGACCGCGCGGTGCTGCTCGTGCACGACATGCAGCGCTACTTCCTGCGCCCGTTCCCCGCACCCCTGCGCGAGCCGCTGGTGCGCAACGCCGCCCTGCTGCGCGAGCGGGCCGTCGCCACCGGGATGCCGGTGGCGTACACGGCGCAGCCCGGCGGGATGAACCCCGAGGAGCGCGGGCTGCTCAAGGACTTCTGGGGGCCCGGCATGCGGGTCGACCCGGCGGACCGCGAGGTCGTGGAGCCGCTGGCGCCGGGGCCGGACGACCAGGTCTTCACCAAGTGGCGCTACAGCGCGTTCTTCCGCTCCGGCCTGCTGGAGTGGATGCGCGAACGGGGCCGCGACCAGCTGGTGGTGTGCGGGGTGTACGCGCACGTCGGCGTACTGATGACCGCCGTCGACGCGTTCACGAACGACATCCAGCCGTTCTTCGTCGCCGACGCCGTCGCCGACTTCTCGGCCGCGTACCACCGGCAGGCGCTGGAGTACGCCGCCGAGCGCTGCGCCGTCGTCACGACCACCGACACCGTCCTCGGGCAGCTGGGCACGGCGACCGCCCGCACCGCCGGAGCCACCGCATGACCGCGGCGCCCACCGACCTCCTCGCCGCCGTACTGGCCGCCGACCCGCCCGCGTACGCCCTGCTGCACCGCCCGGAGAGCGCCGGGCAGGAGACCGTGGACGTGCTGCTCGGCCGGATCTCCACCCCGGCGACCCTGGCGGACCTGCCCCTCCCGGACCGCGCCCCGGCCCCCGGCGACGGGCCCCGGCACGATCTGCTGACCCTCGTCCCGTACCGGCAGATCACCGAGCGGGGCTTCGCGGCGCCGGACGACGGCGAGCCGCTGATCGCGATGAGCGTCACCGACCAGACCACCGTCTCCCTCGACGAGCTCCTGCGTCGGCTCCCCGACCTGCCCCTCGACCTCGCCGGCGGTGACTTCGACGTCGAGGACGAGACGTACGCGGAGACGGTCCGGCGGGTCATCGCCGACGAGATCGGCACCGGGGAGGGCGCCAACTTCGTCATCAAGCGCTCCTTCGTCACCGAGATCACCGGCTACACCCCGCGCAGCGCGCTGTCGTTCTTCCGGCGCCTGCTGCGCGGCGAGTCGGGCGCCTACTGGACGTTCGTCGTGCACACCGGCGAGCGGACCTTCGTCGGCGCGACGCCCGAGCGGCACATCAGCGTCCGGGGCGGCAACGCCGTGATGAACCCGATCAGCGGGACGTACCGCTATCCGCCCGCCGGCCCGAACCTGCCCGGGGTGATGGACTTCCTCTCCGACCGGAAGGAAGCCGACGAGCTGTACATGGTCGTCGACGAAGAGCTGAAGATGATGGCCCGGATCTGCGAGGGCGGCGGGCGGGTCGTGGGCCCGTACCTCAAGGAGATGGCCCGGCTCGCGCACACCGAGTACTTCATCGAGGGGCACACCACCCGGGACCCCCGCGAGATCCTGCGGGAGTCGATGTTCGCGCCGACGGTCACCGGCAGCCCGCTGGAGAGCGCCTGCCGGGTCGTCGAGCGGTACGAGCCCGAGGGCCGCGGCTACTACAGCGGCGTGGTCGCCCTCCTCGGCCGCGACGCCCGGGGCGAGCACGCCCTGGACTCGTCCATCCTCATCCGCACCGCCGACATCGACCGCGGCGGCCGGGTGCGGATCGGTGTGGGCGCGACGCTGGTGCGCCACTCCGACCCGGTGTCGGAGGTCGCCGAGACCCGGGCCAAGGCGGCCGGGCTGCTCGCGGCGCTCCGGGAACCCGGAACGGCCGGCGGCCCGCGGCCCACGGCGGGTGCGCCCGGCTTCGACCACCACCCCGAGGTCCGGGCCGCGCTGGAGGGCCGCAACGCCACCGTCGCCGGCTTCTGGCTCACCGGTCACGCCGAACGGGCCCGGCCGGTGCCCGAGCTCGCCGGCCGCCGGGTCCTCGTGGTGGACGCGGAGGACACCTTCACCTCGATGATCGACCACCAACTCCGGTCACTGGGGCTTGAGGTGACGGTCCGTCGATTCGACGAGCCGTACGCGTTCGACGGGCACGACCTGGTCGTGATGGGCCCGGGGCCCGGCGATCCGCGCGAGGTCTCCCACCCGAAGATCGCCCACCTGCGCGCGGCGGTCGACACCCTGCTCGCCGAGCGTCGCCCGTTCCTCGCGGTCTGCCTCAGCCACCAGGTCCTCAGCCTGCGCCTCGGTCTGCCCCTGGTCCGCAGGGACGTGCCCAACCAGGGCGTCCAGCAGGAGATCGACTTCTTCGGCGCCCGCGAACGCGTCGGCTTCTACAACACGTTCGCCGCGCGCAGCCGCGAGGACACGGTGGACTGCGCGGGCGTGGGCCCCGTGGAGGTGAGCCGCGATCCGCTCACCTCCGAGGTGCACGCCCTGCGCGGCCCGCACTTCGCGTCGATGCAGTTCCACGCGGAGTCCCTCCTCACCGAGGACGGCGTACGCCTCTCCGGCGGGCTGCTGCGGGAGGTCCTGGGCGCCCGCCTCTGAGCCGGGCGGGCGCGGACCCGGGCGCGGCGGGGGACCCTCACCCCGCCGCGGCCACCGCGTTGCGCGCCCGCGCCCGGTCTACGAGCCACGCGACGAGGGCCACGAGCAGGGCCACCGCCGCCGCGTAGACCGGCAGCCAGAGGGTCGTGGTGGCGGAGAGGCATTCGGCGACGGCGGTCCGGCTCTGGGCTGCCTGCGGGATGCGCTCGTCCACGGCCCCTCCTGGCTGGTCCGGCCACCAGCATCGCGGTGTCCGGCGGCTCCGGCCGGGCGCCATGCCGGTGTCCTCCGCCGTCCGGCCCGGTCGGCGGCACGCCCGAGCCCCGGTGCCGTGCGGACACCGGGGCTCGGGGCTGCGGGCCGCGGAGGGTCAGCCCGCCGTGCGGGACATCCAGGCCTCGACCTCGTCCGCGGTGCGCGGGAGGCCGGCGGAGAGGTTCTCGTAACCGTCGGCGGTCACGACCAGGTCGTCCTCGATGCGGACGCCGATGCCGCGCCACTCCTCCGGCACGGTGAGGTCGTCCGGCTGGAAGTAGAGGCCGGGCTCGACGGTGAGGACCATACCGGGCTCCAGGACGCCGTCGACGTACTCCTCGTTGCGCGCGTGGGCGCAGTCGTGGACGTCCAGACCGAGCATGTGGCCGGTGCCGGCCATGGTGAAGCGGCGCTGCAGACCGAGCTCGTACGCGCGCTCGGCGGGGCCCTCGATGAAGCCCCACTCGACCAGCTTCTCGGCGAGGTACCGCTGGGAGGCCACGTGGAAGTCGCGGTAAGCGGCGCCCGGCTTGACCGCGTCGAAGCCGGCCTGCTGCGCCTCGTACACCGCGTCGTACGCCTTGCGCTGCACGTCGGTGAAGGTGCCGCTGATGGGGAGGGTGCGGGTGACGTCGGCGGTGTAGAGGCTGTGCGTCTCCACGCCGGCGTCGAGCAGGAGCAGCTCGCCGGGGCGCACGGGGCCGTCGTTGGAGGTCCAGTGCATGATCGTGGCGTGGTCGCCGGCGGCGGCGATCGTGCCGTAGCCGACGTGGTTGCCCTCCAGGCGGGCGCGGCGGTAGAAGGTGCCCTCGATCCAGCGCTCGGAGGTGGCGATGGCCTTGGAGAGCTCGCGGATGGCGTCGTCGAAGCCGCGCACCGTGGAGTCCACGGCCTTGCGCATCTCGCCGAGCTCCCACGCGTCCTTGACGAGCCGCAGGTCGCTGAGCACCTCTTCGAGCTCGTAGTCGCGGTCCTCGTCGGTGGCGACGGCGGCCTCCAGGGCCGGGTCGATGCCGCGGACGATCCGGGTGGGGACCTCGGTGTCGGCGGCCAGGTCGGCGGCGAGCGTCCGGACGTCGCGACAGGGCAGGCCGAGGACCCGCTCGGACTCGGCGAGGGAACGGCGGCGGCCCATCCACAGCTCGGCGGTGTAGCCGATCCAGAACTCGTCGGTGTCGCGGCCGTCGCGCGGCAGCGTGTAGAGGGCGGCGTCGTGGCCGCCGTCCGCGCGCGGTTCGAGGACGAGGGCGCAGTCGCGGGCCTGGTCGCCGGTCATGTGGACGTAGCCGGTGTACGGCCGGAACGGGTAGGTGTCGTCGTTGGAGCGCACCTTGAGGTTGCCCGAGGGGACCACCAGGCGCTCGCCGGGGAAGAGCGCGGAGAGCGCTTCGCGGCGGCGGGCCGCGTACGGGGACTGCTCGGCGAGTGCGAGGTCGTGCCGCTCGGTGTCGGCCCAGCCGGTGCGCATCAGCGCGGACAGTTCCTCGGAGATCCCGTCGTACAGACCGTTCTTCCGCCCCTTGGCCACGATGTGTCCCTTCTTCGCTGTGGGTGCTGCGCGGGTGTGCCGCCCGTACGGGGGCAGGGCGCGCCCCGCCCCCGTTCGCCGGGACGCGCCCGCTGCCGCCGAGACTCGGCGTCGTCCTGGACGGTAGCGCCCGGCGACGGCCGTGTGGGCCTGGGAGTGCCAGTGGCACTGATCTGCCACACGGGGGTGCGGAGGGACGATAATGCGGGGTATGACGAACGCGAGACTCGGCGAGGCGCTCCGGCTGCTCGGCATCGACGGGACGGCGGTGCGGGTCTACCTGACCCTGCTGGAGCGGGCGCCCGCTCCGCTGGGCGAGATCGGGGAGGCGGCCGGGCTGGATGGCGCGGAGCTGGCCGCCGCCTACGACGCGCTGACGGAGGCGGGTCTGGCGAGTGCCGCCGAGGGGGCCGGGGACGTGGTGGCCCCGGTGCCGCCGGCCGCGGGCCTGGAGATCCTGGCCCGGCACCGGGCGGCGGAGCTGGAGGAGTCGCGGATCGCCGTCGGCGGCGCGTTCGACTCGTTCCGGCGGCACCGGCTGGCCGCGTACAACGACGATCTCGTCGAGGTCGTCACCGGCGAGGCGATCGGGCGCCGGATGCGGCACGCCTGGGCGAGCGCCCGGGAGCAGATCCGGCAGTTCGAGTCGCCGCCGTACGTCCCGCTGACGGGTGCCACGGAGGACTCGCTGGCCACGCTGGCGCGGGGGGTGCGGCAGCGGGTCGTGTACGCGCGGGAGGCGCTGGAGCATCCGGGGCACCTGAAGGACGTCATCGAGCCGTGCGTCGAGGCCGGGGAGCAGGCCCGGGTGCTGCCGTCGGTGCCGGTGAAGCTGCTGATCATCGACGAGGCGTACGCCCTGGTGTCGCTGTCCATCAAGGAGGCGGACGTCGTCAACACGCTGCTGGTGGTGCAGCCGTGCGGGCTGTTCTCCGCGCTGGTGGCGCTGTTCGAGCAGTCCTGGCAGAACGCGCTGCCGCTGCACGGCGGCGCGGCGCGGCCGGGCGGCCTCGCGCCGGGCGACCGGCGGCTGCTGCGGCTCCTGGCGGGCGGTGCGAGCGACGAGGTGATCGCCCGCGAGCTGGGGATCAGCCGGCGCACCTTCTTCCGGCGGCTGCAGATCCTGATGGCCCGGCTGGGCGCGGCGAACCGCTTCCAGATGGCGCTCCAGGCGCAGCGCGCCGGCTGGCTGTGACACGGAGCCGCCCGGCCGGAGGCTCCGGCCGGGCGGCGGTGCCGGTCAGCCCTCGGCCTCCGCGGCGGCGTCCTGCTTGAGGACCCAGCGGGTCAGCGCGACGCGGCTGGACAGGCCCAGCTTGGAGAAGATGTGCCGCAGGTGGCTGTCCACGGTGTGCGGCGAGAGGAAGAGGCGGGCCGCCACCTCCCGGTTGGTGAGGCCCTCGGCGACCAGCCGGGCGACCTTGATCTCGGACCGGGTCAGCTGGCTCCAGGCGAGCGAGGCCAGCTGCGGCGGGCCCGCCGCCGTCCGGGCGACCAGGGGCCGTCCGAGCCGTTCGGAGACCCGGTCGGCGTCCATCCGCAGACCCGCCGTCGTGAACAGGTCGTACGCCTCTCGGATCAGGTCCGTCGCCTCGTGCCGGTGGCCGGTGTGCTGCATCGCCGCGCCCAGGTCCTCCAGGGCCTCGGCGCGCAGCGGGGTGCGCGGGCTGTCCTGGTACGCCTCGACGGCGGCCCGCAGCATCGCCGGGTCCCCTTCGAGGAGGCCGCGGGTGTGGGTGTCGGCGGCGGCCAGTGACGCGAAGCCCGGGTTGCGGCGGGAGAGTCCGCTGATGGCGTCGGCGACGGCGCTGGCGATCTCGCGGGCGCCGGTGCGCAGGGCCAGCCGCACCACGCGCGGGGCGGCGCCCGGCTCCTGGGTGAACAGGAGGACCCGGCCCGGCAGGCCGTCGAGCAGCGGCTTCAGTGCCTCCAGCGCCTGTTCGGGGCGGCCTTCGGCCTCCAGGAGCAGGGCCGTGCACCAGGCGAGGTCCTCGACGCGGGAGCCGATGCCGTCCGCGTCGAGGCGGCGGGCGCACTCCAGGCGGGTGCGGGCCGTCTCCAGGTCGCCGGAGCAGAGCGCGAGCCGGGAGAGGGTGGCGAGCAGGGGCACGCCCATGGCCATGGTGGTGAGCTGTTCGGCCATGCGCAGACCGGCCTCGGCCTCGGCGACGGCGTCGTCGACCAGGCCGCGGGCCAGCCACAGTTCGGCCCGGTGGTAGTGCCACAGCGGCTGCGACCAGGCGGTGCCGAAGCGGTGCGCCTCGCGCTGGCCGTACTCGTAGACCGCGGCGGCCTCCGTGAAGCGGTCGGCCGCGGCCATCGCGGAGCCGAGCCACAGGCGCGGGTGGAGCTGCGCGGCCTCGCCGCCGTACTCGTCGGCGATCTGCACCGCCTCGCCGGCCAGGGTGATGGCGCCGGAGATGTCGCCGGAGGACTGTGCGGCGATGCTCTGGGCGGCGATGCCGAGGGCCATCGACGGGTACTCCGCCGCGCTGCGGGCGAGCAGGACGGCCTGGTCCGCCGAGACGGCCGCCTCGGGCAGTCCGCCCGCGTTGAGCAGGGCGTGGGCCTGGATGGCAAGCACCCGGGCGCGGACCGAGTCGGCGACGCTGGGCAGCGCGAGCGCCCGCTCGGTGTAGCGGACGGCGGCGACGTCCTGGCCGCCGTGCTTGAGCGCCGAGGCCAGCCCGTACAGGAGCATGGCCTCGGTCTCGGGGTGCATGCCGGTCTTGAGGGCGGACTCGCCGAGCTCCTGCGCCTCGGAGAGCCGGCCGACGGTGGAGAGCAGGCCGACCGCCTCGGCGGCGAGCCGCGGCCGGACCGGGTGGTCGTCGCCGATCGCCTTGAGGGTGCGCAGGGCGAGGTCGGCGGCGGTGCTGGGGGAGGTGCGGGCGAGCTGGGTGATGGTGGTGCGCAGGGCGTCCACGGTCTGGCTGTTCCAGTGCGAGCTGCCGCGGATCAGGTGCTCGGCGATCTCGCTGGCCGGGCGGTTCTCGGCGCGCAGCACGGTGACCGCCTCGCGGTGCAGCACCTTGCGCACGGGGCCGGGGATGGCGCTCAGCACGGACTCGCGGATGAGGTCGTGGCGGAAGGCCAACTCGGTGCCGGTCTCCATGAGGGCGTCCTGCTGCATCGCCTCCTCGGCGGCGGCGACCAGTTCGACGGCTCTTCGGCCCCACAGGCCCGCGGCCTCGTGCACGGTGAAGGGGCGGCCGAGGACCGCGCCCGCCTCCAGTAATCGGTGGGCGTCCTGCGAGAGGCTCTGCAAGTGCCGCTGGACCGCGTCGACGAAGCCGGCCGAGAGGTCGGCGCCGATGGGCCGGTCGCCGAAGCCGGGCAGGCCGTCGACGGCCGGCAGCGGTCCGCCCCCGGTGCGCTGCCCGCTCAGCAGCTCCTCCAGGAGGAAGGGGTTGCCGCCGCTGCGGCGGGCGAGGGCGAGGAGGTCCCGGTCGGGTTCCGTGCCGAGGATCTCGCGGCACAGCGCGTTCACGGCCTCGTCGTCGAGGGGGTGCAGGTCGAGGCGTTCGACGCCCTCCTGGAGCAGCAGTTCCACGGCGCTGCGGCCGGGCGAGCGGGAGGGCGCGGTGCGGCAGGCGAGCAGCCACAGGACGGGCGAGGAGGTCAGCGAGGGAACGAGGAGGCGCAGCGCGAGGGCGGTGAGCTCGTCGGCCCACTGCACGTTGTCGAGGGTGATGAGGAGCGGCCGCTCGGCGACGTAGCGTTCCAGCCGGTCGCCCAGCTGGTCGATGAGCCAGAAGCGGTTGGAGGCGGGGTCGCCCAGCTGGTCGAAATTGTCGACGACGAGGGGGGCGCTGTTCCGCAGGGCGCCGAGCAGGGTGCTCAGAGGGGCGACGTGGTCGAGCTTGGTGGCGCGTCCGGTGGCCGTCGCCATGCCCAGCTCGGTGGCGTATTCGCTGGCGGCCGTGAGGAGTCGACTCTTGCCGATTCCGGGTGAACCTTCAATAATCAGACACTCGCCGACGCCGGCCATGGTGTTGTCGAGCGCTGTGCGGATGCGGGCCAGTTCGGCGGCTCTGCCGACCATGCGTCCCACGGGCATATGCGTGTCCTCCCCCAACTCACGCACCACTTCTCATGGATGCACCCAGCGCGCTTCGTGAGCTGCGTCACTCACTCCGCGCCGCCATCGTCGCACACGGCGTCAGGCTACTGTTCGAACCCCTGAACGGCGACCGGGCAGATCACCCCTTGATCGACTCGATACCGCGGGATGACTCGGGCATGACCGATCCTCGCACCTGTGGCGCGATCGGATCGCGGTGATTTCACGCCGATCCGGTGAAGTCGACGCACACCGGATCACCGGCGCCGCGCCCCGCGAGAACTCGCTTCGCACGCCGGAGGGGTGAAGGACCGGAGAAACGGGCCCGGAGCGCATGAATCCGGCCGGAAGGAATCGCGCCGCCGGGGACCGGAATCCATCAGGTCCCCGACGGACGAAAGCGGCCAGCGGAGCGATTCGGACGCCCTACTAAGCTGGTTCGTACAGGAGTTGAACACACTACGAATCAACTTAGGACATGCCCCGGGAACGGCAGGGCGACGCGGCGCCGTCGGCCCTGACGCCGCCTCAGAAGCAGTCGGCGATCAGCTCCAGACCTTGCTCCGGGCTGAGCCGGGGGTCGCAGAGCGTGGTATAGCGCCCTGTCAACTCCCCCTCGCTCGTGACGGCACCGCCGACGCACTCGGTGACCGGCTCCCCCGCGGCCTCCAGATGGACGCCGCCCGCGGGCACGCCCTGCGCCTCCAGCGTCCGCAGGAAGATCCTCACCTCCCCGACGAGCGTGTCGAGGTGACGTGTTTTCAGGCCATTGGACGCGGTGACCGTGTTGCCGTGCATCGGGTCGCAGAGCCAGACCGCCGGGTGCCCGGCCTCCCGTACCGCGGCGACCAGCCCCGGCAGCGCCTCCGCGGCCCGGTCCCGGCCCATGCGCGCGATCAGGACCAGCCGGCCCGGCGTGCGCTCCGGGTCGAGCAGCCCGCACAGGCGCCGCAGCGCGGCGGGGTCCGCGGTCGGGCCGACCTTGCAGCCGACCGGATTGGCGAGGGTCGCGAGCATCCGCACATGGACGGAGTCGGGGTCGCGGGTCCGCTCGCCGATCCACGGCAGATGCGTGGAGGCCAGGTACGTCCCGAGGCGCGGGTCCTCGCGCAGCAGGCCCGCCTCGTAGTCGACGACCAGCGCCTCGTGACTGGACCACGGCCCGAGCGAGGGGCCCCGGTGCCCCGCGGCCTCCTCGGCCGCCGCCCGCGCGGACCGGTGCTCGTCCACCTGGCCCAGGACCCGGGACGCCGCCTGGTAGGCCCAGAGCATGCGGCGCGGATCGGGCTGCCGGGCGGCCCGGCTGGGCACCTCGGAGTTGACCAGGTGCCCCCGGAACGAGGGCAGCATCCGGTCCTCGTACCGCTCCACCGGCTTCGACCGGGGCTTGGCGTACTGGCCGCCGATCCGGCCGATCCGCAGCACCGGGCGGCCGGTGCGGTCGCCGATCGCCTCGGCGAACCGGTCCAGCATGTCGAGCCGGGCGCCGATCGCCTCGGGGCCGCACTCGTAGAAGCTCTCGGCGCAGTCGCCCGCCTGCACGACCTGCCATGCGCCGAGCGCGACCTTCGCCAGGGCGGCCCGCAGCCGGACGAGGTCGTCGGCACGGACCAGCGGGGGCGCGGAGGTCAGGGCCTCCATGGCCGCCGGGTACGCCGGGTGGTCGCGCCACTGCGGGTTCTGCGCGGCGGGCTGGGCGGTCCAGCGGTGCAGATCGGCGTGGGGTGCGGTGGAGAGGGCGGTGGACGGGGCGGTGGCCATGACTGACTCATTCATCGGCGTCACGGGCGCCCTCGACGGGCCAGCCCTGGTGGGAGGTCGGAAGGGCGGAGGCGGCGCACAGCGCCCCGGCCAGCACGGACTGGACCTGCGCGTACTTGACGGCCGACGCGTCGCCGGCCTGCCCCGGTACGGTGTGGAAACCGCCGTGCCGACGGTCGGCCAGCCGGTCGATCGCCGCCCGGGAGACGGCCGTGGCCCCGCAGTCGTCGTGGCCACGGGAGCGGAGCACCGCACCGGCGAGCAGGAGGTGCGCGGCGTCGCCGCCGCTGATGCCCGACGCGCCTTCCCTGGACGTGAAGTGACGGACCGTCACTGCCATCGTCCGGTGCGCGGCGTCGGCGTGCTCCGCCGATTCGAGCAGCCGCGCCGCATGGGCCAGCGCGAGCGCGATCCTCGGCTCGCCCCCGGGCGTGGGCAGTTCGCGCGCCGCACGACCCAAAGCCGTGGCCATGCGCGGGAGTTGCTCCGTGTCCACGTCGGACTCGCCGAGCGCGTCGGCGATGGCCAGCGCGCGCAGGGCGGCGGCCGCGGTGAGCGGCGAGGGCGCGTCGTCGCCGGTCCGCTTCCAGTCCTCGCTGAGGGCGCCGGGGAACGCCCCGTCCCGGCAGGTGCCGAGGCAGCGGTTCAGCAGGTCGACGGCCCGGACCCGGGCCACCGGGTCGGCGGTGAACCGGCTGCCCACGAGCAGCGCGGTGGCCGCGTGGAACTGGTGGCGCAGGGTGCGGGCACGGCCCTCGGGCCGAACCCGCCAGGACCGGTCGGCCACCTCGGAGAAGCCGGGCCGGCCGTCCCGGTCCAGCAGGGCCTGGAGCCCCTGGAGCGCGATCGGCAGCTCCTCCGGCGCGTTGTCGGCCAGGGCGAGCACCGCGGCGGACTGGTCGGTCAGGTGCTTGTGACCGCTGATCGGGCTGCCACCGGCCGCGGGCGCGGCCCGGTGCACGCCGCCCTCCCGCCGGTCCAGGAGGTGGTGGGCCAGCCAGCGCATGGCGGAGTGGCGGAGGAGTTCCGGCTGGGAGGTCCGACGGCCGGGCGGCCGTTCGGTGCGGTCGGATGGGCTCTGGGACATGGGGGTTCCTCGTCGTCCTCGTCCGTGGGCAAGGGGTTCCGGGGGTGCGGAGGGGATCCGGCGGTGCGGAGGGGATCCGGGAGTGGGGAGGGGTTCCGGGAGTGCGGAGGAGATCCGGGAGTGCGGAGAGGGTCCGGGGGTGCAGTCGGGATCCAGGAGTACGGAGAAGATCCGGTGGCGCCGAAGGGGTCCGGGATCGCGACCTCCGGGGATCGCGACCTCCGGGGGACGCGACCTCCGGGGACGGTCCGCGGGCGTCGGCTCAGACGGCCACGGGGGCCACCGGGGACAGGACTCCGCACAGCAGCGCGCTGAGGATCCCCGGCCCGTGCTGGGTGAGCACGGACTCGGGGTGGAACTGCACCGTCGCGAAACCGGGACCGCGCATCGCGTGGACCTGGCCGGTGACGGGATCGCGGCTCACCTCGACCGGCCGGGACAGGCCCGGGAGGGCGAAGGCGTCCGCCGCGCAGACCGCGGCGAAGGTGTTGTAGAAGCCGACCAGTTCCTCCCCCCACGGCAGCCGCACCGGCAGCTGCACGCCCTGGTTGGGCCGGTCCCGGCGCACCAGGTCGAGGCCGAGGACCCCCGACACCACCTGGTGCCCGAGGCAGACCCCGAGGAAGGGGACGTCCTTGGCGAGCAGGCCGCGGACCGCGCGGCGCAGCGCGGCGATCTTCGGATCGGCCAGGTCCCGGGGGTCGCCGGGGCCGGGGCCGACCACGGCGAAGTCGTACCCGGCCGGGTCGGGGTGGTCCCGCCAGGAGCGCACCTCGACGTCGCAGCCGAGCGCCTCCATCTGACGGGCCAGCATGGCGGTGAACGTGTCCTCGGCCTCGATCACCAGACCGCGCCGCCCCGCGAGCTCCGGCGGCCGGTGCGCCGCGCCCCGCTCGGGCTCCAGCCAGAACCGGGCGAGCGAACGGTTGCGTTCGGCCAGCAGCGCGCGGACCTCGGGGTGCTCCCCCAGCCGTAAGGGGGCCGTCCGGGCGGCCGGAACCACCGGCGCGGCACCCACCGGGCACCCCTCACGACCGGCCTCCGCCACCTCTCCTACCCCTCCCTCCCCCACCGGCTCGTCCGGCTCGTCCACCCCGAACGCCGCCAGCAGCCCCGCCGCCTTCGCGCGGGTCTCGGCGGCCTCGGCGGCCGGGTCGGAGAGCCGCACCAGGGTGGCGCCGACGCCCAGGCGCAGCCGGCGGGCGGCGTCGACCTCGGCGGTGCGGATCACGATCGCCGAGTCCAGCGCCACCTCCCCCGCGGCGTCCCGGCCGATCAGCGCGGCCACGCCGCTGTAGTAGCCGCGCCCGCCGCGCTCGTGCCGGGCGATCACCCGGCAGGCGTTCTCCAGCGGGCTGCCGGTGACGGTCGGCGCGAAGAGGCTGCCGCGCAGGATCGCGTCGACACCGGCCCGGGTGCGCCCCTCGATGAGGTACTCGGTGTGCGCGAGCCGGGCCATCTCCTTGAGGTACGGGCCCCGGGCGATGCCGCCGTCCGGGCAGAACCCGGCGATCATCTTCAGCTCCTCGTCCACGACCATCAGGAGCTCGTCGGCCTCCTTCCGGTCGCGGAGGAACGTGGACAGGTCGGCGAGTTCGGGTCCGGCCGGCGGGTAGCGGTAGGTGCCGCTGATGGGGTTCATGACGGCGGTGCCGGCGTCCACGCTGATGTGGCGTTCCGGCGTGGCCCCGAGCAGCATGTGGTCCCCGGTGTACACCAGGAACACCCAGTACGCGCCCTGGCTCTGGGCCAGCAGCCGCCGGTAGACGGACAGGGCCTGCTCCGGCCCGAAGCCGGGGAGGTCCGCCGTGAAGGTGCGGTGGATGACGAAGTTGGCGCCTTCGCCCGCGCCGATCTCCTGCTTGACCACGTCGCGGACGATCGCCTCGTACTCCTGGTCGTCCAGGTCGAATCCGGCGTCGCGCAGTTCGACGGGCGTGCGCGGCAGGCGTCGCATCAGCTCGTCGACGCCGACCGTCCCCTGCCTGCGGACCGTCAGGGTGCGGATCGGCGCGTGGTCGTCCTGGCACACGAAGCCGCGTTCGGTGATCTGGCGGTACGGGATGAGGGCCAGCACCTGGTGCCGGGGTCCGTCCGGGCCGGCGTCGGCGCCCACCGGCGCGCCCGGCTCCGCCTCCGTGAGCGGAAGTTCGGAGAGCAGATCGGCGGTGCCGGGGTCGCCGAGCAGGATCTCCACCCGGTCTCCGGTGCGCTCCGGCCGGTAGAGGAGGGCGAACGCCTCCGGTACGGGCGTCCCGCCGATGCCCGCCGGACCGTCCCCGGCATCCCCTGTATCCCCCGGACCGCCGTGGTTCCCGGCGTCCCCGCCGGCTCTTGCCGCGCGGGCGAGCAGCAGGTCGAGGAGCTCGCTCATGCCCCGACCGCCTTCGCGCGGCCGAGCACGAGGTCCAGCAGTGCCGAGCCGTCCTCCGGGAGGCGGTCGCCGCGCCAGGCGGCGTGCTGGTCGGGTCGTACGAGGACCAGGTCGGCGCCCCACACCGTACGGATCGCGGCGGCTTCGGCCGCGTCGAAGGTCAGGTGTTCCAGGGGCACGCCCTGTTCGGCGGCCCGCTTGGCGAGCGGGGCGCCGGCGCCCGTGCCGGAGAGGTCGACGAGGGTGAGGCCGGGGCCGAAGCGGTCGAAGAGCTGGGTGCCGTCCGCCAGGGGCAGCGCGGGCACCCGGCCGCCGGGCCACACCTGGGGGGTGATGCCCGTCCACTCCCAGCGCGGGGCGGGTCCCGGCTCGGCGGCGACGACCCGGGAGCGGTGGTAGCGGTGTCCGAAGTGGATGCCGGAGTTGTCGACCTGGTACGACTCGCGCTCCAGGAATCCGGCCAGCTGCTCGCGGGAGGCGCCGTCACGGGCGAGCTGTCCGAAGCGCCGCCAGACCTCCAGGAGGTTGCTCGACATCTCCTTGTTGAACAGGGCGACCGGGCGCCGTTCGTCCTCGTAGCTGTCGAGGAGCGCCTCTCCGCCCCAGCCGGCGAGGCGGGCGGCCAGCTTCCAGCCGAGGTCCACGGCGTCCGCGATGCCGGTGTTCGCCCCGTGCCCGCCGAAGGGGTAGAACTGGTGGGCCGAGTCGCCGGCCAGGAAGACCCGGCCCTCGCGGTAGCGGTCGGTGACGGCGAGCGTGCCGGTCCAGTGGCTGACCGTGAGCACCTCGTCCACGGTGAACTCCTCGCCCAGCTTCTCGCACATCGCGGCGACCGGGTCGCCCTCGAAGCGGGTGCCGTCGGGTATCTGGAACGAGGCGGTCCACAGTTCGCCCTCGTCCCGGGAGACCAGGGTGATGCCCCGGGCGCTGGTGGTGATGAACGCGCGTCCGTGGCGCCGCAGCAGCGGGTCGGAGCTGCGGAAGTAGACCGAACAGCGGCTGCTGGAGGGGCCGCTGACGGGCTGGTCGACGCCGAGCGCGCGGCGCACGGCGCTGCCCCCGCCGTCGCAGCCGACCAGGTACTCCACCCGGAGCTCGCGTTCCCGGCCGGCCGGCTCCTCGCCGCGGTCGGCGAGGGTGACGGTGACGCCGTCCGCGTCCTGCGCCAGGGCGGTGACCTCGACGCCCTCCTCGAAGTCCACCAGCGGGTGCTCCCGCAGCGCCTGCCGGAGCACGTCCTCCAGGAGCGAGCCGGTGATCCGCAGATAGGGTTCGGCCGCCCCGGTGCCGTCGGCGGCGGTCGCGTACCGCTCGGCCTGGGCCCGCGGGGACGGCTGGCGCCAGACCGCCACCGGCGGCTCGTCCAGGCCCGTCAGGAAGACGAAGTCGGCGTCGAATCCGGCGGGCACCGCGCCTTCCCTGACCCGGTCGGCGAGGCCGAGCCTGCGCAGCAGCTCCATGCTGCGCGCGTTGATGTAGTCCATCTTGGGGAACAGCGGCGGCGCGGCGGCCCGGTCGACCACCCTGCTCCGTACGCCGTGCCCGGCCAGTTCCAGCGAGAGGATCGCGCCCGCCGGTCCCGCGCCGGCCACCAGCACCCGCGCCTCGTCCCCCGTGCGGCTCCGCAGCTCTTGCACACCCACGTCGGACGGCTCCTTCGGCTCCTGCACGGCCCCCTTGGACACGCGACGTTGCCACCATCCTCACGGGGCGTCCGGTGCCCGGGGATCACGACTTCGCGTGATCCCCGTGATCTCGCGCCATCACGCCACTGCCCGGATATCCCGTGAAACGGCGATGACCGAAACCTTGTGCTGGACCAGGCTGACCCTCGCCGCTCGAACAGATGGGTGAGGCCGCCTTCGGGTCACAGCGACCGGAAGGCATCTGACAGCCGACAGACAGCCGACAGCCGACATTCGACAGAAACAGCCGACGGGGGCTCCTGACATGGGCGTGCTGGTTCAGAAATACGGTGGCAGCTCCTTGGCCAGCACGGAGCGCCTGGACGCGGTGGCCGCGAGAATCGCCGAGACGCACCGTCGCGGCGCGTCGACCGTCGTCGTGGTGTCCGCGAGGGGCGGCGTCACCGACGACCTCCTCGCGCAGGCCGCCGCCGCCGGCGGCTCCGACATCGGTACGGAGCACCTGCGCGAGACCGATCAGCTCCTCGCCACCGGGGAGTGCGCCTCGGCGGCGCTGCTGGCGCTGACGCTGCTGCGCCTGGGGGTGCCGGCGGTCTCGCTGACCGGGGCCCAGGCGGGCATCGCGGTGGTCGGGAAGCCGGGTTCCGCCATCGTCGACCGGATCGACACCACCCGGATCAACGAGCACCTGGAGCAGGGCAGCGTCACCGTGGTCACCGGCTTCCAGGGCCGCAACGCGCACGGGGACACCGTGACGCTCGGCCGGGGCGGCTCGGACACCAGCGCCGTCGCCGTGGCCGCCGCCCTGAAGGCGCGGTGCTGCGAGATCTACACCGACGTCGACGGGGTCTACAGCGCGGACCCCACCCATGTCCCGGACGCCCGCAAACTCCCCTTCGTCCACGCCTCGATGATGGCGGAGATGGCGTTCGCGGGGGCGAAGGTCCTCCACCCACGGGCGGTGGAGCTCGCCGCGCTGCACGGGGTCGAGCTGCATGTCCGTACCTCGCTCGGAACTCAGGAGGGAACCGTTGTCGGACAAGGAGAGGAAGAGGGGGGCGAAATGACCTCGCTGGAAACGGGGGGCGCGGTCGTCGCCGTCACGTCGGACCCCGATGTGGCAAGGGTCCTGGTGCACGCGCGGGGACGCAGCGATCTGGCGGCCGAGGTGCTGTCGATCCTCGCCCGGCACGCCGTGCCGATGGATCTGGTGGCCCGTTCGGGTCCCCACGAGGAAGAGTTCCGGATGGGGTTCACCATCCGCAGGAGCCATGTGTCCGAGGTCGGGCCCGCGCTGGACAAGGCGGTCGCCGTGCACGGCGGTGAGGTCCGGGTGGACTCGGACGTGGCCAAGGTGTCGCTGATCGGCATGGGGCTGCTGAACCGGCCCGAGTACGTGGCGCGGATGACCGCGGCGCTGGCCGCCGCCGGCATCGCGACGAGCTGGGTGTCCTCCTCCCAGTTACGCGCCTCGGTCACCGTGCCCGCGGACCGTCGCGTGCAGGCCCTGTGCCTGCTGCACAAGGAGTTCGACCTGTCCGGAGCCGGTACCGAGCAGACCGTGGCGCTCTGAGCCACCAGTTGGGGAGGTCAGTCGTGTCAGTCAACTATTCCGCGCGCAGTCTGCGTCTGCGGCGTCTGTTCCGTCACCGCGACCAGAGACTCATGGTCGTGCCGCTGGACCACTCGATCGCGGACGGCCCGCTCACCGCCCGGGGCGGACTCGACGCCCTGGTCGGGCAGTTGGTCGGCAACGGGGTGGACGCGGTGGTCCTGCACAAGGGCAGCCTGCGCCATGTGCGGACCGACCGGTTCACCGGGATGTCGCTGATCATGCACCTGAGCGCCAGCACGGCCCATGCCCCGGACCCGGACGCCAAGTACCTGGTCACCGGGGTCGAGGAGGCCCTGCGGCAGGGTGCGGACGCGGTCAGCGTCCACGTCAACCTCGGCTCGCGGGACGAGCGGCAGCAGATCGCCGACCTCGGCGCGGTGGCGGACGTCTGCGACCGCTGGAACGTGCCGCTGCTGGCGATGATGTACCCGCGGGGTCCCAAGATCAGCAACCCGCGCGACCCCGAACTCGTCGTGCACACCGCGACGCTCGCCGCCGACCTCGGCGCCGACATCGTCAAGACCCTCTACACCGGCTCGCCCGACGAGATGGCGGACATCGTCGAGGCGTGCCCCATCCCGGTGATCGTGGCCGGCGGTGTCCGGTTGGACGCCGAGGACCAGGTCCTGGACTTCGTGGGCGACGCGATCCGCGGCGGGGCCGCCGGGGTCGCCATGGGCCGCAACGTCTTCCAGGCGCCCGACCCCGGGGCGATGGCCCGCAAGATCTCGCAGATCGTCCACAGCACGAGCGAGGGCCCCGGCGCGCACTCCGCCCGCCGGGAGGCCCTCGCCTCCGGAGCCGTCTAGCCGTCCGGCCGGGGCGGACCGCCGTCCGCCGACGCGCCGCTGCTCAACCGGAACCCGTTCACGTGTGACATATAAGGAGCCGTACCCGTGAAGCTCACCTGGATCGACGTCCGCTCGCTGAAGAACGCCAAGAAGGCCGTCATCGAAGAGGCCGTGCACCAGCGGATCGACGGTGTCGTCAGCTCCAGCCTGTCGGACCTCAAGGGCCTGCCGCCGACCGTGAAGAAGGTCTTCCTCCCGCAGGGGAAGGAACTCCCGGCGGAGTTCGGGCCCGCCGACGTGGTGATCCTGTCCGACCGTCAGGGCGACGCGGCCGAGCTGGCCAAGGCGCACCCGACGATCGAGTTCGGGCGTTTCGTGGAGATCGTCGACGCCGACACGCTGGAGGACGCCTGCGTGGCCTCCCGCGAGGAGAAGTGGGCGCTGCTGCTCTTCCGTGACCCCACCAAGATCCCGCTGGAGATCGTGCTGGCCGCCGCGGCCAAGGCCGAGGGCAGCATCATCACCGTGGCCCAGGACGTGGAGGAGGCCACCATCATCTTCGGCGTCCTGGAGCACGGCTCCGACGGCGTGATGATGGCTCCGAAGACGGTCGGCGACGCCACCGCGCTGAAGGCCGCCGCCGAGGTCCAGCCGGCCGAACTCCAGCTGACCGAGCTGGAGGTGGTGCGCACCGAGCACATCGGCATGGGCGAGCGCGCCTGCGTCGACACCTGCTCGCACTTCCGCGAGGACGAGGGCATCCTGGTCGGTTCGCACTCCAAGGGCATGATCCTGTGCGTCAGCGAGACGCACCCGCTGCCCTACATGCCGACCCGCCCGTTCCGTGTCAACGCCGGCGCGATCATGTCGTACACGATCTCCGGCGAGAACGACCGCACCAACTACCTGAGCGAGCTGAAGGCCGGCAGCAAGGTCCTGGCGGTGGACGTCAAGGGCCAGACCCGGGTGGTCACGGTCGGCCGGGTGAAGATCGAGTCCCGTCCGCTGATCTCGATCGACGCGGTCGCGCCCGACGGGCGGAGCGCCAACCTGATCCTCCAGGACGACTGGCACGTCCGGGTCCTCGGCCCCGGCGGCACGGTGCTGAACAGCACCGAGCTGACGCCCGGCGACAAGGTGCTCGGCTACCTGCCGACCGCCGACCGGCACGTCGGCTACGCGATCGACGAGTTCTGCATCGAGAAGTAGGGACACGTCCTGATGGAGCGGCAGCCCGTATTCGACTTCCACGCCAGGCTGCCCGCCGCCCCCGGTGCCCTCGACCGGCTGCTGTCCGTGATGGACGGCAGCGGGGTCGGGCGCGCCGGGGTCGCGGCGGGCGGTGTGGTCGATCTGGACGTCCTCGCCCGCCAGTTGATCGAGGGCGGGCACGTGACCTCGGACCCGGACAACGCCGGTGTACGGGACGCCGCGCTGGCCTCGGGCGGCCGGCTGACGCCGTTCTGGTTCGGCAACCCGCACCGCGGGACCGCCGGTTACCGGGCGGACGGCGCGCGGTTCGCCGCCCTGGAGCTCTCCCCGGCGGTGCACGGCGTCCCCCTGGACGATCCGCGCACCGCCGCCTTCCTCGATCTCGCCGCGGAGTTCGGGCATCCCGTCTACGTGGTGTGCGTGGACCGGGCGGGCTGCCGGGTGTCGGACCTCGCCGCGCAGGCGGCGAAGCGCCCGGGGACCGTGTTCGTGCTCGGGCACCTCGGCATCGGGCTGATCGACACCTACGGGATCAGCCTGGTGGAGCCCGTCCCGAACGTGGTCGTGGAGACGTCCGGGGCGTTCGGCTTCACCGTCCGGGTCGCGATCGAGCGGCTCGGGGCCGAGCGGGTGCTGTTCTCCGCCGAGCACCCGCTCCAGCATCCCTCGGTGGAGCTGACCAAGTACCAGGCCCTCGGGCTTCCGCAACCGCTGCTGCACCAGGTGCTGTGGCAGAACGCCCACCGGATACTCGGACTGGAGTCACCATGAGCCGGCAGTTCTCGGAGCGCCTTCCCCAACTGGGCGACTGGCGCGATCAGGAGCAGCTCCGCAAGATGCAGGACGAGCAGCTGCGCGAGACGCTCGTCTGGGCCCGGAACTCGCCCTTCTACCAGCGCCGTTTCGGCGGCGGGCCCGCGCCCGCCTCGCGCGCCGACTTCGAGGGTCTGGCCCTGACCGGCAAGCAGGACCTGAGGGACGCCTATCCGTTCGGCATGCTGGCGGTGCCGAAGGGCGAGCTGGCCACCTACCACGAGTCCAGCGGCACGGCGGGCAGTCCGACCCCCTCGTACTACACCGAGCGGGACTGGACCGACCTGTCCGAGCGCTACGCCCGCAAGTGGGTCGGCATAGGGCCGGACGACACGTTCCTGGTCCGCACCCCGTACGCGCTGATGATCACCGGTCATCTGGCGCAGGCGGCGGCGCGGCTCAAGGGCGCGACGGTGGTCCCCGGCGACAACCGCTCGCTGGCGATGCCGTACTCGCGCGTGCTGCGGGTGCTGCACGACCTGGAGGTCAGCCTGACCTGGTCGATGCCCACGGAGATCCTGCTGTGGGCGGCGGCGGCGCGGGCCGCCGGGCTGGTCCCGGACCGCGACTTCCCGGCCCTGCGCGCGGTGTTCGTCGGCGGGGAGCCGCTCAGCCCGGCGCGCCGCGCCCGGATCAGCGAGATCTGGGGCGTCCCCGTCGTCGAGGAGTACGGCTCCACGGAGACCGGCAGCCTGGCCGGCGAGTGCCCGGAGGGGCACCTGCACCTGTGGGCGGACCGGGCGGTCTTCGAGGTCTACGACCCGGGGACCGGCACGCTGTCGGCCACCGGCGCCGGGCAGTTGGTGGTCACCCCGCTGTACCGCCAGGCCATGCCGCTGCTGCGGTACAACCTGGAGGACAACGTCGAGGTCTCCGACGAGCCCTGCCCGTGCGGTTGGCAGCTGCCGACGGTGCGGGTCCTCGGGCGTTCCTCGTTCGGCCACCGGGTCGGCTCCGCGACCGTCACCCAGGCGCGCCTGGAGGAGCTGGTCTTCGGGCTGCCGGTCGAGCACGGCGTCATGTTCTGGCGGGCCCGTGCCCGCGCCGATCTGCTGGAGCTGGAGATCGAGGTGGCCCCCGAGCACCGGGAGGCGGCCCGCACCGCGCTGGCGGCGGCGATCGAGGCCGAGTACGGGCCCGTCCCCGCACGGATCGACGGGGTGCCGCCCGGCTCGCTGGTGCCGCTGGAGGCCCTGACGGGCGTCCACGACGTGGTGAAGCCGCGCAGCCTCTTCGGGCCGGACGAGGACTGGAGCAAGGCGCTCCTCTACTACTGAACCACTTCCGCACGTCCGTCAGACATCGGGTCCCGGCTGTCACGGGCGGCACGGGAGGCATGAAAGGAGAGCAGCGCATGGCGGAGGTACCCCCAAGAATCGCCATTGTCGGCGCCGGTATCGCCGGAGTCGCGCTCGCGGTGGCCCTGTCCAAGCGTGGTCTCACCTGCGACGTGTTCGAGCGCACCCGGCACCTGCGTGAGATCGGCGCCGGGATCCAGATCTCGCCCAACGGTTCGCGGCTGCTGCTGGCCCTCGGGATCGGCCGCAGCCTGGACCGTACCGGCGTACGGCCGGAGTCGATCGACGTACGCAACTGGGCCGACGGCGGCACGCTGGCCCGTACCGTCCTCGGCGAGGCGTGTACCGACATGTACGGGGCGCCCTACCTGGCCCTGCACCGGGCCGGGCTGCACAGCGCCCTGGTGGAGCAGCTCCCGGAGTCCGCCCTGCACCTGGGCATGGAGTGCGTGGAGATCGACGAGCTCGACGACGAGGTGGTGCTGCGGTTCGCCGACGGCTTCGAGTTCCGGGCGGATGTCGTCATCGGTGCCGACGGCATCCGCTCGACCGTCCGCGGGCGGACCGTCGGCGACGAGCCGCGGTTCTCCGGGCAGTCCATCTACCGGGCCGTCGTCCCGGCGTCGGCCTGGCCGGCGGCGGAACGTCCGCACGTCTCCATCTGGATGGGGCCCGGCCAGCACTGCGTGGCCTACCCGATCTCGGGCGGGCGTGCGGTCAGCATCGCCGCGACCGCCCCGGCGGGCGACTGGCGGCGCGAGTCCTGGTCGGCCGAGGGCTCCCCGCGGGAACTGCTCGACGCCTACGCGGGCTGGGCGCCGGAGCTGCTGTCGCTGCTGTCCGCCGCGTCGAGCGTGACCCGCTGGGCGCTGTACGACCGCGACCCGGTGGAGAAGTGGAGCAGCGACCGGGTGACCCTGATCGGCGACGCCGCGCATCCGATGCTGCCCTTCGGGGCGCAGGGTGCCGCACTGGGCCTGGAGGACGCGCTGGCCCTGGCGGTCTGCCTCAAGGACGCCACCGCCAAGACCGTGCCCGACGCGCTGCGCCGTTACGAGGGGCTGCGCAGGCCGCGCGCCGAGCAGGTCCACCGCTTCATCCGGGAGAACGAACGCAATCACCACGTCGAGGACGGCGACCGGCAGCGCGAACGGGACGCCGCCCTGGACACGGACTTCGGGCTGCGCCAACGGGCCTGGCTGTTCGGGTACGACGCCGTCGCCGAGGCGGCCGAGGCCACCGTTCAGGAGTAAGCGAAACACCATCAACGAGGCAGGGGGAGCCAATGAGCACGGTGTTGTCCACCGGTACGGAGGGGATCAGCGGCCGCGTCGCCGTGGTGACGGGTGCGGGCCAGGGCATAGGCGCGGCCGTCGCCCGGCTGCTCGGCGTACACGGCGCCCAGGTGGCGCTGTGGGACGCGGCGCCGGAACCGGTCACCGACGTGGCCGCGGAACTCGACGCCGCCGGCGTCAAGAACACGCCCATGTGCGTGGACGTCCGCGACAGCGCCGCGGTCGAGGCGGCGGCGGAGCGGGTGGAGCGTGAGCTCGGCCCGGTGGATCTCCTGGTGAACGTGGCCGGGGTGCTCCGTACCGGTGCCGTCCTCGATCTCGCCGACGAGGCGTGGGACGAGGTCTTCGGCGTCAACGTGCGCGGGGTGTTCGCGGTCTCCCGCTCCGTCGCCGGCCGGATGGCCGGCCGCGGCAGGGGCGCGGTGGTGACCGTCGCCTCCAACGCGGGCGGCGTGCCGCGCGTCGGAATGGGCGCGTACGCGGCCTCCAAGGCGGCGTCCTCGATGCTCACCAAGTGCCTCGGGCTCGAACTCGCCGGCCGGGGCGTGCGCTGCAACGTGGTCTCCCCCGGCTCCACCGACACCCCGATGCTCCGGGACATGTGGGACGCGGCCGGCGACGGGGCGAACGACGCCACGGTCAACGGCTCCCTGGAGGCGTTCCGGGTCGGGATACCGCTCGGGCGCGTCGGCACCGCCGAGCAGGTCGCGCAGGCCGTCCTGTTCCTGCTCTCCGACCAGGCCTCCCACATCACCCTCCAGGACCTGTACGTCGACGGCGGCGCGGCGCTCGGCTGACCGCCGACGCCCGCCGCCGTCCGCCCACGAAGGAGAATCGAGATGGCGATCCCGCCGATTCCGCCCTATCCGCTCCCGACCGAGAGCGAGCTGCCGCGGAACCGGGTGTCCTGGCTGCCGTCGGCCGACCGGGCGGCGCTGCTCGTCCACGACATGCAGCGCTACTTCCTGGCCCCGTTCGACCGCGCGGCCGAGCCCGCGGGCCCGCTCCTCGCCCATGTGCGCCTGCTCGTGGACACGGCGCGCGCGCTCGGCGTCCCGGTCGCGTACACGGCCCAGCCGGGGGACATGGACCCGCGTCAGCGGGGACTGCTCGCCGACTTCTGGGGGCCGGGCATGAGCAGTGCCCCGGAGGACCGGGAGCTGCTGCCGGAGATCGCGCCGACCGGCGACGACACGGTGCTGACGAAGTGGCGCTACAGCGCGTTCCACCGCACCCCGCTCGCCGAGCTGATGCGGGACCGGGGGCGGGACCAGCTGATCGTGGTCGGGGTCTACGCCCACATCGGCTGCCTGGCCACCGCGTACGACGCGTTCGCCCACGACATCCAGCCCTTCCTGGTCGCGGACGCGCTCGCGGACTTCGGCCCGGCGGAGCACCGGCAGGCGCTGGACCAGGCGGCGGACCGCTGCGCGGCGGTGCTGACCACCTCCCAGGTGGTCGAGGCGATCGGGATCCCAGGAACACGTGATGTGGCCTAGCGGGCGGCGCCTGGAAGCTGAAGGTGACGTTTCGGTCACGGCCGGCCGCGCCCGGAACGATACGAGAGGAAAGCAGTCATGACCTTCATCTCCGACAACTCCGTCACCGACGGATTCACGCTGGGGCCCGGTGAGGGCCGGCCGATCGGCCACCAGGTGAACCTCAAGGTCGGACAGGAGACCACCCCGAACCTGCTGGCCGTGGAGTGCGAGTTCGCGCCGGGCTTCGACGTCGGCGCGCACAGCCACTCCACCCACGAGGAGATCTTCTACGTCCTGGAGGGCGAGGTGGAGTTCTTCGCCTTCCAGCCCAAGGTGATCACCTCCGAGCCCGGCTCGTGGACCCAGTGGGAGTCCAAGACCGGGCAGAAGGTGACCCGCGCGACCCCGGGCACCGTGCTGTACGTGCCGAAGGGCACCCCGCACGGCTTCCGCAACCCGGGCGACGTGAAGATGCGCTTCCTGCTGGTGGGCACGCCCGCCGGGCACGAGAACTACCAGCAGGAGATCGCCGACCTGCTCGCCTCGCCCCCGAAGGACGAGGAGGACCTGCGCCGCGCCGTGGAGGAGATCCGCCGCAGGAACCACACCGAGCAGCTGACGCCGGCGGTCCGGGCTCCCTCGGACATGTGACCCGGCCGCCGGGCCGCGGCCGTACGGTTCCGGCCGCGGAGCGCTGAGGGCCGGTCCCCCGAAGGGGACCGGCCCGCGGTGCTGCCCGCGCACGGCCCCGGCCCACGGGATGCCGTGTTCACGCCATGCCGCACGCCCGCCCCGCGCACCACCCGCGCCACGCACGCCATGAACGCCCCGCACGCCCCGCGCACCGCCTACGCCACGCGGACGCACCCGCCCTGCCCCACCCGTACCGACACCGGAGGCCCGATCCCGTGCCCGACGCACCCGTCACCCTGACCTTCTGGTCGGACCTGAGCTGTCCCTGGGCGACCCTCGCCCTGGACACCCTGCACGCCGAGGCGCTCCGCCTCGACGTGGAGCTCCTGGTCGACCACCGGGCGTTCCCGCTCGAACTCTTCAACAAGATGCCCACGCCGAAGCACATCATCGACAGCGAGATCGTCGCCATCGCCGGCCGGCTGCCGGAGCTGGGCTGGCGGCTGTGGCACGCCCCCGACGCCACGTACCCGGTCACGATGCTCCCCGCCATGGAGGCCGTGCAGGCCGCCAAGGACCCGGCCGTGGGCGGCCTGGCCGGCAGCGACCAGCTCGACACGGCGCTGCGCCGCGCCTTCCTCGTCGAGAGCCGCTGCGTCAGCATCCCGGCGGTGATCCTGGAGGCCGCCGACACCTGCCCGCTCGTGGACACCGACGCCCTGGAACGCGCCATGGCCGAGGGCCGGGGCCGGGCCGAGATCCACCGGGACTGGAAGGAGGCCGTGCGCACCTCGGTGCAGGGCAGCCCCACCCTGTTCGGCGCCGACGGGCAGCCCGTGCACAACCCGGGCCCCCGCTACCACTGGTCGAAGGACGTCCCCCCGCCGGAGGGCGGATTCCCGGTGCTGGAGGAGTACAGCCGCGACTGGGCGGCGACGCTGCTCGGCGCGAAGGGCTGAACGGGCCGTTCCGGCCTCTTGACGGACCGACCGGTTGACGCGATTCCGCATGGCTGACCGGCCGGTTCCCGTCGTCGATCAAGATCCCACGAACACGTGATGTCCACGCGCCCCCGGAGGGGGATGCTGCGTACGTCACCTCGGGCAGCGGAGGGTTAGGAGCTATGGACAACGTCCCCGTAGTCGTGGTCGGTGCAGGACCGGTCGGGATGATGACGGCACTGGAACTGGCCCACCATGGTGTGGCCTGTGTGCTCGCCGAGCAGAACGCCGGCCCCACCGTGCATCCCAAGATGGAGTTCACCAACCCCAGGACCATGGAGCACCACGCCAGGCTCGGGGTGGCGGACGACATCCGCAGGGCGGGCGTGCCCGCCGAGTACCCCTTCGACGTGCTCTGGTCGACGGGACTCGACGCCGAGCGGCTCGCCGTCTGGCAGCAGCCCTCCGTCGAGGAGAAGTGGCGGCTGATCAGGGAGAACGAGGACGGCGGGCAGCCCAGCCAGCCGTACCAGCGCGTCTCGCAGGCCGACCTGGAGCCGGTCCTCCTGGACCACTGCCGCCGTCACCCGCTCATCGACGTGCGCCACCTGTGGCGCTTCGAGTCGCTCCGGCAGGACGCCGACGGTGTCACCAGCACCTTCCGCGACCTGGACGGCGACCTCACGCGCACCGTGCGCTCGGCGTACGTCGCGGCCTGTGACGGCGCCGGCAGCACCATCCGGCGGGCCGTCGGGATCCCGCTCACCAACGGCGGCATCGCGGACGGCGAGGGCGGCGAGGTGCACGACCTGCCGGCCGCGTTCTCCGTGACCTTCCGCAGCTCCGACAGCGAGAGCCTGTTCCGGCACGGCTACTTCTGGCACTACTTCACCAACCGCTACGTGCTGATCTCGCTCGACGAGGCCGGCACCTGGGCCTTCCACTCGCTGCGCCAGGAGGACTTCGACCCGCCGCCCGCCGACCCGGCGGCGTGGATCCAGGAGCAGCTCAACGTCGACCTGGACATCGAAGAGGTGCACGTCACCTCGCGCTGGACGCCGAAGTACCTGATCGCCGACGGCTACCGCTCCGGCCGGGTCTTCCTCGCCGGCGACGCCGCGCACCAGATGTTCCCCTCCGGCAGCCACGGCATGAACACCGGCGCGGGCGACGCGGTCGACCTGGGCTGGAAGCTGGCCGCGGTGCTGAACGGTTTCGGCGGGCCCCGGCTGCTCGACAGCTACGAGGCGGAGCGGCGCCCGGTCGGCCTGCGCAACATGACCATGTCGCGCCGCCACCTCGACGTGCACTTCCAGTTCATGCGGCTCGGCGCGGAGGGCGCGACGCCCGCGGAGCAGGGCGCGTTCCTCTCCGCGCAGCCGGGCGAGAACACGTACGAGGGCATCTACCTGGACTACCGGTACGCCGGATCGCCCGTCGTCTGGGCCGACGGGACGAGCGAGCCGCCCTCCGACCTGCTGCGATACGTCCCCAGCACCTGGCCGGGCTCCCGCCCGCCGAGCCTGGTCCTGGAGGACGGCGGGCAGCTCTTCGACCTGTTCGGCCGCGAGTTCACGCTGGTCGACATGGTGGGCGACGGCCAGGCCGACGCGCTGCTGGCCGCGGCCGGGGCGGCCGGACTGCCGATCACCCACGTCGTCGTGAAGGACGACCGGGTGCGGGACCTGTGGGACTGCGACCTCGCGCTGGTACGCCCGGACCAGCACATCGCCTGGCGCGGGGACCGCTCCCCCGCCGACCCGGCCGCCGTCATCGACCGGGTGAGGGGCGCAGCGAGTGACGAAGCGCCGCCGACAGGGGTGGCGAACTCGTGACGGGCATTGCAGATTCGTTTTATGGAGGCGTCAGTGGCGACCGAACAGTTTGAGAAAAGCAATACCTCCCGCGGCGACGCGGGAACGGCGAACGGGCGGGCCTGGCTGATCCTGGCGCTGGTCTGCGCCTGTCAGTTCATGGTGATCCTGGATTCGTCCATCGTGAATGTCGCCCTGCCCTCGGTCCGTGAGGACCTCGGCTTCACCGACACCGGTCTCGCCTGGGTGGTGAACGGATATCTGCTGACGTTCGCCGGCATCATGCTGCTCGGCGGACGCGCGGCCGACCTGTTCGGTCCGCGCCGGATGCTGACCGCCGGTCTGCTGGTGTTCTCGGTGTCGAGCCTCGTCGGCGGTCTCGCGTCCGCCTCCGAGGTCCTGGTGACGGCGCGTGTGGTGCAGGGCGTCGGCGCCGCGATGATGGCACCGTCGACGCTGGCGGTCATCAACACGGTCTTCACCGAGCCGGGTGAGCGGGCCAAGGCGTTCGGCGCCTGGGCCTCCTCGGGCGGCGTGGGCGGTCTGGCCGGCGCGATCGTCGGCGGCGCGTTCACGACCGGTCTGTCCTGGCGCTGGGTCTTCCTCATCAACGTGCCGATCGGCGCGCTGCTGATCGCCGTGACGCTCACGCAGCTGTCCGCCGCGCGCACCACCCGCCGCGAGTCGCTCGACCTCCTGGGCGCCCTGACCGGCACCCTCGGCCTGGCCGCGGTGGTCTTCGGCGTCATGCACATCGCGGACCACGGCTGGACCGACACGCTGGTCGTCGGACCGATCCTGGTCGGCCTGGTCCTGCTGCTCGCCTTCCTGGTGGTCGAGACCAAGGTCGCCCACCCGATGGTGCCCCTGAAGCTGTTCAGGAACCGGGGCATCGCCACCGGCAACGCGATGCTGCTGCTGTTCGGCGGGATCGCCATCGCGATGTGGTACTTCACGGCGCTCTTCCTGCAGAACGTCCTCGGCTTCACCGCGCTCCAGGCCGGTCTCGGCCAGACGCCCGCCGCCGTCGGCTTCATGGTGGTCGCCCGCTACGCCTCGGCCTGGCTGCCGAAGGTCGGCGTGCGTCCGCTGATCCTGGCCGGCAGCGCCTGCTTCGTGGCGGGCTTCCTGTGGCTGTCCGCGGCCGGCCCCGGCAGCGGCTACGCGGCGAGCGTGCTCGGCCCGACGCTGCTCATCTCGGTCGGCATCGGTCTGACCTTCCCGACCCTGATGGCGGCGTCGACCGCGGGCGCGCCCGAGGAGTACGCGGGCATCGTCGGCGGCCTCGCCAACACGGCGAGCCAGGTGGGCGGTTCGATCGGTCTGGCGGTCCTCGCGACGGCCGCCGGCGCCAAGGCCGCCGACGCGGCCGAGGGCACCTCCAAGGTGGACGCCGTGGCCTCCGGCTACGACCTGGTCTTCCTGTGCGCCGCGGGCATCGCCGTGGGCATCGCTCTCGTCAGCCTGCTGGTGCCGAAGAAGGAGAACGCCTGACCCGTTCCGGCGTCCCGGGCGCGCCCCCTGCCGACGGCTTCCCGCCGTCGACAGGGGGCGCGTTCTCGTTTGAGGCGTACGCGTCGAGGCGTACGCGTGAGGGCGTTCTCATGGGGGCGTTCTCATGGGGCCCCAGACCCGGCGGCGGCTCCCGTACCGCCCTGCCACACCGCCCTACCACACCGGCGATTCAAAAGGGATCCCCCGGTACGCGTGCTACCGAAATTCACCCGTTCCCGGGTCGTTCGGAGGCCGTTCCCGGGCATCACGAGAGTCCATTAACCCGCCCCACCGGGGCCTTTCGTAGATCGCATGAATACGTGATGCTCCTCATCTCCCCGTGCGACAGCCTGTATTCACGCCCTCCGCTGAGCGGCCGTCCGGAAAAGACATCGCCCGACCGGGTATTCACCACGCACTGAATCTGGGAGCGAAATACAATGTCGGACACTTCGATCGACCCCTCGACGAGTTCCATCGAGCCGCTGCGTGAGCTCTTCTACGGCCACTACAGGTTCCAGTACCTGAGCGCCGCCTGCCAGTTCGGCCTCTTCGAGCTGCTGGGGCGCGAGCCCGGCCTCACCCGGAAGGACGTCGCGGACCGCCTGGGCATCGAGGAGCAGCCGGCCCGCATCCTGCTGCTCGGCTGCACCAGCGCCGGCCTGCTCCGCAAGGAGGACGACCGCTACTACAACACGGCGGTCTCCGAGCCGCTGGCCGGCAAGCTGGACGACATCCCGGCCGCGTTCGTGCCGTGGGAGCAGCAGATCAACTACCGGCCGATGTTCTGGTTCTACGAGTCGCTGAAGGAGTACAGCAACGTCGGCCTCCAGAAGGAGGTCCCGGGCGACTCCCCGACGCTGTACGGCCGCCTCGCGCTGGACCCGGCGAAGGAGACCGTGTTCCACAACATGATGGGCTCCGTGAGCCGCGTCATGGCCGAGGAGCTCGTGCAGGAGCTGGACCTGTCCGGCTACACCCACCTGCTGGACATCGGCGGCGGCACGGCCGTCAACGCGACGCACCTGGCGCGCCGCTGGCCGCACCTGCAGATCACCATCGCCGACCTGCCCACCGTGGCGGAGCGCGCCAACCAGAAGATCGCCTCGCTCGGCCTGAGCGACCGGGTCCGCGCCGTCGGCCTCGACGTCTTCAAGGACGAGTTCCCCAAGGGCTGCGACGCGGTCCTCTTCGGCCACTTCCTGGAGATCTGGTCCGCGGAGCGCAACAAGGAGCTCATCGCCAAGGCCGCCCGCGCCGTCGAGCCCGGCGCCGGCCTGTTCGTGGCCACCCCGCTGGCCCACGACGACGAGACCGGCCCGGACGTGGCGGCCGCCCTGTCCGCGTACTTCCTGACCATCGCGTCGGGCGAGGGCATGGTCTACACGCCCAAGGAGTACGAGGAGTGGGCCGCCGAGTTCGGCTTCGAGGCGAGCGGTCGCCTGCACGTCGGCATCGGCGACATCGTCATCAAGGGCACCAAGCGCTGATCCGCCCGGCACCCGCCTGATCCAGAACGCCCGCTTCCCGGTCTCCCCCGGGGAAGCGGGCGTTCTGCGTCGCGTCCCGCGCGGGGGCGTCGCCTACCACCAGTAGACGGGGTACCTCGGGCCCGCGCGGCGGACCCGGGAGGCCGCGTAGCCGGTCAGGACCAGGAGGACCGCGGAGCCGAGGAGCAGCGGGACGAAGCGGCCCGGCGCGGGTGCCTGGAGCACGATGACGACGGCGGTGGCCACGGCCGGGGAGTGCGGGGTGCGGGCGAGCGCGTTCAGTGCCATGGTGACGCCCGCGGCGAGCGCGGCGACCCAGGCGGCTCCGCCGGCGAGCGTGAGCGCCGCGTAGCCGGCGCACATCCCCATCAGGTGCCCGACGAGCACGCTGCGGGGCTGCGCGAGCGGCAGGGTGGGGGCGCTGTGCACGAGCGCGGCGCTCGCCGCCAGCGGCGGGATCAGCACCGGCTCGTGCAGCACGGCGCCTATCCCGACCAGCCCGAGCAGGACGGTGGTGGCGCCGCTCACGCTGAGCAGGGCCGCCGCGGGCGCGGGGCGGGCGGGCGGACGGGCCGCCGGAGCGGTGGGGGCGGTGGGGGCGGTCTGGGGGCGCGTGGGCGCGGCTGTCGTCATGATGGGCGTTCCGGGGTCGGGCGGCCTGCGGCCGGATTCTGGACCCCGGTGCGGCGGTGCCCTCGCGCTCAGCCTATCCAGCGGGTTCCGGCCACGGGCCGCCGGGGCTGTCTAGGGTGATCACCAGCTGGTGCGAGGAACCCCGCCCCCGACCTCCCCGAAGGAGCCGCGATGCGTGTCGCCCTGTTCCTGACGTGTGTCAACGACACCCTCTATCCGGACACCGGCCGCGCCGTGGTGCGCCTGCTGACCCGCCTCGGCGTCGACGTCGACTTCCCGCGCGGGCAGACCTGCTGCGGGCAGGCCCACTACAACACCGGCTACCGGCACGAGGCCGAACCGCTCGCGCGGCGCTTCGCGGAGGTCTTCGGAGGTTACGAGGCGATCGTGACGCCCTCCGGTTCGTGCGGGGCGATGGTGCGCGAGCTGTATCCGCGGCTGGGCGAGCGGGCCCGCGCGGAGGGCCGCGGCGACGGGCTGGCCACGGTCCTGGCGCCGGTGGTGCCGAGGACGTACGAGCTGACGGAGTTCCTCGTCGACGTGCTGGGCGTGACGGACGTCGGCGCCCACTACCCGCACACGGTCACGTACCACCCCACCTGTCACGGGGTGCGCGGCCTCGGGCTCGGCGACCGTCCGCTGCGGCTGCTGCGGGCGGTGAAGGGGCTCGACCTGCGGGAGCTGCCGGGTGCCGAGGAGTGCTGCGGCTTCGGCGGCACGTTCGCCCTGAAGAACCCGGACGTCTCCGCGGCGATGGGCGCGGACAAGGTGCGCGGCGCCGAGTCGACCGGCGCGGAGGTGCTGTGCGCGGCCGACAACTCGTGTCTGATGCACCTCGGGGGGACGATGGTGCGCCTGCGGACGCGGCTGCGGCCGGTCCACCTCGCGGAGATCCTGGCGAGCACGGAAGCGGAGCCCCTGGCATGAGCGGCACCTTCGTCGGCATGCCGGCGTTCCCCGAGGCGGCGCGCGAGGCCGTGGCCGACGAGCGGCTGCGCGGCAACCTGCGGCACGCCACCCGCACGATCCGCGCCAAGCGGGCCGCCGCCGTCGCGGAGCTCTCGGACTGGGCGGAGCTGCGGGAGGCCGGCCGGCGGATCAAGGACCACACGCTGCGTCACCTCGACCACTACCTGCTGCGGTTGGAGGAGTCGGTGACGGCCGCCGGCGGCACGGTGCACTGGGCGGCGGACGCGGCGGAGGCCAACCGGATCGTCACGGACCTGGTGAAGGCCACCGGCGAGTCGGAGGTCGTCAAGGTCAAGTCGATGGCCACCCAGGAGATCGGCCTCAACGAGGCCCTGGCGGCCGAGGGCATCCGCGCCTACGAGACCGATCTCGCCGAGCTGATCGTGCAGTTGGGCGACGACCGGCCCTCGCACATCCTGGTCCCGGCCATCCACCGCAACCGCGGCGAGATCCGGGACGTCTTCCGCTCCGAGATGAAGGAATGGGGCCGCCCGGCGCCCGAGGGCCTCTCCGACTCCCCCGCCGAACTGGCCGAGGCGGCCCGGCTCCATCTGCGGGAGAAGTTCCTGCGGGCCAAGGTGGGCATCTCCGGCGCCAACTTCATGGTCGCCGAGACCGGCACCCTGGTCGTCGTCGAGTCCGAGGGCAACGGCCGCATGTGCCTGACCCTGCCCGAGACGCTGATCTCGGTCGTCGGCATCGAGAAGACGATCCCGACCTGGCGGGACCTGGAGGTGTTCCTCCAGACCCTGCCGCGTTCCTCGACCGCCGAGCGGATGAACCCGTACACCTCCCTGTGGACCGGCACGACCGACGGCGACGGGCCGCGCGCCTTCCATCTCGTGCTGCTCGACAACGGGCGCACCGACACCCTCGCCGACGAGGTCGGCCGGCAGGCGCTGCGCTGCATCCGCTGCTCGGCCTGCCTCAACGTCTGCCCGGTGTACGAGCGGGCCGGCGGGCACGCCTACGGCTCGGTCTACCCGGGGCCCATCGGCGCCATCCTCAGCCCGCAGCTGCGCGGGACGGCGAGCGAGATCGACGCCTCCCTCCCGTACGCCTCCTCGCTGTGCGGCGCCTGCTACGAGGTCTGTCCGGTCGCCATCGACATCCCGGAGGTCCTGGTCCACCTGCGCGAACGCGTCGCCCAGGGCGGTCCGGCGACCCGCGAGGGCAACAAGGTGGTGCTGCGTCCCGCGAAGGGCCACGCCGCCGAGCGGGCGGCGATGCGCGCGGCCCGCTGGGCGTTCGGCCGGCCGGGCGTGCTGCGCACCGGCCAGCGGCTCGCCGCCCGCACCCGCCGGCTCCACCCCCGGACGCTGCCCGGCCCCGGCCGGGCCTGGAGCGCGACCCGCGACCTGCCGCCGATGCCGGCGGAACCGTTCCGCGACTGGTGGGAGCGGACCGACGGCGGCCGGAACGACGGTGCCACCCCGCAGGACCGTGAGGAGACGCGATGAGCAGCAGGGACCGGGTCCTCGGCCGGGTGCGGCGCGCCCTCGCCGGACCTCCGAGGGACCCCGAGCCGTACGAGGAGGCCGTCCCGCGCGCCTATCTGCGGCAGCACGGCGAGCGGAGCCCCGAGGAGACCGTGGACCTGCTCGCGGAGAACCTGGCGGACTACCGGGCGCTGGTGCACCGCTGCACGCCCGGGGAGCTCCCCGCGGTCCTCGCGGGACTGCTGGCGGCGCGGGGCGCGCGGACGGTACTGGTGCCGCCGGGCCTCGATCCCGGCTGGCTCGCGGCGAGCGACGCCGAGCGGGTCCCGGACCGCGCGGAGAGCACTCCCGGCGCACTCGACCGGATCGACAGCGTGGTCACCGGCTGCGCGGTGGCCGTCGCCGAGACCGGCACCCTGGTCCTCGACGGCTCCGCCGACCAGGGCCGCCGCCGCATCACCCTGATCCCGGACCACCACATCTGCGTGGTCCGCACCCCCGACCAGGTGGTCACCTCCGTCCCGCTCGCCCTCGGCCGCCTCGACCCGACCCGCCCCCTGACCTGGATCTCCGGCCCGTCGGCGACCAGCGACATCGAACTGGACCGGGTGGAGGGGGTGCACGGCCCGCGCACCCTGGAGGTCGTCCTGGTCGGCGACCGGCCCTCGTGGGGGTTCAGGGGCAGGTGACGTTGATGGTGACCTCGTGGGTGGCGGCGACGCTGCTGCCCCAGTTGCCGAGGACGTCCTTCATCTGGACGCCGTAGTAGGACCAGAGCTTCCAGGGGCCGGCCTGGCAGGGGTACGCGGTGCCGTTGGTGGCGGCCTTGTCGCTGCCGGAGGCGCCGGGGAAGACGGCGTCGGTGGTCTTGGTGCCGTCGGGGAAGGTGATCTCGTAGGAGCTGGGCTCCCAGATACGGCAGCCGTTGGGCGGTGCCGCCCAGCCGATGATCTTCCACCAGCCGCATTCGGTCCACAGGGTCGGGTAGACGCCGCCGTTGCCGCTGTCGTAGAGGCAGAGCCAGCTCTTCATCCGCCGGTCCTGGTTGCTGTCCTTGTAGTCGACCCACTCGCCGCCACAGTGCGGCTCCTCGACCGTCCTCGTCACGGAGACCGCCCGCTCCGCCGCGGGCGTGGCCGCGGCGGGCGTGGACGTGACGGTGAGAGCGGCTACGGCAGCCAGGGCTGCGGACACAACGGTGCGGTGCAGGGCGGCAGCCCGGACACGAGAAGTGATCATGGAGACATCCTGGCGTTCCGTCTGCCCCTGTCCCCTCGGAGAAACGATCATCCGTCACTCGAAAGAGGAGCCGGGAGACGCGATCCGTGGCCGGTCCTGCCCCTCTGGAGACCGCTGTCGACGCCGGGCCCGCGATACCCACGCGAAGCGCTCCGGGTCGGGTGCACGATCCACCGCAGTGCCGCACGCCCCGGGGACACCCCGGGGGCCGACATTCGCCCGACCCGGTCGGGCGAATGTCGGCTCCCGGCCGTGGCGTGGCACGGCCACGGTGGTACGTCGTCGGTCATGCAGCCAGCCGCACCGCCCACGGTCGCCCCGCTCCTCCGCACGGCCGCCGCCTACGCGTGGCGCGTGCTGGTCGTCGGCGCGCTCGTCTACGTCCTGTTCTCCGTGCTCGGGCGGTTCCACGAGGTCGCGGTGGCGGTGTTCCTCGGCCTGGTGATCACCGCGCTGCTGCGCCCGGTCGCCGATCTCGTCGCGCGGAAGCTGCCCCGCCCGCTCGCGGTGGCCCTCACGCTGTTCGGCGGCATCGCGCTCGTCCTCGGCGTGCTCACCCTGGTCGGCGAGGCGGTCGCGGGCGAGAGCTCGACGCTGGCCCGGGAGTTCCGGGACGGCGTCGGCCGGATCGAGGACTGGCTCCAGCGGCCGCCGTTCCGGCTGAACCCGCGGGCCCTCACCGACATCCAGGCCAAGATCGGCGACTTCCTGTCGAGTCACCGGTCGACCCTGGCCAGCCAGGCGCTGAGCGGGGCGCACCAGGTGGTGGCGGTGCTGACCACGCTGGCCCTCGCGGTGTTCTGCTCGGTGTTCTTCATCCACTCCGGGGACCGGCACTGGGACTGGTTCCGGGATCAGCTGCCCGGGTCCGTGCGCGGGCGGGTGGGGGTCGGCGGGCGCGCCGCCTGGCGCACGTTCACCGGCTACACCCACGGGATCGTGCTGGTGGCCGCGACGAACGCGATCCTCGTCGGCGTCGCGCTGTGGCTGCTGGGCGTGCCGCTCGCGGTGCCGTTGGCGCTGCTGGAGTTCGCGGCCGCGTTCGTCCCGCTGATCGGCTCGCCGGTCGCGCTCGCGGTCGCCGCGGTCGTGGCGCTCGCCACGAAGGGTCCGTGGGTGGCGGCGATCGTGATCGCCCTGATCGTGGTCATCGGCCAGATCGAGGGCCACCTGCTGCACCCGCTGGTCATGAGCTGGGCCGTACGGCTGCATCCCCTGGTGGTGGCGATCTCGGTGGTCGCGGGTTCGATCGCGGCCGGCATCCTCGGCGCGGTGGTGGCGGTGCCGTTGGTGTCGGTGGTGTGGTCGGTGTATACGGCGCTGCGCGAGGCGGGCGGGGAGGGAGCGGGTGGGGTGGAAGTGGGGGTGGGTGACGCAGGGACGGACGGCGACGGCAGCCCGGGCGCGCCCGGGCCTGGCGCGCCGGGTCCAGGAACGCCTGGTCCTGGAACGCCTGATCCTCACCCGCCGGGTCCCGGAACCCCTGCCCCAGGCGCGCCCAGCTAGTCGACCGCCCGGCCCGCCGCGGGTTCAAACGGCGGGCCCGCGGCCCGAGGTGGCGATGCTCAACACGTTGGCGCCGACGACCGCCCCGATGGCGGTCGCCTCGATCCAGCCGAGGCCCTGGCCGAGCCCGATCCAGCCGACCAGGGCCGCGAGGACGGGGTTGACGCTCATGAAGAGCCCGAAGGCGGCGGGCGGCACGTGCCGGAGCGTGAAGAGGTCCACGAGGTACGGGACGGCCGAGGCGAGCAGTCCGGCGGCGACCGCGTAGCCGAGGGACGCGGCGGTCGGCGGGTGGCGCAGGACGACGTACAGCCCGATCGGCAGGAACATGACGGCGGACAGCAGCGCCGCCGCCGCGCTCCCCTGGGCACCGGGGATCCGGCTGCCGACCGTGCGGTTGAGCAGGATGTACGCGGCCCAGCACACCGCCCCGAGCAGGCCCGCGCCCATCCCGACGTAGTCGGTGGAGGTCTGCGGGCGCATGAGGACGACCACCCCGGCCGCCGCCACGACCGCGCAGAACGCGTCGACCCGGCGGCGGGTGGCGGCCAGCGCGATGGCGAGCGGCCCGAGGAACTCCAGGGTCACGGCGAGCCCGAGGCCCACTCGGTCGATGGCGGTGTAGAGGGAGAGGTTCATCGTGCCGAAGACCAGCGCGAGCAGGGCGACCGGCCGCCACTGGTGCCAGGTGAAGCTGCGCAGCGCGGGCCGCCCGACGGCCAGCAGGACGGCGGCGGCGACGTACTGCCGCACCGCGACCACGCCGACGGGCCCGAGGACGGGAAAGGCGAGGGAGCCGCTGGCGGCGCCGATCTGGTTGGACAGACCGCTGCCGAGCATGGCGGCGACGCCCGCCGAGGAGGCGCGCGGGGTCGGCCCGGGGCGCGGCGCCGGGGCGGTTCCGGCGGCAGGAGCAGAGTGCATGAGCAGATCGTCGATGCCCGACCTCCTTGCGCAAAATGCATGAACGGGTCAGGTCTATACGCTGGAGTCATGGACGACAGGAACAGTGCGGGCGGCGCGGGTGTGGAGCTGCGGCAGCTGCGCTGTCTCGTCGCGATCGTCGACGAGGGCACGTTCACCGACGCGGCGCTCGCGCTGGGCGTCTCCCAGGCGGCCGTCTCCCGCACCCTCGCCTCCCTCGAACGGGTCCTCGGCGTACGCCTGTTGCGGCGGACCTCGCGCGCGGTCACCCCGACGGCGCACGGGATACGGGTGGTGGCGCACGCGCGGCGGGTGCTCGCGGAGGCGGACGAACTGGTCCGGGAGGCGACGTCGGGGCAGCGCGTCCTGCGGATCGGCTACGCCTGGTCGGCCCTGGGCCGGCACACCCCGGCGTTCCAGCGCCGGTGGGCGGCGGCGCACCCGGACGGCGAGCTGCAGATGGTACGGGTGAACACCGCGACCGCCGGGCTCGCGGAGGGCTCGTGCGATCTCGCCGTGCTGCGCAGGCCGCTGGAGGACCGGCGCTTCGACTCCGCGATCGTGGGCCTGGAACGGCGGCTGTGCGTGATGGCGGCCGACGATCCGCTGGCCCGGCGCCGTTCGGTGCGCCTGGCGGACCTGACGGGTCACACGCTGCTGATCGACCGGCGCACCGGCACCACCACGCCGGAGCTGTGGCCGCCGGACTCCCGGCCCGCGACGGAGGAGATCTTCGACGTGGACGACTGGCTCACCGCGATCTCCACCGGCCGCCGCATCGGGATGAGCGCGGAGGCGACCGCGAGCCAGTACCGCCGCCCGGGGGTGGTCTACCGCCCGGTGCGGGACGCCGAGCCGGTCGCGGTGCGGCTGGCCTGGTGGCGGGACGATCCGCACCCCGCCGCGCCCGGTGTGATCGAGCTGCTCACCGCGCTGTACCGCGAGGTGTGACGGGCCGGCCCGGGCCGGTGTCTCCTTCGATCAGCGCCGTGCCGCCGATCAGGATCCTGGGTGCCCGGGCCGGCGCCCCCGTCCCGGCGGTCGGCCGGTCGACGCACGTGGCCGTGATGCGCGCGGGGCTGCCGAGGGCGTCGCCCATGTCGACGGCGAGGTCGGTGTGTCCGCGTCCGGCCAGGTGGGCGGCGAGGCAGGCGGTGCTGTTGGCGTTGGCGATGTCCTCGGGCACCCCGATGGAGGGGGCGAACATGCGGGCCGCGAGGGAGCCCGAGGGGGACGGCGGCGAGTGGACGTAGGCGCCGAGGAGTCCGAGCCGGTCGCAGGCCGCGCGCAGCCGGTCGGGGTCCGGCGCGAGCGCGGCGAGGGCGGCGCGGGAGTCCACGGGCACCAGGATCCGCTGCCGGCCGACCCCCGCGACCCGCGCGTCCGGGCCCGCCTCGCCGGGTGCGAGGCCCAGGGCAGGCAGGACGAGGGCGAGTTCGGCGGCGGTCGGTGCGCGCAGGTCGACGGGGCCGGGGTCGAACAGGCCGGTGCCCCGGTCCCCCTCCGCCCGGGCGCGGCCGGAGAAGACATGCCGGGCGGTGCGGAGGGTGGCGCGGTACGGCTCCCCCGGCGCGGCCCGCGAGGCGAGGAGGACGAGCGCGGCGACGGTGCCGTGCCCGCAGGCGGGCAGCTCGCCCTCGGCGGTGAAGAAGCGCAGGTCCACGGTGGGTTCGGGGGCGTCCTCGTCGCGCACGCGGACGTACACGGCGTGCGAGGCGCCCCATGCCCCTGGCACCCCGCGGCGGGCCTCGTCGTCCAGGGACGCGGCGGCCTCACCCGTCTCCAGGACGACGGCCGTGGGGCTGCCGCCGGCCCCGTCCCGCTGGCAGGCGTGAACGAGGTGGACCTGTAGGCCCGGTGACGAGGTCTCAGATCGCACGGTCGGCCCGCATCCGGTCGATGTCGGGCGCCGCGTAGCCCAGTTCGGCCAGGATGCGCGCGGTGTGCTCGCCGACCGCGGGCACGGCGCCCATGTGCGCGTCGACGCCCGCGAGATCGGCCGGGGGCAGCAGGGCGGGCACGAGGGCGCCGCCGGGGATCGGGACCTCGCGCCAGCGGTCCCGGGCGCTGAGCACGGGGTGTTCCAGGAACTCGGCGATGTCGTTGACCCCGGCGTTGGCGACGCCCGCCTCGTCGAGCAGTTTGCCCGCCGTCACGCTGTCGAGCTCGGCGAACCGGGCGGCGACGAGCGCGTCCAGCGCGTCGCGGTGGGCGACCCGGTCCGAGCCGGTGACGAACCGCGGATCGTCGACCAGACCGGGCCGGCCCAGGAACCGCTCGCACAGGGCGGCCCATTCGCGCTCGTTCTGGACGGAGAAGAGGACGTCCTTGCCGTCGGCCGCGGTGAAGGCGCCGTAGGGGGCGATGGTGGCGTGCCGGGTGCCGACGCGCGGGGGCTGGGTGCCGCCGAATCGGGTGTAGTAGGCGGGCTGGCCCATCCATTCGGCGAGCGCCTCGAAGAGCGAGACCTCGACGGCGCGGGCCACGCCCGTGGTGGCGCGGGTGAAGAGGGCGGTGAGGATGCCGCTGTAGGCGTACATCCCGGCGGCGATGTCGGCGACGGACACCCCCGCGCGGGCGGCGCCGTGTTCGTTCCCGGTCAGTGACACCAGGCCGGTCTGGCACTGGACCAGCAGGTCGTAGGCCTTGCGGTCGGCCCACGGTCCGCTGGTGCCGTATCCGGAGACGGTGCAGGGGATCAGCGAGGGGAAGCGCTCGGCGAGCGCCTCGGCGCCGAGTCCCATACGGGCGGCGGCGCCCGGCGCCAGGTTCTGCACGAACACGTCGGCGCCTTCGAGCAGGCGCTCCAGGACCTCGCGCCCGGCCTCGCTCTTCAGGTCGAGGGTGAGGGACTCCTTCGACCGGTTGAGCCACACGAAGTAGCTGGACTCGCCGTGCACGGTCGTGTCGTACCGGCGCGCGAAGTCCCCCTCTCCCGGGCGCTCCACCTTGATCACCCGGGCGCCCAGGTCGGCCAGTTGGCGGGTGGCGAAGGGCGCGGCCACGGCCTGTTCGAGGCTGACGACGGTGATGCCGGAGAGCGGGAGCCCGTCGGGGCGTGCGGTCATGGAGGGGCCTCCTGGAGGTGCGGTCCTGGCGCGGCCGTGGCAGGGAGCCGCAGGGGGTCGGGCCGGGTCCGGTCAGCGTATGACGGCCTCCGCCAGGGCGTGCAGGCGCAGGGCCAGCTGGATCTCCAGGGCGCGGGCGGGGGTCTGCCAGTCGGCGCCGAGGAGGCGCCCGATGCGCTCGATGCGCTGGGCCACCGTGTTCACGTGGACGTGCAGGTCGTCCTTGGTGCGGGCGGGGCTCATCCCGCACGCGAAGTAGGCGTCCATGGTGCGCACCAGGTCGGTGCCCCGGCGCCGGTCGTAGGCGACGACCTGGCCGATGGTCCGGTCGACGAAGCCCTCGATGTCGCGGGTGTCGGCGAGCAGCAGGCCGAGGAAGCCGAGGTCCTCGGCGGCCGCGCCCTCGCCCTGGCGGTGCAGCAGCCGCAGGGCGTCGAGGCAGCGGCGGGCCTCGTCGTACGCCGGGGCCACCCGGTCCGGGTGGACGAGCGGGGCGTCGAGGGGGGCGGAGGCGCCGACGGTGACCGGCTCGTGGAGGGCTGCGCCGAGGTGCCGTGCGGTCTGCCGGGCCAGTTCGGCGGCGCTCTCGCCGGGGCCGAGGGGCAGCAGCAGGACGGTGCCGCCGTCGCGGGCGGAGGCGAGGCCGTGCCGGGTGGCGGCGAGGTGCGAGGCGGCGGAGCGCAGCCGCTGGCGGTCGGCGCTCTCCCGTCCGCCGGCCTCCGGCTCGGCTCCGGCGCCCGCCCGGTCGATGCGGGCGGCGAGCACCACATGGGGCCCGTCGCCGTCGCTGCGCAGTCGGGCGGCGCGCTCGCGCAGCAGGCGCCGGTCGCGGTCGGGGGCGTCGAGGAGGTCGTCGAGGAGCTCGCCGCGGACACGCTGTTCGGCCTCGCCCGCGGAGCGGCGGGCCAGCAGCAGCAGCGAGGTGACGAGGGCGGCACGCTCCAGGGTGCGCAGGTCGACGGGGTCGACGTCGGGGCTGCCGCGCAGGACGAGGGCGCCGAAGCTCTCGCCGCCGGCGGAGACGGCGGCGATCCAGTCGTCGCCGTCGCGCGTGGCGTGGCCCTCGGTGATCCGGCCGGGGCGGGCCGGCTCCTCGGTGAACTCGACGGATCCGCCGAGGACTTCGGAGACGGCGGCGGCCACGTCGTGCACCCCGCCGCCGCGCAGCACGAGCTCGGTGAGCCGGTCGTGGACCTCGGAGGCCCGCTCGATGACGCCGCTGTGCTCGCGGATGATGTCGTTGGCGCGCTCCAGCTCGGCGAGGGCGGAGCGGGTCTCGGCGAGCAGGTTGGCGGTGTCGATGGCGACGGCGGCGTGGGCGGCGAAGGAGCCGAGCAGGGCGACCTGCTCGCGCTCGAAGACCCTGGCCCGCCGGTCGGCGGCGAAGAGGACGCCGATGACCTGGCTGCCGAGGGTGAGCGGCACGCCGAGGATCGCGACCAGGCCCTCGTCGCCCACGGCGCTGTCGATGGACTCGGTGTGCTGGAAGCGCGCGTCGTGGAAGTAGTCGTCCGTCACGTACGGTCGGGCGGTCTGGGCGACGAGGCCGCCGAGCCCCTCCCCCATGCCGAGCCTGACCTGCTGGAAGCGGGCCGAGACGGAGCCTTCGGTGACCCGCATGTAGGTGTCGCCGCGGACCGGGTCGTGGAGGCTGAGGTAGGCGACCTCGGTGCCGAGCAGGGAGCGGGCGCGCTGGACGATGGCGCGCAGCACGTCGTCGAGGTCGCGCAGGCCCGCGAGGTCGTTGGCGGTCTCGAAGAGCGCGGACAGCTCGGCCTCGCGCCGCCGCCGGCTCTCCAGCTCGGCCCGGACCCGCAGCGCGAGCTGCTTGGCCTGCTCCAGCTGGGCCAGCTCCTCCGGGCCCGCGCCGCTCGCTCGGGCGAGCAGCGCGGGCCGGTCGTACGCCTCGGTGGCGGCGCCGCGGGCGAGGAGCTCCAGGTAGACGGCCTGTTCGTGGGTCATGGTCACAGGGATACCTGCCGTACGGGGGGTCGCACCAGCCCTGTGGACAACCGCCTGTGGACACGGGACTCGGTGCGCGGGCGCTCAGTGGGCCGTCCAGCCCCCGTCGAGGACCAGCGAGGTACCGGTGACGAACGAGGCATGCGGGGCGCAGAGGTAGACCACGGCCTCGGCGACCTCCTCGGGCTCGATGAGCCGCTTCAGCGCCGAGTCCTTCAGCAGGACGTCGGTCAGGACCCGCTCGGCGGGGATGCCGTGGGCGGCGGCCTGGTCGGCGATCTGGCGCTCGACCAGGGGCGTGCGCACATAGCCGGGGTTGACGCAGTTGGAGGTGACGCCGTGCGGGGCGCCTTCGAGGGCGGCGGTCTTGGAGAGGCCCTCCAGTCCGTGTTTGGCGGCCACATAGGCCGACTTGAAGGGCGAGGCGCGGAGCCCGTGGACGGAGGAGACGTTGACGATCCGGCCCCAGCCGCGCGCGTACATCTCCGGCAGCGCGCCCCTGATCAGCCGGAACGGTGCTTCCAGCATCACGGTGAGGACGGTGTGGAAGACCTCCGGGGGGAACTCCTCGATGGGCCGGACGAGCTGGAGCCCGGCGTTGTTCACGAGGATGTCGGTGCCCGCCGCGGCCGCCTCGGCGGCGTCGAGGTCGGTGAGGTCGAGCAGCCGGGGCTCGACCGCGCCCGCGAGGCCCCGGGCGGCTCCGGCCAGTTCGTCGAGACCTTCGGCGGCCCGGTCGACGGCTCTGACCCGGGCCCCGGCGGCGGCGAGGCGCAGCGCGCAGGCCCGGCCGATGCCGCTGGCGGCGCCGGTGACGAGCGCGGTGCGCCCGGAGAGGTCGAGGGCGACGGCCCCGGGTACGGGGCCGGGCACGGGGGCCTGGGCCGGTACGGGGCCTGGTGTGGTGGGGGCGCTCATGTTCCGCACCCTATGAACGGCCCCACCCCCGACCGATGTGCTGCCCACCCATAGTTCAGCCCTGGGGAGTGGTGTCGAACCATGTGGGTTCGTCGGCCAGCGCCTTCTCGATGCGGAGGTACGAGAACCGCTTCATCTCGGGCAGCCGGTCGGTCTCGAACCAGCCGACCTCCAGCGACTCGTCGTCGTTGACCCGGGCCTCGCCGCCGACGGCCCGGCAGCGGAAGGAGACGTCCATGAACTGGCACTGGTCGCCGTTGGGGTAGACGACCGGCTTGCGCAGGGTCTGGACGAGCACGATCCGCTCGGCGACGCAGTGCACGCCGGTCTCCTCGTACACCTCGCGGACGGCGCAGGCGGCGGGCTGCTCGCCGGGTTCGACGATCCCGCCGATGACCGCCCACATCCCGGTGTCGGCCCGCCGGCCGAGCAGCACCCGTCCGCGGTCGTCGAAGACGACCGCGCTCACGCCCGGCAGGAAGAGCAGCTGGTGGCCGGCGGAGGCCCGGATGTCACGGATGAAGTCAGGGGTGCCCATGGGGCGACCCTAGATCATCTTCCGGGTCCCGGCGGGCCGGCCCCGGTCCGGCCCCCGTCGTCCGCCCCGGTCAGGCCCCGGCGCCGCCCCGGCCCCGCCTGGCGCGCACGGAGCGGGCCGCCGACCAGCCGAGACCGGCCACGGCGAGGGCGACGAGCAGCGCCTCGGGCAGGGTGCCCATGCGGGTCGCGGGGGTCAGCGAGGAGCGCAGCGGCACCTTCTCGACCAGCACGTCGGGCGTGAACATCTTCGTCTGCGCCACGATCTCGCCGTCGGGGCGGATGACCGCGCTGACCCCGCTGGTGACGGGGACGACCACGCTGCGGCTGTGCTCGACGGCCCGCACCCGGGACATGGCGAGCTGCTGGTAGGTCATCTCGCTGCGCCCGAAGGTCGCGTTGTTGCTGGGCACGGAGATGAGCTGCGCGCCGTGCGTGACGGTGTCCCGCACCGCCCAGTCGAAGGCCGCCTCGTAGCAGGTGGCGAGGCCGACCTTGGTGCCGGCGAGGTCGAAGACGCCGACCTTGGTGCCGGCGCCGAAGTCGCGCCGGACCCGGTCGACGTTGCTGTTGAAGAGGCGTACGAAGGAGCGCATCGGGATGTACTCGCCGAAGGGCTGCACGTGCCGCTTGTCGTACTCGGCGACCGGACCGCGCCCGGGGTTCCACTGGATCAGGGTGTTGCGCAGCTTGCCGGTCTCGGGCGCGATGACGGCGCCGATCACGGTGGGCGCGCCGATCGCCCGTACCGCCTGGTCGATCACCTCGTAGGCGTCGGGGTTGGCGTACGGGTCGATGTCGGAGGAGTTCTCCGGCCACAGCACGAGGTCGGGCTGCGGCTCGCGGCCCGCCTTCACCTCGGCGGCGAGCTCCTTGGTGCGGTTGGCGTGGTTGTCGAGCACCGCGCGGCGCTGGGAGTTGAAGTCGAGACCGAGGCGCGGCACGTTGCCCTGCACGGCCGCGACGGTGGCGGTGCCGTCCTCGGCGGAGTCGTCCACGAGCGGCAGCGCGGCCAGCGCGCCGGTGACGGGGACGAGCACGGCGAGGGCGGCGGCGACGAGCGGGCCGCGGGCCACCGGCGCCGGGGTCCCGTCCGTGCCGGAGCGGCGCCGCTCCAGGACCAGGCGCACCACCTCGTACAGGCCGAAGCCGCACAGGGCGACGGCGAAACCGAGCACGGGGGTGCCGCCGACGGCCGCGAGCGGCAGGAAGACGCCGTCCGCCTGTCCGAAGGCGATCTTGCCCCAGGGGAAGCCGCCGAACGGCACGCGCGCGCGTGCCGCCTCGCCGAGGATCCACACGGCGGCGGCGAAGAGCGGCCAGGCGGGCAGCCGCGAGACCGCGGCGATGCCGAGCCCCACGGCGGCGACGAAGAGCGCCTCGACGGCGGCGAGCGCCAGCCAGGGACCGGCGCCCACCTCCTCGCCGGTCCACACCAGCAGCGGAAGCAGGAAGCCGAGACCTGCCAGGTAGCCGAGGCCGAATCCGGCGCGCAGCCGCCGGCCGCGCAGGGTCCAGCCGAGCAGCCCGAACGCGGGCAGCGCGAGCCACCACAGCGGCCGCGGCGGGAAGCTCAGGAAGAGCAGGAGCCCGGACAGGACGGCCGCACCGGGCCGCAGCAGTCGCCGCGGCACTCGGCCACGCCCCGACGCGGGAGCGGGTTCGGGCACGTCGACGGGGGTAATGGTGGCGCTCACGTGCCGGAGTCTAGTCGCGCCCCCTGTGGGCCCGACGGGACGGCGCCCCCAGGGGCGCCCGCGCTCCTCAGTGGCCCGTCGGCCCGGTGGGCGTCGCCCTCCGCAGCAGCCCCCGGATCGCCCGCACGGCCGCCTCGGCGTCGTCGACGGTCACCGTGAACGTGCGCCCGTCGCCGAGCCGCAGCACCAGCCCCTCGCCGCGCCGGACGACGACCGCCGTGCCCTTCTCGGGGCGCCAGCGATAGCCCCAGCCGCCCCATTGGCGCGGGGTGACGGAGGGCTCGAAGTCGGCCCCGACCACGTGGGAGAGCGGGATCCGGCGGCGCGGCACGCCGATGTGGCCGCAACGGACCTCCATGGCGTCGTCGTCGACGCGGACCGCGACGTGCACGAAGGCGAGCGTGCCGAAGAGCACGAGGACGCCGGCCGCGACACAGCCGATGACCGCCATCAGGAGGGGTGCGATGCCGGAGGTCCAGGGGGACTCGACGGCCAGGGTGATGCCGAGCGCCATGCAGGCGGCTCCGGCGACGGCCGGCAGCCACTGGAGGCGGTTGGTCGCCCGGCCGGTCCAGACCGGGGGCGTGGGCCGCTCGGGCCCCTGGTGCGAGGAGTGCTCCCTCATGGCAACAGCCTAGGTACGTCCGGTCGCTCCGGCGCCCTGGCAGCGGCAAACGGGGGCGCGCCCCTAGGTCGTTTCCGGAAAGTCCCGCCTGGCTCGCGGCGTCTGGCACGCACGATCGCGGCGTTGCCGGAACGCCCAAGTAGCTCCGCTACGAGGACATCCCGACGCCTTGCGCTCGCACGCACCAGACGCCGCGAGCCCTGCCCTGCGGGCAGACGGCGCTACTTTCCGGACACGACCTAGCGCGCGGCGGCGGCCGACTCCAGGAAGCGCCCCTGCGGGTAGCCGAGGGCCGCGGCCGGCAGCCCGCCGGTGCGGCCGCTCAGGAGCACGGTCAGGGTGCCCGTCGGGGGCGCCGTCGGGTCGGCCTCGGCCCCGATGCGCCGGAGTGCCTGGCTGGCCACCGCCCCGGCGGAGCCGTGCAGGACGACCGGGGGCAGGTCGGGGCGGTCGAGGGCGGCCAGGATCTGCTCGTCGACGAGCTCGTAGTGGGTGCAGCCGAGCACGACGGCCCGGACGTCCCGGGGCGTCAGCGCGGCCGCGGCGGCGACGGCACGCCGCACGCCCTCCGCGTCGTCGTGCTCGACGGCGTCGGCGAGGCCCGGGCAGGGCACCTCGGTGACCTCGGCACCCTCGGCGAAGTCGCGGATGAGTCCGCGCTGGTAGGGGCTCCCGGTGGTGGCGGGGGTCGCCCAGATCGCGACCTTGCCGCCGCCGACGGCGGCGGGCTTGATCGCGGGCACGGTGCCGATCACGGGGATGCGGGGCTCCAGTGCCTCACGGAGCGCGGGCAGGGCGTGGACGGTCGCGGTGTTGCAGCCGACGATCAGCGCCTCGGGCTCGTGGGCGGCGGCGGCCCGGGCCACGGCCAGCGCCCGGCCGGTGAGGTCCTCGGCGGTGCGCGGGCCCCAGGGCATGCCGTCGGGGTCGCAGGAGAGCACCAGGTCCGCGTCGGGCCGCATGCGGCGCACCGCGACCGCTGCGGGGAGCAGGCCGATTCCGGAGTCCATGAGCGCGATCTTCACCCGGTCACCCTAGCCGACCACCCTTGCATCCCCGGCAATCTGGGGCAGACTGCGGCGAATGAGCCCGCTTGCCTGGATCGCGATCGCCTCCCTGGCCGTCTGGGCCTGGCTGCTGCTCGGCCAGGGATTCTTCTGGCGCACGGACCAGCGCCTTCCGGTGCCCGTGCGCCCGCCCGAGGTGTGGCCACGGGTCGTGGTCGTCGTGCCGGCCCGTGACGAGGCGGAGGTGCTGCCGCTGAGCCTGCCGTCGCTGCTCGCCCAGGACTATCCGGGGCAGGCGGAGGTGATCCTCGTGGACGACGGGAGCACCGACGGCACCGGGCGGCTGGCCGAGGAGCTGGCGGCACGCCAGGCGGGCCTGGCGCTGACGGTGGTCTCGCCGGGCGAACCCGAGCCGGGCTGGACGGGCAAGCTGTGGGCGCTGCGGCACGGGACGGCGCTCGCCCAGGCGCGCGGGCCGGAGTTCCTGCTCCTGACCGACGCGGACATCGCGCACGAGCCGGACAGTCTGCGGCTGCTGGTGGCGGCGGCGACGGGACACGACCTCGACCTGGTGTCGCAGATGGCCCGGCTTCGGGTGGCGAGCCCCTGGGAGCGGCTGATCGTCCCGGCCTTCGTCTACTTCTTCTGCCAGCTGTACCCGTTCCGCTGGATCAACCGGCGCCGCCCCCTGGCGACGGCGGCGGCGGGCGGCTGTGTGCTGCTGCGGACGGAGACGGCCAAGCGGGCCGGGGTGCCGGACGCGATCCGGCAGGCCGTCATCGACGACGTGTCGCTGGCGCGGGCGGTGCGGGGCGTGGGCGGGCGGATCTGGCTGGGGCTCGCGGACCGGGTGGACAGCATCCGTCCGTACCCGCGCCTGGGCGACCTGTGGCGGATGGTCTCGCGCAGCGCGTACGCGCAGCTCCGGCACAGCCCGACGCTGCTCGCCGGGACGGTGGCGGGTCTCGCCCTGGTCTATCTGGCGCCGCCCGCGACGGCGGTGGCCGGGCTGCTCACGGAGGACGCCCCGGCGGCGTGGGCGGGCGCCGCGGCCTGGGCGGTGATGGCGTTCACGTACCTGCCGATGCTCCGCTACTACCGGCAGCCGCTCTGGCTCGGGCCGCTGCTCCCGTTCACCGCACTCCTCTATTTGTTGATGACGGTGGACTCGGCGGTGCAGCACTACCGGGGGCGGGGCGCGGCGTGGAAGGGGAGGACTTACGCCCGGCCGACGAAATCCGCACCGCAGCGCGCTTTTCCCGGCACACGGAGTAATGGCCGGAAGCCGCCGTCACGCCGGGGTCATTAAACCTGCACGCGAGACGGGCTCCGGACGCTCCCGGAACCCCTTTGTCGCCGCCGGTTTTCTTTACGTCAACCTGACACCGGACCGGTCGGTAACCCCTCCTCAACTGGGGTTTACAAGATCCATACGCCATCGGGCGTCCGTTTTTGTCACGTTCGATCGCATTGGGGATCGGTGGCCTCTCAGAACCCGTCAACCAACCGCCATTCCGGGCTCCCCATAGGGCACATCGTGGGCTTACCTTATGAGCCATGACCTCCCCGCGCTCCACCTACGGAGGCGGTTACTACACCGCGCCGTCGTTCCCCGACACCCCGATCTACGACTCCCTCGTCGCAGAGCGGGGCACGCCTCAGATCGCCCCGATCCGAGTGCCCTCCGTGTACGACACCAACAGCGGCTTCTCCGGAAGCAGCGGCTACCTGCCGGCCCTGCCCGCGGCCCTGCCCGCCCTCCCGGCGGCCCCCGCCCCGCAGCAGCCCACCCCGTCCTACGGCGGTCACGGCGGCGCGTACGGCTACCCCCAGCCCACCCCGCAGATGGCCCCCGTGCCGCTGCAGCACGCCCCCGCCCCGTACATCCCGCAGCAGCCCGTCACCCCGCGCGGCTACCCGGGGCCCCAGGCTCCGCAGCAGCCCCGCCCCGTGGCCGGCGGCTACGAGGCGATGCGTCCGGCCGCCCCCCGGCCGATGCCGACGCCCGCCGCGTACGAGGACCCGTACAACCGCCCCTACCAGGGCCGCGGGTACTGATCGCGGAGGCGGGACGGGCGACTGGCAGGATGGCGGCATGCCGATTCCTGTCTTGCGTTCCGTCCACGTCCACCCGGTCAAGGCACTGCGCGGGTTCTCCCCCGCCCAGGCGGAAGTCGAGCCATGGGGACTGGCCGGCGACCGCCGCTGGACCGTGGTGGACACCACGGGCAAGGTCGTGACCCAACGCCAGCACGCGCGGCTGGCGTTGGCCTCGGCCGCCCTGCTGCCGGACGGCGGTGTCACGCTGGCCGCGCCCGGCGCCGACCCGCTCACGGTCGAGGTGCCGAAGCCCCCGAGGGAGGGGGACACCATCACGGTGGAGATCTTCGGCGACCTGGTGGAGGCCGCCCCCGCCGACCCCGCGGCGGACGCCTGGTTCAGTGCCTACCTCCAGAGCGAGGTCCGCCTCGTCCACATGGACGACCCGGCCCGCCGGCGTCCCGTCGACCCGGACTTCGCGCTGCCCGGCGAGACCGTCAGCTTCGCCGACGGCTACCCGCTGCTCGCCGCCACCACCTCCTCGCTCGACGCCCTCAACTCCCTGATCGCCCAGGGCGACCACGCCGACGAGGGCCCCCTGCCGATGAACCGCTTCCGGCCGAACCTGGTCATCGACGGCACCGCCCCCTGGGCCGAGGACGGCTGGCGCCGCCTCGCCATCGGCGAGGTCACCTTCCGCGTCGCCAAGTCCTGCGGCCGCTGCGTGGTCACCACCACCGACCAGGAGACCGCCGAGCGCGGCAAGGAGCCGCTGCGCACCCTGGCCCGGCACCGCAGGGACGGCAGCCGGCTGATCTTCGGCCAGAACCTGGTTCCCGAGCGGCGGGGCGTCATCAAGGCCGGCGACCCGGTCGAGATCCTGGACTGACCCCGCCGACCGGTCCGCGTCACTCTTCCGTGCTCGACAGGCGAGGAACCCTCCCCCGGGGCACACTCGTTGGAAGAGCGGACAACGAGGGGGTGCGGAGCGTGCGTGCAGCCATCGGACTCTGGCGCTGGCGGCACAATCCCGTGCGCCGGACCACCGACGTGATCGAGGCATGGGTCGCCCTCACGGCGGCCGTCCTGCTGTGTCTCGCAGTGCCCGCGGCCGGGCTGGCCGCGGGCCTCTCGGCGAACGGATCGTTGCAGCGCGCGGTCCGCGCCCAGTACCAGGAGCGGGTGCCGACCGTCGCCCGGGTGGTGCGCACCGCCGAGGAGGGAGCCGGGCGGCGGACCGCCGAGGAGGCCGGCGAGCAGCGGCTCAGGCCCGCCGTCGTGGCCGAGTGGACCGCCCCGGACGGCAGCTCCCGGACCGGCACCCTGAACACCACCCGGCAGCACGCGCGCCCCGGTGACGCCTTCCCGCTGTGGACCGACCGGTCGGGGCGGCCCGTGCCCGCCCCGATGCACCCGGAGACCGCGCGGGCGCACGCCCTCATCGCGGGCCTGACCGTGGCGTTCCTCGGGGGCCTGCTCGTGGAGACCGCCCGACGGCTGGTCGTACAGCGGCTGGTACGGCGGCGGTACGCGCGTCTCGACCGCGCCTGGGCCCAGGCCGGTCCCGACTGGGGCCGTACGGGGACGGGCAGCTGACCCGTCAACCCCGCGGCGCCGCGCGCGCTACGGTGGGGCATCGGAGCAGCGTCGGCGCACGAGGCGGGGGCAGAGCACACCCATGGCACAGGGCACGGTCCAGGTGACGCACACCGGCACGTCGCGGTGGCGGCGCCGCACGGGCGAGTACGCCTCCCTCGCCGCCGCCCTGGAGGCCGCGGGCGACGGCGACACCCTCACCGTGGCCCCCGGCACCTACCGGGAGAACCTGGTGATCCAGCGGGCCGTCACGCTGCGCGGCGGGGACGGCGGCTCGGTGCGGATCGCGCCGGCCGACGGGGTCCCGCTGACCGTACGGGCCTCGGCCACCCTGCGCGACCTGCACGTCGAGGGGCAGGACGCGGCGGCGCCCGCGCTGCTCGTGGAGGACGGCACGCCGGAACTGCTCGACCTGCGGATCAGCACCCGCTCCGCCGCCGGCATCGAGGTGCGCGGCGCGGCCCGCCCCACCGTCCGCCGCTGCACCGTCGACAATCCGGCGGGCGTCGGCATCGCCGTCCTCGACGGCGCCGGCGGGGTGTTCGAGGAGTGCGAGGTCGTGGCCGCCGGCCAGTCCGGCATCTCCGTGCGCGGCGGCGCCCACCCCCGGCTGGAACGCTGCCGGGTGCACCACGCCTCGGGCGCCGGCATCGCCGTCAACGGCGAGGGCAGCGGCCTGGAGGCGCTCGGCTGCGAGGTGTACGAGATCAAGGGCACCGGCCTGCAGATCGCCTCCCGCGCCACGGCGCACATCGGCGACTCGACCGTGCACCGGACCTCCGCCGACGGCATCACCCTCGACACGGACGCCGTGCTCACGCTCTCCGACTGCGACATCCACGACATCCCCGAGAACGCGGTGGACCTGCGCTCGCGTTCGGTCCTCACGCTGACCCGCTCGACGGTGCGCCGGTTCGGGCGCAACGGCCTGTCGGTGTGGGACCCGGGGACCCGCGTGGACGCCAACCAGTGCGAGATCCACGACAGCACGGGCGACTACCCGGCGGTCTGGGTGAGCGACGGGGCGACCGCCGTGCTCGACTCCTGCCGGGTGCACGACGTGCCCGACGCCCTGTTCGTCCTCGACCGCGGCTCACGCGCCGACGTCGTCGACAGCGACCTGTCCCAGGTGCGCAACACGGCCGTGTCGGTGAGCGACGGGGCCACCGCGCAGCTCGACGACTGCCGCATCCGCGAGGCCGCCACGGGCGCCTGGTTCCGGGACCACGGCAGCGGCGGCACCCTCGCCGGCTGCACCATCGACGCCGTGCAGACCGGGGTCATCGTCACCAAGGGCGCCGACCCGACGATCGAGCGCTGCACGGTCACCTCGCCCGCCGAGGCCGGGTTCTACGTCTCGGCCGAGGGTCGCGGCTCCTTCCTCGGCTGCCGGGTGACGGGCAGCGGCGGCTACGGCTTCCACGTCATGGACGGCTGTCGGACCACCCTGCGCAAGTGCCGTACGGAGCGGTGCGCGCGCGGTGGTTACGACTTCCCCGAGGAGGGGCCGGTCGTCGAGGACTGCACCAGCGACGAGAGCCAGCTGCGGACGCCCGTGGCTCCGGACGCCGGCACGGTGCTGACGGCGACGCGGACCGGCGGGCTGCTCGGCACCGTACCGCCGCCCCGCGCCCAGGCCGCCGCGCCGCCGGAGGAGCCGCCGGCGCCGGTGGAGGCGCGTTCCTCGCACGAGGTGCTGGGCGAACTGGACACGCTGGTCGGCCTGGAGAGCGTCAAGCACGAGGTGCGGACCCTCACCAACATGATCGAGGTGGGCCGCCGACGCCAGGAGGCCGGCCTGAAGGTGGTGTCCGCGCGCCGCCACCTCGTCTTCACCGGCAACCCGGGCACGGGCAAGACGACGGTGGCCCGGCTGTACGGCGAGATCCTCGCCTCGCTCGGCGTGCTCGAACGCGGGCATCTCGTGGAGGTCTCCCGGGTCGACCTGGTCGGCGAGCACATCGGCTCGACGGCCCTGCGCACCCAGGAGGCGTTCGACCGGGCCCGCGGCGGGGTGCTCTTCGTCGACGAGGCGTACGCCCTGTCACCGGAGGACTCGGGGCGGGACTTCGGCCGGGAGGCGATCGACACGCTGGTGAAGCTGATGGAGGACCACCGGGACGCGGTCGTGGTGATCGCCGCCGGGTACACGGCGGAGATGGAGCGCTTCCTGACCGTCAACCCCGGTGTGGCGAGCCGCTTCTCACGGACCATCACCTTCAGCGACTACCTGCCCGAGGAGCTGCTGCGGATCGTGGAGCAGCAGGCCGAGGACCACGAGTACCGGCTCGCCCCGGGCTCCGGGGAAGCGCTGATGACGTACTTCACCGAGCTGCCCAAGGGGCCGGCCTTCGGCAACGGGCGCACGGCGCGGCAGACCTTCGAGTCGATGGTGGAGCGGCACGCGGGGCGGGTCGCCGCGCTCGCCGAGGCGAGCACGGACGACCTGACCCTGCTCTACCCGGAGGATCTGCCGGAGCTGCCCTGACCCGGACTCTCCTGGTGTTCCGGGGTGGTGCCGCGCTGGCGGGGCAGCGCGGGCGGCAGCCGGTCCAGGAGGGCGGCGCGCGCGGCGGCGAACTCGGGGTCGGCCTGGTAGTCGGAGTGCCCCAGGATCGGTTCGGGCAGCGGGTGTTCGCGGGTGCGTCCGTACGCGACGGGGTCGAGCAGCACCGGACGGTCGACGGCCGGCCGGTCGCCCTCCGCCGGGACCCGCACCGGTCCGCCGATCGGGTCGGTCGCCCGATAGAGGTTGCTCCAGCAGTGCACCGTGCGGTGCAGCCCGCGCAGGGCCTCGGGGCCGAAGTAGGCCGGGAACCAGCGCCCGTAGAGGCGCTCCAGGGGCGAACCATAGGTCAGCAGCGCGACCCGGCCGCGGGTGGCCGGCGGCAGCTGCCAGACGGCGGCGGCCGCGAGGACGCTGCCCTGGGAGTGGCCCGAGATGACGAGCCGGCCGCCGGTGCGCCGGGTCCAGGAGCTCATCCGCCAGGTGAGGTCGGGCACGGCCCGCTCGGCGTAGCAGGGCGGGGCGAACGGGTGCGCGGCGCGCGGCCAGAAGGTGCCGACGTCCCACAGGATGCCGATCGTGCGCCGCGCGGAGGGGTCCTTGTAGGCGCGCCTGCCCCAGGTGACGAAGAGCAGGAAGCCGAATCCGATCATCCAGGAGCCGAGGGCCTGGGCGGCGGTGGCGGCCGAGGCGATCGCCGGGTGGGCGCCGTCGAAGGCGCGGCCGGGCACGTTGCCGCTGGCCCAGGCGCCGGCCACGGAGGCGGCGCCGAGGAGCAGGGTGGCTCCGGAGACGACGCCGACGAAGTGGGGCGCCGAGTCGGTGAGGGCGGCGCGGGCCCGGCCGGCGGCGATCTGACCGGTGCGGACGGGGTCGGGGTCCTCGAAGGAGTAGTCGGCCTCGACGGCCGCGCGCAGGGAGCGGGCGGCGAGGGCCGTGCGGGCGACGAGGACGGCGCCCGGGACCAGGAGCAGCAGGAGCAGCACGGGGATGACGGACGCCTGCCAGCTGAGCAGCACCGGCGGCCCGGTGATGAGCCCCTCGCCGGTGCCGGGGGTGCCGGAGCCGTCGAGCCAGTCGGCGACCCGCTGGGCGACGCCGCCGGACATGACCCCGCCGAGGGCGCAGGCCAGCATGGCGACGGCGGGGCCGCCGAGCCCGTACAGGGCGGTTCGCGGGTCGCGGCGCGGGCGGCACAGGAGCAGGGCGACCACGCAGAGCCCGACGACGAGGGCGCCCTGGGCGAGGGTGAGGGTGCCGAAGACGACATCGCCCGGCAGGGTGCCGGTGGAGACCCAGCCGGGGCGGGACCAGCCGGTGTGCAAGGCGGTGAGCAGGAGCACCAGCAGGGCGGTGGCGGGCAGCCAGGAGACGAGGGCGCGTTCGATCCGCAGGTCGAGGCGGTTCTCGCTGCGCCCCCGGCGGCAGACGACCACCAGAACGACCACGGCGAGGATCGCGAGGGCGCTCCGTACGACGAGGCCGAGCGACCCGAGGAGGCCGCCGGGGGCGTCGTGCCGGGCGGCCGCCCCGGCGAGGACGACGGCGACGGTGAGGAAGCCGGCGGCGGTGTGCGCGGCGCGCAGCCGGGCGACGAGCCGGCGCCCGTACCAGAAGCCGGGGCGGCCGAGCGCGGGCCGCAGCGCGGTGGGGGTGGCGGCGTCGGCGGCCTCGGTGTCGGGGGCGGGCGGTTGGGCGGGGCCGGGGTCGGTCTCGTACCCCGTGGGCGGGCGCTGGGCCTCGTACGCGCTCCAGGTGCGGTTGGACAGGTACCAGAGCAGGCCGACGAGCGCGGCGGGGACGACGGCGGCGAGGGCGAGCCGGCGGCCGGGCTGGGACCACCAGCCGCCGCGCTCGGCGGACAGGAAGCCGAGCCAGGAGCGCTGTCCCGCGCAGGCGCCGGAGCCGGCGCACTGCCAGGCGGTCAGGTCGAGGGCGACCTCGCAGGCGGCGGCGGTGAGCAGGACGGTGAGGGTGAGCGCGACGAGCCGGACCAGGACGCCGTAGAGGCGTACGAGGCGGGCGTGGCCCTGGGTGGGCGGGCGCATCCAATGGGCGAGGTTGGCGACCATGAACGGCAGGAGCAGCAGCCACAGGGCGCGCGCTCCGTTGCCGGAGGTGAGGTTGGACCAGCAGTAGGCCTCGGGGACCGGGCGTTCGGCGTAGCGCTCGGGGTGGTCCTCGGCGTCGAGATCGTCCCTGCGGCGGTACATCGCGGCCGTCCGGTCGCCGGTGACCCGTGTGGTGCGCGGGTCGTCCAGCATGTCGGCCGCGGTGGCTCCGCCCACTCCGTGGACGAGCAGTTCGAGCGCCGCACCCCCGCTCTTCGGGTCGGGTGTGGCAGGGGACACTTCGGTGACTCGCTCTCTGAGTGGGAGGATTCGACGGCGGCATCAGGATCGCGGACGGCCTGCCTCCTCGGCACGGACCTCCCGGATTCCGACACCCCTTCTCCTCTTTCTTCCCTGTTCCCTGCGGAAAGGACCGGCCCCGGCGGATGAGCGACAATCAGAACCTCCTCGCGGAGCAGCGGCGCGCCCTGATTCTCGACGAGGTGCGGCGGCGCGGAGGCGTCCGGGTCAACGAGCTGACCCGCCGTCTCAACGTCTCCGACATGACGGTCCGCCGGGACCTGGACGCGCTGGCCCGGCAGGGGGTGGTCGCGAAGGTGCACGGCGGGGCGGTGCCGGTGGTCGAGGCGAGCAGCCACGAGCCGGGCTTCGAGGCGAAGTCGGCGCTGGAGCTGGGCGCGAAGGAGGAGATCGCCCGGGCGGCGGCGGCGATGGTGCGGCCGGGGACGGCGATCGCCCTGTCCGGCGGTACGACCACGTACGCGCTGGCCCGGCATCTGCTCGACGTGCCGGACCTGACGGTGGTGACCAACTCGGTGCGGGTCGCGGACGTCTTCTACGAGGCGCAGCACTCGGGTTCCGGCGGGGAGGCCCGGCCGGGGGCGGCGACGGTGGTGCTGACCGGCGGGGTGCGCACGCCGTCGGACGCGCTGGTGGGGCCGGTGGCCGACCAGGCGATCCGTTCGCTGCACTTCGACGCGCTGTTCCTGGGGGTGCACGGCATCTCGGTGGAGGCCGGCCTGTCGACGCCGAACCTGGCGGAGGCCGAGACCAACCGGCGGCTGGTGCGTTCGGCGCGGCGGGTGGTGGTCGTCGCGGACCACACCAAGTGGGGGACGGTGGGGCTGAGCTCCTTCGCCACGCTCGACGAGGTGGACACCCTGGTCACGGACCGGGGCCTGTCGGCGGAGCTGCGCGAGGAGATGGCGGAGCGGCTGCCGGGACTCGTGGTGGCGGGCGAGGAGCCGGAGTGAGCGCCGGGCCGGTGCGGGCGGGGCGCGGATGAGCCGGTTCCGGGTGGAGCGGAGCGTGGCGTTGCCGCCCGCCGAGGTGTGGCGTCGGCTGACGGACTGGCCCGCGCACGGCGCGCAGGTCCCGTTCACCCGTACGACGGTGCTGACGGCGGGGCCGAACGCGGTGGGCACCCGGTTCACGGCGCGGACCGGTGTGGGGCGGCTCGCCTTCGACGACCCGATGGAGGTCGTGGTCCTCGAACCGCCCGCGCCGGGCCGGACCGGGGTGTGCCGGCTGGTGAAGCGGGGGCGGGTGGTGCTGGGCGCGGCCTCGTTCGAGGTGTCGGCGGAGACCGGCGCCGGGGCCTCGGGCGGCCCCTCGGGCAGTCGGGTGGTGTGGGTGGAGGAGCTGCGCCTGCGCGGGGTTCCGGCCGCCTTCGATCCCGTACTGGCCTTCGCGGGGCGGGTGTTGTTCGGCCGGGCCCTGGACGGGCTACTGCATAACTGACGGTTTGTCAGCTACGGTGGAAGCTCCGGATCCACGGCCCGCCCGACGGGAGGTACCGCCCATGGCACGCCGACTGAGGCCGGTGGAGCTTGACTTCGCCGCGTCCGCGCCGCTGCGCCTGGTGTTCACCACCGGACTCGCCGCCCCGCCGGCGGCGGTGTACCGGTCGCTGGCGGTCGAACTGGCCAGCACGCCCGCGTGGTTCAGTGCCGTCAGGTCCGCCACGCCGACGCACGGCGGCGCGGGGCGGACGGTCCGCCTGAAGGGCGGGGTGGAGTTCCGCGAGACGATCCTGGCGACCGACCCGGCCGCGCGCTACGCGTACCGGGTCGACGAGACCAACGTCCCCGGGCTTTCCGCCCTCCTGGAGGAGTGGGTCCTCTCCCCCACGGCGGACGGCACCCGGGTCCGCTGGACCATGGCCGTCGACGGGAACCGCCCCTGCCGGGTGGCGATGCGGCTGGCCCGGCCGGGGGTCGGCAAGTCCTTCCGGGACGCGATGCGCAACCTGGAGCGGAGGCTTACTCCGGCCAGGCACCCGTCGCCAGGAAGCGCTCCACGGTAGCCGCGTACGGCGCGATGTCGAGGCCCTGCTCGGCCAGCCAGGCGTCCGAGTAGTACTTGTCGAGGTACCGCTCGCCCGGGTCGCAGATCAGGGTGACGACACTGCCGGTGCGCTTCTCCGCGACCATCTGGGCGATGATCTTGAACGCGCTCCACAGGCCCGTGCCGGTGGAGCCGCCGGCCTTGCGCCCGATCGCCGTCTCCAGGGCGCGGACGGCGGCGACGCTCGCCGCGTCGGGCACCTTCATCATGCGGTCGATGGCGCCGGGGACGAAGCTGGGCTCCATCCGGGGCCGCCCGATGCCCTCGATCCGGGAGCCGCAGTCGGAGCTGGCCTCCGGGTCGTGGTGGGTCCAGCCGTCGAAGAAACAGGAGTTCTCCGGGTCCGCGACGCACACCCGGGTGTCGTGCTGCATGTAGTGCACGTAGCGGGCGATGGTCGCCGAGGTGCCGCCGGTACCCGCGGTGGCGACGATCCACGCGGGCTCCGGGTAGCGCTCCAGCTTGAGCTGCTCGTAGATCGACTCGGCTATGTTGTTGTTGCCCCGCCAGTCGGTGGCCCGCTCCGCGTACGTGAACTGGTCCATGTAGTGGCCGCCGGTGCGCTCGGCGAGCGAGGCGGCCTCGTCGTACATCGTGCGCGAGTCGTCGACGAAGTGGCACTGCCCGCCGTGGAACTCGATCAGGCGGCACTTCTCGGGGCTGGTGGTGCGCGGCATGACGGCGATGAAGGGCACGCCGATGAGCTTGGCGAAGTACGCCTCGGAGACGGCGGTCGAACCGCTGGACGCCTCGATGACGGGCGCGCCGGGGCGGATCCAGCCGTTGCACAGGCCGTACAGGAAGAGCGAGCGGGCCAGCCGGTGCTTGAGGCTGCCGGTGGGGTGCGTCGACTCGTCCTTCAGGTAGAGGTCGATGCCCCAGCTGTCGGGGAGCGGGAAACGCAGCAGGTGGGTGTCGGCCGAGCGGTTGGCGTCGGCGTGCACCTTGCGCACGGCCTCCTTGAGCCACGACCGGTAGCCGGGGTCGCTGCGGTCGACGTCGATGGTGGCCATGGCTCTGCGCGCGATGTCGTCGATGCTGGTCATGTGCGCCCTCTTCTCATGGAATGTGCAACCGTGCCCCACTGACCGACAATACCGCTCCCACCTGGGCAAACGTTCCCTTTGGGAGTCCATAGGGGTGGCTTGCAGACGCTCCCGCGGAAGCCTTCCGGCCGCTTCCGGGAAGGGCCTGCTGGTGCGGGGCGCGGGGGCCCGGCACACTGGGGTCGGGAGTGCCTGCGCGAAGGGGGCGGACGAGATGACGGAACCCGAGTTCACGGCCACGGGGGTACGGATCGACCGCTGGCCCAGGTCGCTGACGCGCGCGGGCGAGGTACGCGTCGAGGACGGCCGGCTCTCCCTCCTGACCAGCTACGGCAGCGAGATCGACAGCGCGCCGTTGGACGAGGTGCGGGCCGGCCGGCCCTGGTTCGCGAAGCCCGACGAGGCGGTCGCGACGGTGAACGGCACCCGCTACCGGATCTCCGGCATGTCGGACGCGGGCTCCGGGCGACTGCTCGAAGTCCTCAGGAAGTCCGGCCCGCACTCCTGACCTGCGGCGAGTCGCCGCGAGTTGCGGCCCCGTCACCACTGGTTCAGGCTGGAACCACCTCACCGAGGGTTTACCGGCGGTGACGCTGCGAGCCGGCCCACCGCCCTGCCACACCGCATGACAGATCCGAACCTCCGTCTTCTTCCGGACCTATTTCGGGGAGTCGCAGCCGTGATCAGCGAGCCCAGCAGGTACTGCACGGTGGAGCTCCAGGCCCTGCCGCCGCGGATCGGTCAGGTCCGCAGAATCGTTTCGGCGCAACTGCGCCACTGGCAGCTCGACGCATTGATCGACCTTGCCGCGCTCGGCGTCACCGAGCTCCTGACCAACGTCCACCGGCACGCCCAGCCGGACAAGACATGCACCGTCGAGGTCGCGCTGCTGCTCGACCGCCTCACGGTCTCCGTCCGCGACCACGATCCGCGGATACCCGACCTCACCGAACCCTCCGATACGGACACCGAGTTCGCCACCTCGGGCCGCGGCCTCGCCATCATCGAGGCGATGAGCGAGAGCTGGGGCGTCCGGCCGCACGGCGATTCGGGGAAGGTCGTCTGGTTCACGCTCCAGGCCCCGCCGTCGCCGGTGGCGGAGCCGCCGCGGACCGATGTGGTGTACGGGGCGACGACGACGGGGCCGCTGGAGTCGGCGGCGCTGGTGCCGTGACTCCTGGATCCGGGCGACGGGATCCAGGAGTTCGGGTCCAGGACATTGGATCCAGGACACTGGGTCCAGGACACTGGATCCAGAGGATTGGATCCAACGCCCCGTCACTCCGTCGCGATCGCCCGCAGGATGTCCAGGCGGGCGGCCCGACGGGCCGGGCGCCAGGCGGCGGTCGCTCCGGCGGCGAGGCCGACGGCGGCGACGATCGCGAGTGAGGCCGGCGGAAGCGCGAAGACGAAGGCGCTGTCGCTCGCGCCGTCGGAGGCGCGGACCAGGACCCAGCCGAGGAAGCCGCCGAGGAGCAGACCACCGGTCGTGCCGAAGGCGGCGATCAGGACGGACTCCCAGCGGACCATGGCCCGCAGTTGGGAGCGGGTCTGGCCGACGGCCCGGAGCAGCCCCAGTTCGCGGGTGCGCTCGTGGACGGCGAGGGTCAGCGTGTTGGCGATCCCCAGCAGGGCGATCAGCACCGCGAGCGCGAGCAGCGCGTAGACGAGGGTCAGCATCATGTCGATGCCGGCCGCCGACGACTCCGCGTACGCGTCCCTGGTCTGCACCTCCGGGTCGCCGTACCGTGCCGCGACCCGCTCCACCGCCGCCTTGCCCTCGTCCACGGAGACGCCGTCCTTGAAGGTGACAGCCACCAGCCGGTCGGCGTCCTGGGTGTGGTGCGGGGCCCAGGCGGCGCGGGTGAGGACGTAGTCGCCGGCGAGTTCGGACTCCTGGTAGACGGCCTTGACGGTGAAGGTCCGCCGGGTGCCGTCGGCGAAGGCCAGCTGGGCCGTGCGTCCCGGGGCCAGCCCGTAGCGGTCGGCTTCGGAGGACGCGACGGCGAGGCCGTCCGTGCCGAGCCCGTCCAGGGAGCCCCGTACGGTCCCCAGGTCGAAGGTGCGGGCCAGCGCCGCCGGGTCGGTGACGGTGAGGGCCCGGCCTCGGCCGTCGACCTCCGCCACGCCCCGGCCGAGCCCGACGGCGGTCTCGACCTGCGGCAGCGCGGCCACGGCGGGTCCGAGCCGTGGGCTGAGGCCGCTGCCGCCCGCCCCGAAGGACGGCGCGCTGACGGCCACGTCCCCGGCGAAGGAGTGCGAGACGGTCCGGTCCATGGTCGCCTTGAGCGAGGCCCCGAAGACCGTGAAGAGCGAGACGACGGCGACGCCGATCATGAGCGCCGTGGCGGTGGCGGCGGTCCGCCGCGGGCTGCGCAGCGCGTTGCGCCGGGCGAGCCCTCGGTTGGCGCCGCGCAGCGGGCCGCCGAGGATCCGTACCGCGAACGAGGAGGCCGGCGGGCCCAGGACGACGAACGCGGCGACGGCGAGCACCGCCCCGGCCCCCGCGAGCCACAGCGACGGCGGGCCGAGCACGCCGGCCAGGGCCAGGCCGACGGCCAGGGCGAGGAGTGCGGCTCCCGTGACGGTACGGGTGCGGGAGGAGGCGGAGGCGTCGACGGCCGTCTCGCGGAGCGCGGCGAGCGGCGCGGTGCGCCCGGCCCGGACGGCGGGCAGCAGGGCGGAGCCGACGCAGACGGCGAGCCCGACGCCGAACGGCAGCGCGAGGGACAGGCCCTTGACCACCAGGTCCCCTTCGGGGAAGGGGAAGCCGATCGCCGGGAAGAGGGCCTGGAGCCCGGCGGCCACGCCGATGCCGCCCAGGAGTCCGGCCCCGGAGGCGAGGACGGCGACGGCGACGGCCTCCGTGAGGGTCATCGTGACGACCTGCCGACGGGCCGCGCCGAGGGCGCGCAGCAGGGCGTTCTCCCGGGTCCGCTGGGCGACGACGATCGCGAAGGTGTTGTGGATGGAGAACACCGAGACCAGCAGGGCGACGCCGCTGAACACCAGCAGGAAGGTGGTGAACAGGCTGAGGAAGCGGCCGGAGACGGACGCGTTGCTCTCGTCGGTGGCCTGCTGCCCGGTGAGGGCCTCGACTCCCTCGGGGAGTACGGGGTCCAGGGCGTCGACCAGTTCCCGCTGGGAGATCCCGGGACCGGCCCGGACGAGGATGTCGGAGGCGTCCCCGGCCTTCGGCGTGAGGTACTTCTCGGCGTCCGCGCGGGTCAGCCCGGTGTAGGTGACCTGGCCCATGCCGTCCGCGCCGCCGAAGGTGGCGAGGCCGACGACGGTGACCCGCACGGGGTCGGGGGTGCGGAGCACGGTGGTGGAGCCGAGCGTCAGCCCGCCGGCCTTCGCCGCGCCACGGTTGACGACGGCCTCGCCGCTCTTCTGCGGGGCGCGGCCCTCGGCGAGGGCGTACGGATTGAGCTGTGGATCCTGGATCCAGTATCCGGCGAGGGTGGGCGGTCCCTTGCCGCCGATCGGCTTGCCGTCGGCGCCGACGAGCTGCCCGGCCCCCTCGATGCGCGGCACGGCGGCGGCGACGCCCGGGACCCGGGCGATGCGGTCGGCGAGCGCCGCGTCGACGGGGCTGCGGGTGCCCTGCCCCTCGCCGGCGACGGTCACCACGTTCGCGCTGCGGACCACGGCGTCGGTGCCCCGGTTGGCGTCGGCGAACAGGGTGTCGAAACCGGCCCGCAGGGTGTCGCCCATGACGAGCGTGCCGGTCAGGAAGGCGACGCCGAGCAGTACGGCGGCGAAGGTGCCGAGGAAGCGGCGACGGTGGGCGCGGAGGGAGGCGAGACTGAGCCGCAGGGTGGTCATGTCACCGCTCCTCTCCGGTCGAAGGACTTCATCCGGTCCAGGACGACATCGGCCGTCGGATACGGGATCCGGTCGACGAGCCGCCCGTCGGCCAGGAACACGACCTCGTCCGCGTGGGCGGCGGCCACCGGATCGTGCGTGACCATGACGACCGTCCGGCCGGTGCGCCGGACGGTGTCACCCAGCAGCCGCAGCACCTCCTCGCCGGAACGCGAGTCGAGGTTTCCGGTGGGTTCGTCGGCGAAGACGACGTCCGGGTCCCCGGCGAAGGCCCGGGCGACGGCGACGCGCTGCTGCTGCCCCCCGGAGAGCTCGCCCGGCCGGTGCCGCAGCCGGTCGCGCAGCCCCACCGCGTCGATCAGCCCGTCGAGCCTGGCGCGGTCCGGGGTGGTGCCCGCGAGGTCCAGGGGCAGCGTGATGTTCTCCGCGACGGTGAGGGTCGGCAGCAGGTTGAACGCCTGGAAGACGAAGCCGATCCGTTGCCGGCGCAGCAGCGTGAGGCGCCGGTCGTCGAGGGCGGACAGGTCGGTGTCGCCGATCAGGGCGGAGCCGGAGGTCAGGGTGTCGAGACCCGCGGCGCAGTGCATCAGTGTGGACTTGCCGGAGCCCGAGGGGCCCATGATCGCGGTGAAGCGGCCGGCCGGGAAGTCGACGCTCACCCCGTCCAGGGCCCTGACCTCGGTGTCCCCGCCGCCGTACACCTTGACCGCGTCCACGACGCGGGCCGCGGCGGCCGGAATCGGCGCCTTCGTGCCGGTCGTGACGCTCATGACCGCCGTCCCTTCTCGTCCGAGGCGCGCCCGAACTGCTCCTCCAGGACGGTCAGCCGCCGCCAGTACTCGTCCTCGTCGATCTCACCGGCCGCGAACCGGTGCCCGAGCAGCGCGATCGGCGACCGCTCGTCGACGCGCGGGCCCCAGGGGCCCCGGTGGCGGCGCGGGCCGAAGCGGCGCAGGACGGTCACGACGGTGACGATCACGGCGGCCCAGACGAGCGGGAAGAAGAGGGCCCATGGGCCGGGGCCCGCGTGGGCGAGGGTGTTCATCGTGCTCAGCTCCTCGTGTGGTCGATGCTTCGAGCCTCGCCCCGAGACCCCCGCCGAGTCGTCGTACCCCCAGCGGCTTCGCCCGTACACCGTGGGGAGTACCGGGGCCCCCGCCCCCTGCTCCCGCCTCCCGCTCCCGCCTCCGCCCGCTCCGACTCCGCACCCGCCGGTGGGTACAGTCGGATCATGAGGGGGGCCGCGGCGGGTGTCGCGGCGGCGCGCGGTCCGCTCGCGCGGCCGTCCCCCGTCCCGCCGAGCCGAGGAGCGAGTCCCGTGCACGCGATGCAGTACGCCGTCACCCTGCCCGCCGACTACGACATGGGGATCATCCGCGAGCGGGTGGCGACCCGGGGGCATCTCCTGGACGACTTCCCGGGTCTGGGCCTCAAGGCGTATCTGATGCGGGAGCGGGCGGACGGCTCGCCGGTCAACCAGTACGCGCCCTTCTACCTGTGGGCGGCGCCCGAGGGCATGAACGCGTTCCTCTGGGGCCCCGGATTCCAGGGCATCGTGAACGACTTCGGCCGGCCCGTGGTGCGGCACTGGACCGGGCTCGCGTACGAGGAGGGCCAGGCGACCGGGCACGCGCCGCTCATCGCGACGCGCCGCGCGACCCCGCTCGGCGAGGGCACCCCGCCCGGCGAGGCGGTCGCCGACGCGGTGGAACGGCACGCCGTGGAGGCGAAGGCCGAGGGTGTGGTGGCGAGCGCCCTGGCGATCGACCCGCACCACTGGGAACTGCTGTCGTTCACCCTGTGGGCCGGGGCGGAGGCCCCGGCCGGGGCGGGGGACCGTTTCCAGGTCCTGCACCTGTCGGCCCCGGGCCGACACGGCCTCCGCTCGGGACGCCTGTGGTGACCGGCCCGGCCGCCTGACGGATCCGCTCCACGCCCCCGGCGGCGACGGGATCCAATCCACCGGCCCCGACGCCCGGACCGGATCCAATCCACCGGCCCCGACGCCCAGACTGGATCCAATCCACCGGCCCGGACGCCGGATCCGGACGGGGTCAGTCCACCGCCACCAGGGTCAGGTACGCGATGCCGAGCAGCGTCCGGTAGCCGAGCCAGGCCGAGCGCTGCCGGTCGACGCGGGCCCGGGTCTCGGCGGCCTGCGGGTGCTCGGGGTGGGCGGCGAGCCAGAGTTCGGCGTCGTGGCGGTATCCGGACTCGAACTCCTCCCACTCCTCCGGGCTCGCCGTCTCGGTCCACAGCGGCCGGAACCCGGCCTCGATCGCGAGGTCGACCAGCACGGCGAGCGACGGGTGGTCGTCGGCCCGCGCGCCCGGCCACATGGCCCCGAGCTCGGCCTCGGTGGGCGTCCGCTCCCAGAATCCCTCGCCCAGCACGGCCCGGCCGCCGGGCCGTACCAGCCGGCGCAGCTCCCGCAGGATGACGGGCAGGTCGTACGTGTCGCCCTCGCACAGCGCCTGCCCCGACCCGAGGCACAGCACCGCGTCGGCGGGGCCGTGCGCGGTGCCGACCGCGGACTCCTCGACGTACGCGACCCGTTCGGCGAGCCCGCGCCCGGCGGCCCGCTCCCGCCCGAGGACCAGCTCGGCCCCGTCGATGTCGATGCCGACGCCCTTGGCGCCGGGCACGGCCTCCAGGACCCGGAGCAGCAACTCGCCCTGCCCGCACCCGATGTCGAGCACCGTCCCCGGTGTTCCGGCCGCGATCCGGGCCACGAGCCGCTCGGCCCTGGCCTCCGAGAGAGGTCCGTGGAAGGTGAGGCCGCGACCGAGGCGCGGCGGAAGATCATCTTGGGTGGTCATGGGCCCGGACCCTAGTCGGCCTGACCCGCGACGCCCACTGGTTTTACGGCGCCTGCTCCGTCGTGACCGGACCCCCGAGCGCCGCCAGCGGATCGTCGAGCACCGGCTGCCAGGCCAGTTCCGCGGCGCCGACGAGGCTGTTGTGGTCGAGGGTGCAGGGGAGGATCGGGACGCCGCCACTGCGGCCCCAGAGGCTGCGGTCGGCCACGACGGCGCGGAGGCGGCTCGGGTCCGCGTGGAGGAGTTCGCGGTGGAGTCCGCCGAGGATGATGCGGTCCGGGTTGAGGATGTTGACCAGACCGGCCAGGCCGAGGCCGAGGCGGTCGATCAGCTCCTCGGTGGCGGCGCGTACGCCGGGGTCGTCGGAGTGGTCGCGCAGGAGGTCGCGGGCCTGCTGGAGGAGGGAGACCTCGGGGCCGGGGTCGCGGCCCGCGACGGTGAGGAAGGCGAGCGGGTCGGTCTCGACGTCGAGGCAGCCGCGCGAGCCGCAGTGGCAGGGGCGGCCCTCCGGGTTGACGGTGAGGTGGCCGACCTCCAGGGCGAGGCCCGAACTCCCCGTGTGCAGGCGCCCGTCGAGGACGAGGGCGCCGCCGACGCCGCGGTGGCCGGTGGCCACGCACAGCAGGTCCTTCGCGCCGCGCCCGGCGCCGTGGCGGTGCTCGGCGAGGGCGGCGAGGTTCACGTCGTTGCCGGTGAAGGCGGGGCCCTCGATCCCGGCCGCGCGCACCTGCTCGGCGAAGATCTCGCGCACCGGCGCGCCCGCGGGCCAGGCCAGGTGGAGCGGGTTGAGGGCGGTGCCCTCGGGTTCGGCGACGGCGGAGGGCGCGGCCAGGCCGGCGCCGACGCAGCGGCGCCCCGTCTCGCGGAGCAGCCCGACCCCCGCCTCGACGACGGCGCCGAGGACCTGGGCGGGGTCGGCGGAGACGGTGACGCAGCCGGGGGCGGTGGCCACGAGCGCGCCGCCGAGGCTGACGAGGGCCGCGCGGAAGCCGTCGGCGTGGACCTGCGCGGCGAGGGCGACGGGGCCCTTCTCGTCGACCGACAGGCGGTGCGACGGGCGTCCCTGCGAGCCGGCCGCGGCGCCCGGGTTGGAGTCGACCCGGATGAGGCCGAGCGCCTCCAGTTCGGCGGCGACGGCTCCGGCGGTGGCACGGGTCACGCCGAGCTCCGCGGTGAGGACGGCGCGGGTGGGCGCCCGGCCCGTGTGCACCAGTTCCAGCGCGGGTCCGAGCGCGCTGCGCCCCCTGTCCAGCCGTGTTCGCGTGGTCGTCGTCGCCTTGCCGTTCATGGGGGCGAGTCTCCCATGATCGGTCCGCCCCGGGCTCCCGCCGCCCTCCCTTTGGCCGGGTCTCGCCCGCCACTCCGGCCTGAAGTACCACGGCGGGCAGACCGCAGCCCCGGCCTGAAGTGCCGCCGCAGGCAGCCCACAGCCCCGGCCCGTAGTACCACGGCAGGCTGCCCGCCGCCCCGGCCGAAGCATCCCGGCGGACAGCCCGCCGCCCCACCCGGACGTGGCTCGACGGACGGCCCGTCACCCCGCCCGGACGGGGCGGCGCGGACGGCCTTCCGCCCCGCCCGGACGCGCTGTGGCGGAGGTCGCGCCGCCCATGTTGAATCCAGGGCCGTTCGACCCCTATCCTGAGTTTGTGCCGCTACTAAACAAAGTACGGACGGCCGTATCAGGGGGATCCGGCGGAGACACCGCTCCCCTCCCCCTGTCCCGCCTCCGCTCCGCCCTGACCCTCTTCTTCGCCCTCGACGGCTTCCTCTTCGCCGGCTGGGTGGTCCGCATCCCCGCCATCAAGCAGCAGACCGGCTCCTCCGCCGGCGACCTCGGGCTCGCGCTGCTCGGCGTCTCCGCGGGTGCCGTGGTCACGATGACGCTCACCGGGCGCCTCTGCCGCCGCTACGGCAGCCACCCCGTGACCGTCGTCACCGCCGTCCTGCTCTCGCTCTCCCTCGCCCTGCCGCCCCTCACCCACTCCCCGCTGGCGCTCGGACTCGTCCTGCTCGTGTTCGGCGCCGCGTACGGCGGCATCAACGTGGCCATGAACAGCGCCGCCGTCGACCTCGTCGCCGCGCTCCGCAGGCCCGTGATGCCCAGCTTCCACGCCGCTTTCAGCCTCGGCGGCATGGTCGGGGCCGGGCTCGGCGGGCTCGTCGCCGGCGGCCTGTCGCCCACCGCGCACCTGCTCGGCCTCACCGTCGTCGGACTGCTCCTGACCGCCGCCGCCGGCCCCGTACTCCTGCGCCATCCCTCCCCCGCCCTACCGGAGGCGCTCCCGGCGAACCCGTCGCACGCGTCGAGCACGCCGGGCCGGTCCGGCGCCCGCCCCGCCGGGGCCCGCAGGGCCGTGCTCGTCTTCGGCGTGATCGCGCTGTGCACGGCGTACGGGGAGGGCGCGCTGGCCGACTGGGGCGCGCTGCACCTCGCGCAGGACCTGGACGCGCACCCCGGCGTGGCCGCCGCCGGATACTCGCTGTTCGCGCTGACCATGACGGCCGGCCGGCTGTCCGGCACGGCCCTCCTGGAACGGCTCGGGCAGACCCGTACGCTCGTCACCGGCGGGCTCACCGCCGCGGCGGGCATGCTGCTCGGGGCGCTCGCGCCGACCGTGTGGGCGGCGCTGCTCGGCTTCGCCGTCACCGGGCTCGGCCTCGCCAACATCTTCCCCGTCGCGGTCGCGCGCGCCGGCGCGCTCGCGGGCCCGAGCGGCGTGGCGACCGCGTCCACCCTGGGCTACGGCGGCATGCTGCTCGGCCCGCCGTCGATCGGCTTCCTCGCCGACTGGTTCTCCCTGCCGGTGGCCCTCACCACCGTCGCCCTGCTCGCCGCCGGTGCCGCCGTCATGGGGTACGCGACACGCGACGACCGGACGCGCGCCGCGAGTTGAGCGGGCCCGCCCAGGCGCCGGCGGGCCCGCCGGCGCACACCCGGGACCGCGCGGTCGGAGGGGCGCGGCCCGCCGTCCCGAGGTGCGGTGATCGTGACCGGGCCGGGACACCGTGATCCGCCGCGGGCCATAATCCGCGGCATGGACATCGTGAGCACCGACACGCACATCGACGCGCTCGACGCGGCGGGCAAGGCACTCCTGGAGGCCGCCGCGGCGGCCGGACTCGACGCCGAGGTCCCCACCTGCCCGGGCTGGCGGGTGCGGGACCTGCTGCGGCACACCACGGCGGTCCACCACTGGGCCACCACGCTGGTCGCCGAGGCCCACACCGCGTACCTGCCCTTCGGCGGGGAGCCCGACCTGGACGGCGACGCGCTCCTCGCGTACACCCGCGAGGGCCACGCCCGGCTCGTCGAGGCCCTCCGCGGCGCCCCCGAGGACCTGGAGTGCTGGACCTTCCTGCCGGGCTCCGCGCCGCGCGCGTTCTGGGCGCGGCGGCAGACCCACGAGACGACCGTGCACCGCGCCGACGCCGAGTCCGCGCTCGGCTCCGCGCCCGGCCCGGTCGACCCGGTCATCGCCGCCGACGGGATCGACGAGCTGCTGCGCGGCTTCCACGGCAGCGACCGCAGCCGGGTCCGCACCGACCGGCCGCGCACCCTGCGGGTCCGCGCCACCGACAGCGGCGACGCGTGGACCGTGCACCTGTCCCCGGAGGTGCCGCGGACGGAGCCGGGCGCGGACGGCCCGGCCGACTGCGAGCTGAGCGGGCCCGCAGACCGCCTCTACATGACGCTGTGGAACCGCCTTCCGCACGAGGCCGTGACCGTCACCGGCGACGCCGGCCTGGCCCGGCTGTGGCGGGAGAGCTCCGCCATCGGCTGACCGGCGGGTCTCAGCCGAGCCAGCCCGGCCTGACCAGGCCCGACTCGTAGGCCAGGACGACGAGTTGGGCCCGGTCGCGGGCGCCCAGCTTCACCATCGCGCGGCTCACGTGGGTCTTGGCGGTGAGTGGGCTGACCACCAGGCGGCGGGCGATCTCGTCGTTGGACAGGCCGATGCCGACGAGCGCCATCACCTCGCGCTCGCGCTCGGTGAGTTCGCCGAGGCCCTCGGCGCGCGCGGGCGGCTTGGAGCGGGCCGCGAACTCCTCGATGAGCCGCCGCGTCACCCCCGGCGACAGCAGCGCGTCGCCGTCCACCACCGCGCGCACGGCGCGCAGCAGTTCCTCCGGTTCGGTGTCCTTGACCAGGAAGCCGGAGGCGCCGGCGCGGATCGCCTCGAAGACGTACTCGTCGAGCTCGAACGTGGTCAGCATGACCACGCGGACCGCGCCGAGCTCCGGGTCGCCGGTGATCAGGCGGGTGGCGGCGAGGCCGTCGAGCCGCGGCATCCTGATGTCCATCAGGACGACGTCCGGCCGCAGTTCGCGCACCCGGGCGACGGCCTCGTCGCCGTCGGCGGCCTCGCCCGCGACCTCGATGTCCGGCTGGGCGTCGAGGAGGGCGCGGAAGCCCGCCCGGACGAGCGACTGGTCGTCGGCGAGCACGACACGGATCACGAGGGCTCCTCAGGGCGTACGGGAAGGGTGGCGCGCACCCGGAAGCCGCCGTCCGGCCGGGTGTCCGCCTCGATGGTGCCACCGAGCGCGGCGGCCCGCTCCCGCATTCCGGCGAGTCCGTTGCCGCTGCCGCCCGCGTCGCCGCCGGTGGCCGGGCCCTCGTCGTCGACGCGCAGGGCGAGGGCGTCCGGGCCGTACTCCAGGACGACCTCGGCGGTGCGCGAGCCGGAGTGGCGCACCACGTTGGTCAGCGCCTCCTGCACGATGCGGAAGGCGGCCAGCTCGGTGCCGGGCGGCAGGCGTCTGCGGCGGCCCTCGACGCGGGTCCGCACGGTGAGGCCCGCCGCCGCGGCCTGTTCGACGAGTTCGGGCAGGCGGTCCAGGCCGGGCGCCGGGGCGCGGGGCGCGTCGCCGGGGGCGCGCAGGGTGTCGAGCACCTGGCGCACCTCGCCGAGGGCTTCCTTGCTGGCCGCCTTGATGGTGGTGAGCGCGGTACGGGCCTGGTCCGGGTCCGCGTCGAGGAGGGCCAGCCCGACGCCGGCCTGGACGTTGATGACGGAGAGGGAGTGGGCGAGGACGTCATGGAGCTCGCGGGCGATCCGCAGGCGTTCCTCGTCGGCCCTGCGGCGTTCGGCGGCGGCCCGCTCGGCGCGCTCCTTCGCCCACTGCTCGCGGCGGACCCGGGCCAGTTCGGCGGCGGCGAGGATCGCGACGGCGAAGGCGGCGACCGGGAGTTCCTGCCCCCAGGGGGCGGGACCGTCACCGTCCGGCGGGAGCCAGCGGTAGAGCCAGTGCGCGAGCAGCAGATGACCGGCCCACAGGAGCCCGAGCGCCCACCAGGCGGCCCGGCGGTGCCCGTGCACGACGGCGGCGAAGCAGGCCACGGCGACGGCGACGAAGACCGGGCCGTACGCGTAACCCGCAGCCAGGTATCCGAGGGTGACCGCCGACACGCCGAACACCACCGGGACGGGGTGTCGGTGACGCAGGAGCAGCGGCGCGCAGGCGAGCAGGAGCAGGGCGCGGCCGAGGGTATCGAGGGCCAGCCGGTCGGGCTGGTTGCGGGCGGCGAAGCCCGTGCCGACCATGACGAAGACCGTGACGACGAGGGTCGAGCGCCAGGGCGGCCCGGTGCCCGGCCCGTGTCCCGCCCACGGCCAGGGGCGCGGCCACGGCGGGCCGCCGTGGCCGGGGTTCCTCGTCGGATGCGCGTCCATGGCGCCACGCTAGACGGGGCCGGGGTGCGGGGGCGTCCGCCGGGCGGGGTGGTCACCCGTACTCCCTCGGGAGTACGGGCGTCCCGCCCCGGTGTCAGGCGACGGGCCGCAGCCCCACCTCGCGGCCGAGGCGCTCGGCCGAGGCGGCGAAGAACGCCTCCCGGTCCTCGACGACCCGGTGGAACTGCCCGAAGACCTCGAAGGAGATCAGCCCGAAGAGCTGGGCCCACGCGCCGACGAGGGCGGTGGCGAGGGCCGGCGGCAGATCGGGCGTCAGGTCCGCGGCGAGCCGCTCGGCCTCGGGGCGCAGCGCGGGCGACAGGGGTGGCAGGGCGATGCCCGGGCCCTGGTACGCGGCGCGGGCGAGGGAGACGAGGACGAGCCCGACGCGGGCGGCGGGGCCGACGGTGTCCTGGGGGGCGGTGTAGCCGGGCACCGGGGAGCCGTAGATGAGGGCGTACTCGTGGGGGTGGGCGACGGCCCAGGCGCGGACGGCCCGGCAGACGGCGGTCCACCGGGCGAGGTGGTCGGCGGGCGCGGTGGCCGCCGTGGCGGCGTCGGCCCGCTCGGCGGCGGCGCCGACGGCGTCGTAGGCGTCGACGATGAGGGCGGTGAGGAGGTCGTCGCGGCTGGGGAAGTAGCGGTACAGCGCGGAGGACACCATGCCGAGCTCGCGGGCGACGGCACGCAGGGAGAGCTTGGCGGCGCCCTCGGCGGCGAGCTGGGTGCGGGCCTCGTCCTTGATGGCCGCGGTGATCTCGATGCGGGCGCGGGCGCGGGCTCCTTGAACGGGGGTCATGGAGAGCAGTGTGCCATGTTTCGGAGCACCGCACCGAAACGAGAGCGGTGCTCTTGCTTTGGAGCGCCGATCCGTGCACACTGATGTCAAGCGAGAGCAGTGCTCACGAAACGGAGCATCGCTCCAAACCTCGCAGATCCAGTAGATCCCATAGATCCCGCAGATCCCGCAGATCCCGCAGATCCCGCAGATCCCGCAGATCCCGCAGATCCCGCAACAACACTCCCCAGGAGCCTCCGATGTCGACCTCGCAGCACCAGCCCCAGCCGTACTACCTCCAGGGAAGCCCCCTCGCCATCCGCTTCAACGGCATCGTCGGCTGGCTCGCCCGCCACGGCGTCAGCCTCCTCGGTTCGGCCGAGCTCTCCGTGCGGGGCCGCAAGAGCGGCCGGATGCAGCGCATCCCGGTGAACCCGTACGAGCACGGGGGCACCCGGTACCTGGTCTCGGCGCGCGGCCACTCCCAGTGGGTACGCAACATGCGGGCGGCCGGCGGCGGCGAACTGCGGGTGGGCCGCAAGGTGCGCCACTTCACCGCCGTCGAGGTGCCGGACGCCGAGAAGCCCGAGGTGCTGCGCGGCTACCTCCAGCGCTGGGGCTGGGAGGTCAACCAGTACTTCCAGGGCGTGACCGCGCGGTCCACGGACGCGGAGCTGGCCGCCGCCGCCCCCGACCACCCCGTCTTCCGCATCACCGTCACGAAGTGAGGGCGGCACGGATCTCTCCGCACCGCCCTCGTACCGTCTTCGTACCGCCCTCGGACGCCGTCGGCCCCTGTCCGTCAGGACCGGACCCGGACGTCCGTCCCGCGCCCGCGCCTCAGGAGACCCCGGGCACCTGGGTGCCGTCCGAGGCACCCCGCTCGCCCGGCTCCGCCTCGGCGGCCGGAGCGGGACCCTCCGCCGTCTCCTCGTGCGCGGCCTCCTCGTCCTTGCGGGCGGCGACACCACGGCCCGCCGGACCCACACCCGACTCGGTGTCCATGCGCCGGTCCAGCAGGTCGAGCCCGCGGCGCGCGAGACCGTTGCCGCGGACCAGGCCGCCCAAGGTGGCCGAGCCGCGCGTGATGTCGGCGAACGCGTTCCACGCCGGGCGCAGTCCCGTTATCGTCGCGTGCAGCAGACCCGGGCGCCGCTCGAACAGCGCCAGCATCCGGCGGCCCACGGCCATCTCGACGCCGAGGCCGGCCTTGATGGCGAAGGCGTAGTTCAGCGCCTGCCGCCGCGCGTCCACCGCGTCGCCCGCCTCGGCGACGCGGACGGCCCACTCGCCGGCGAGCCGGCCCGAGCGCAGCGCGAAGGAGATGCCCTCGCGGGTCCACGGTTCGAGGAGACCGGCCGCGTCGCCGCAGACCAGGACCCGGCCGCGGGAGAGCGGCGAGTCGTCCGTGCGGCAGCGGGTCAGATGACCGGAGGAGACGGCCGGTTCGAAGCCGGCGAGGCCCAGCCGGGCGACGAAGTCCTCCAGATAGCGCTTGGTCGCGGCACCCTCGCCGCGTGCCGAGATGACGCCGACGGTCAGCGTGTCGCCCTTCGGGAACACCCAGCCGTAACTGCCCGGCAGGGGGCCCCAGTCGATGAGGACCCGCCCCTTCCAGTCCTCGGCCACCGACGGCGGGACGGGGATCTCGGACTCCAGGCCCAGGTCGACCTGCCCCAGCTTCACACCGACGTGCGCCCCTATCCGGCTGGCGCTTCCGTCGGCGCCGACGACGGCACGGGCCAGCACGGTCTCGCCGTCGGCGAGGACGACGGCGACCGTGCGGCGGTCCGGCACGGACTGCCCGTGCTGCTCGACGCGGCTGACGGTGGCTCCGGTGCGCAGCTCGGCGCCCGCCTTCTGCGCGTGCTCGACGAGCTGGGCGTCGAACTCGGGCCGGTTGATCAGCCCGAACAGCATGCGGCGCGAACGGCGGGTGCGGGTGAAGCGCCCGTTGTGCGAGAAGGTGACGGCCTTGACCCGGTCCTGCAGGGGCAGTTCGAAGCCGGGCGGCAGCGCGTCGCGCGAGGGCCCGATGATGCCTCCGCCACAGGTCTTGTAGCGGGGGAGCTCGGCCTTCTCCAGGAGCAGCACCCGGCGGCCCGCGACGGCCGCCGCGTACGCCGCGGAGGCTCCCGCGGGTCCGGCACCCACCACGACCACGTCCCAGACCATGGGCGGACCCCCGTCCGGACCCACCGACCCCGCTCCGGCCACGCCGGACTCCGCCGCTCCGGCGTCTGCGTTCTCGCTGCTCACGATGTGCTTCTGCTCCTGATCCGACCGGTGGTTCCTGCTCTGTACGCATCCTACGGCCCGGTAGCCGGGCGGGACCGCGCCGCCCCGTGCCGACCCGCGCCGTAGGATCGGCCATGCGTTCGTCGTACAACCGATACACGCCGAACGCGCCCACAACGTCACAACGTCGCACCCACCAGGAGCGTGCCCATGACCGCGAATCCGATCGCCGAGACCATTGCGTCCCTGATGCCCCGCGCCAAGGCGGAGCTGACGGAGCTGGTGGCCTTCCAGTCGGTCGCGGACGAGGCCGTCGCCCCGCGCAGCGAGTGCGAGGCCGCCGCGAACTGGGTGGCGGACGCGCTGCGCACCGAGGGCTTCCAGGAGGTGGCGCTGCTCGACACCCCGGACGGCTCCCAGTCCGTGTACGGCGTGCTGCCCGGCCCGGCCGGCGCCCCGACCGTCCTCCTCTACGCGCACTACGACGTGCAGCCGATGCTGGTCGAGTCCGCCTGGGTGACCCCGCCGTTCGAGCTGACCGAGCGGGCGGACGGACGGTGGTACGGGCGTGGCGCGGCCGACTGCAAGGGCGGCTTCATCATGCACCTGCTGGCGCTGCGCGCCCTGAAGGCGAACGGCGGCGTCCCGGTCACGGTCAAGATGATCGTGGAGGGTTCGGAGGAGCAGGGCACCGGCGGCCTGGAGCGCTACGCGGAGGCGCACCCGGAGCTGCTGGCCTCCGACGCGATCGTCATCGGCGACGCGGGCAACTTCCGGGTCGGTCTGCCGACGGTGACGGCGACGCTGCGCGGCATGACGATGATCCGGGTCACCATCGACACGCTCCAGGGCAACCTGCACTCGGGCCAGTTCGGCGGTGCCGCGCCGGACGCGCTCGCCGCGCTGATCCGCGTCATGGACTCGCTGCGCGACGAGACCGGTGCGACCGTGATCGACGGGCTGCCGGCGGACGCGGTGTGGGAGGGCCTGCAGTACCCGGAGGCCGACTTCCGCAAGGACGCCAAGGTGCTGGACGGCGTGGCGCTGCCGGGCGTCGGCACCGTCGCCGACCGGATCTGGGCGCGGCCCGCCGTGACCGTCATCGGCATCGACGCGCACCCCGTGGCCGGTGCCACGCCGTCGATCCCCTCGACCGCCCGCGCGCAGCTCAGCCTGCGGGTCCCGCCGGGCCAGGACGCCGCGAAGGCGACCGAGCTGCTGTTCGCGCACATCGAGAAGCACACCCCGTGGAACGCCCGGGTGAGCATGGAGCAGGTCGGCCAGGGCCAGCCGTTCCAGGCCGACACGTCGAGCCCGGCGTACACCTCGATGGCGGAGGCGATGCGGATCGCGTACCCGGGCGAGGAGATGCAGGCGGCCGGCATGGGCGGCTCCATCCCGCTGTGCAACACGCTGGCCGCGCTGTACCCGGAGTCGGAGATCCTGCTGATCGGCCTGAGCGAGCCGGAGGCGCAGATCCACGCGGTGAACGAGTCCGTGTCCCCGCAGGAGCTGGAGCGCCTGTCGGTGGCCGAGGCGCACTTCCTGCTGAACTACGCGGCCTCCAAGCGGGCTTGATCCCCACGTCGGGGAACGGCATGACGCTCTGGGCGTAACTCGCCCAGAGCGTACACACATACGGCGGACGTACTTCCTTACGTACGTTCGCCGTATGAGCGAAGAGCACCCAGACCACACCGACCACACGCACCACACGCACCCCGAGGGCGACCACGACGCCCGGCTCGTCGAACTCGTCGAGCTCGTCGAACTCACCCCCCGGCTGCACATGCTGCGCCTGCCCATCGGCCAGGCGTACGTGTGGCGGGACGGCAGCGAACTGACCCTCGTCGACGCCGGATGGGTGGGCGCGGCGGACGACATCGAGGGGGCGCTGCGCGGCGCGGGCCTCGACCCGGCCCGGATCCGCCGGATCGTGCTCACCCACTGCCACCGCGACCATGTGGGCGCGGCCCAGGAGCTGGCCGACCGCTTCGGCGCGGAGATCCTGGCGCACGCGCTGGACGCGCCCGTGATCCGGGGTGAACTGCCGGTCCCTGAGCCGGATCTGCTCGACTGGGAGCTGCCCCTGTACGCGCACGGGCTGACCGTCCCGGAGGCCCCGCCCACCCGGGTGGACCGGGAGGTCGCCGACGGCGAGGAGCTGGGCTTCGGCGACGGCGCGGTGGTGCTGCACACCCCGGGCCACACCCCTGGTTCCCTCGCGGTCCATCTCCCCCGGCACGGCGTGCTGTTCACCGGGGACACGGTGGCCACGGTCCAGGGCGTGACCTTCGGCGTCTTCCACGTGGACCGGGAGCGGGCACGGGAGTCGATGCGGCGGCTGGCGGAGCTGGCGCCGTCGGTGCTGTGCTGCGGCCACGGCGACCCGGTGACGGAGGACACGGCCGAACAGCTCAGGAAGGCAGCCGTCTGAGGGGCCCGGCCGGGCGGGAACCGACCGCGCCCCGGCCGCCGTCCTCTCCCCCGGCCCGCCCCGCGACGGGGCGGACGACAGGGTACGGGGGGACACATGGTGGAGGCCGGTGCCGACATGGCCGCGGACGCCGGGGCGGTACGCGCCCGGCGGCTGCGCCGGGCGGGGATCAGCGGTGGGGCGATCGGCGGCGTGATCGGCGGCGCGGGCGCGACGGTCCAGGGCCTCGACACGGGATTCCCCTGGTGGATCGTGGGCCCCTTCACGGCCCTGGGCGTCACGGTCGGCATCCTGGTGGGGGTGCGGTACGGGCGCGAGGACCGGGCGCAGAAGGACTCGCTGGAGCCGAACGAGACCGTCCTGAACGTGTACGGGGTGTGGCCCTACCCCGCGCCGCCGCGGAGCGGGATGGTATCGCCGGAGAACGCGCCGTACCAGTTGCACACCACGACCCGGCACCTGCAGTTCTGGAAGGGCGAGGACCTGGTGTGGGCGCACCCGTGGCACGAGGTGCGCGTCGAGGTGGAGGGCCCCGTACTGCGCCTGCTGCGCGAGGACGTGGAGATCGCGCTGGTGGAGCAGCCCGCGGCACCGGAGATGCCGGAGGAGTTCCGCTTCGTGGCGGAACGGATCGCCGCCCGCTTCGGCCGGCGTTAGGCCGGGGCCGGGTCCGGGGTGGCCGCTCGACGGGAGGCGGCCCCTCAGCCGACCGGGTCCCCGGCTTCGAGGTTGAGGACGGTGCCGCGTTCCCGGGCGCGCAGGGCCCAGCGGAGGCGGCGGTAGCGGACCGGGGGCAGCAGGTCGGCCGCCTCCTCCTCGGTGACGAACCGCCAGGCGCGGAGCTCGGCACCGGGGAGGAGGAGCCGGTCGGCCTCGGCGGCCGGCAGCCGGCCGCCGTCGAAGAGGAACCGCAGGCCGCCGAATCCGGGCGGTTGGGGGCGCTCCCAGTCGACGAGCAACAGGCGCGGTACGGCGTCGAGTTCGATGCCGATCTCCTCGGCTACCTCGCGCATGCCGGCCCGGGCGGGCGCCTCGCCGGGTTCGACGACGCCGCCGGGGAACTCCCAGCCGGGCTTGTAGGTGGGATCGACGAGGAGGAAACGATCCTGCTCGTCGAAGAGCAGGACGCCCGCGGCGACGGTCTCGCCGGTGGGCTCGGGGGTCTGCACGATGCCGCAGGGGGCGGCGAGCCCCGCGGCGACGGCGTCGGCGACGGCCCGCGCGACCTCCGCCGCGGTGCGCCCGCCGTTGTCGACGGCGTAGGCGTCGTCGCCGAGCCAGCCGTCGAGGGCGGCACGGTACGGCTCGACGTGCCGGTGACACCAACGGCGGGCCCGGTCCTCGGCCTCGGGGTCGTCGGGATGCTGGCGACGGGTGTCTATCCGCTCGCGCAGGATCGTTTCGTCCGGGGTGAGCACGACGTGCCGGACCTCGATCCTGCGGGCGGCGAGCGCGCCGAAGATCTCGTCCCGGTACTCCTGCCGCAGCAGGGTCATGGGGACCACGAGCACCCCGCCGACCTCGGCGAGCAGCGCGGCGGCGGTGTCCACGACGAGGCGGCGCCAGATCGGCAGGTCCTGGAAGTCGTCGACCTCCGCGAGGCGCTTCTGTGGAAGCAGCAGGCTCAGACCGCCGCCGACGAGCTCCGGGTCGTACAGGGTGCTGTTCGGGATCAGATCGACCAGCTCGCGCGCGGTGCTGGTCTTCCCCGCGCCGAACGCGCCGTTGATCCAGACGATCACGGTTCCCCCTCTTCGTATGCCCCCTGAGGCTTGCCCGCACCACCCTGCCACGGAAACCCCCCGTGAGGGCCGCGGTACGGGCCGGGGGCCGCCTGTCAGGACGGCGGCAGGCCCTCCCCGGCCCGGGGCACGGCCGCCGCCGCCCCGAGGAGTCCGGCGTCGGTCCCGGTGAGCGCGGGGACGACGGCGAGGCCCGCCACGAACGAGAGCGTGGCGTAGGACCGAAGGCTGCGGCGGAGCGGAGCGAACAGGACCTCGCCCGCGCCCGCCACTCCCCCGCCGACGACGGCGATGTCGATCTCGACCAGGCTGGCGGTGGCGGCGATGCCGGCCGCGAGGGCCTGCGCGGCCCGTTCGAAGGAGGCGACGGCCACGGGGTCACCGGTGCGGGCGGCGGCGGCCACCGCGGCGGCGGAGGAGTCGCCGTCGGGCCCGGGGCGCCAGCCGGCGGCCAGGGCGCGGCGGGCGATGTGCGGGCCGCTGGCGATCCGTTCGACACAGCCGCGCCCGCCGCAGGCGCACGGGTCGCCGTCGAGGTCGACGCTGATGTGGCCGATGTGCCCGGCGTTGCCGGTGGGGCCGGGATGGACCCGCCCGTTCAGGACGAGCCCGCCTCCCACGCCGGTCGAGACGACGAGGCACAGCGCGTTGTCATGGCCGCGCGCGGCGCCCATCCAGTGCTCGGCGGCCGTCATGGCGACGCCGTCGCCCACCAGCGTGACGGGGCGTCCGCCGGTCGCCCGGTGGACCCGCTCGACCAGGGGGAAGTCGCGCCACCCGGGCACGTTGACCGGGCTGACCGTACCCGCGCAGGCGTCGACGGGCCCCGCGCTGCCGATGCCGACGGCACCGGCCGCGTCCCAGAGCGGGGAGCGGGCCAGCTCGTCGAGCACGGCCTCGACCGCGCGCACGACCGTCTCGCCGTCCTCCCGCGCGGGCGTGGGCCGCTGCGCCCGTACGAGGATCCGGCCGGCTCCGTCGACCAGCGCACCGGCGATCTTGGTACCGCCGATGTCGAGGGCGACGACGAGGTCAGTGCTCATGGGCTCCGGATCTCCGTGGGGCGGTGGGTGCGATCTACAGTCTCCCCACCTCTGACAACGTTGTCCAGGCCCTATGCTCGACAGCGACGAGATCGAAACCGACACCGGAGGCACCGCACACCGTGGCCGACACCGCCCGCCGCCCCGAGCACCGCTACGGCAATCGGCCCACGATGAAGGACGTCGCCGCCCGCGCGGGCGTCGGCCTGAAGACCGTCTCCCGCGTCGTCAACGGCGAACCCGGCGTCACGCCCGACACCGAACGGCGCGTCCAGGAGGCCATCGACTCCCTCGGCTTCCGCCGCAACGACAGCGCGCGGGTGCTGCGCAAGGGGCGTACGGCTTCCGTGGGCCTGGTCCTGGAGGACCTGGCGGACCCGTTCTACGGCCCCCTCAGCCGCGCCGTCGAGGAGGTCGCCCGAGCCCACGGGGCGCTGCTCATCAACGGCTCCAGCGCGGAGGACCCGGACCGCGAGCAGGAGCTGGCGCTCGCGCTGTGCGCGCGGCGCGTCGACGGACTCATCGTCATCCCGGCGGGCTCCGACCACCGCTACCTGGAGCCGGAGATCCAGGCGGGCGTCGCCACCGTCTTCGTCGACCGCCCGGCGGGACGCATCGACGCGGACGCCGTCCTCTCCGACAGCTACGGCGGCGCCCGCGAGGGCGTGGCCCACCTGATCGCCCACGGCCACCGCAGGATCGGCTTCATCGGCGACCGCCCCCGCATCCACACGGCCGCGGAACGCCTGCGCGGCTACCGGGCGGCCATGGAGGACGCGGGCCTGGAGCCGGCCGAGGAGTGGATCTCCCTCGGCCCGACCGAACCGGACCGGGTCGCCCGGGCGGCGGAGGCGATGCTGTCCGGCCCGGCCCCGGTCACGGCCCTGTTCGCCGGCAACAACCGGGTGACGGTGACGGCCGTCCGTACCCTCGCGGCACGCGAGACCCCGGTCGCCCTGGTCGGCTTCGACGACATCGAGCTGGCCGACCTCCTCGGCATCACCGTCATCGCCCAGGACGCGGCGGCCCTGGGCCGCACGGCCGCGGAACGCCTCTTCCGCCGCCTGGACGGCATCCAGGAGCCCCCCACCACCACGATCCTGGCAACCACCCTGATCCCCCGCGGCTCCGGCGAGATCCCCCCACCGACGCACAGCTGACAGACGGACGGGAGGGGGCCGGTGCCGGAGCGGGGGTAGGGGGTGTCCGGACGTGGCGGCGCCCGTAACGAGCGCAGCGAAGTGAAGGTCGCAGTCCGGACACCCCCTACCCCCGCGGAGGCACCGGCCCCCGCGGAGGCACCTAGCAGACCCGCAGCCCCTCGACGGGCCCGCCACCCGACCCGCCCCTCAGGTGCAGCACGCTGACGTAGACGTTGGTGTTGCCGCTGTCGTCGTCGGTCCGGGCCCACCAGCGGCTGCTACGCCCCCCGTAGGTCTCGCTGTGATCGAGATCCACCTGGCAGAAGAACTCCTGCGGCCCCGCGCCCACGGTCCCCATCTCACCCCCGTCGTACCGCTTGCTCGTGGCCGTCCGCACCACCTGGCAGGTGGCGGAGGACCCGGACGCGGTGCACCCGGAGGCGACCGGCGGCGGGGCGGTGGTCGGGGCGACGGTGGTCGGCTCGGCCCCGCCCGTCGCGGCCGAGCCGCCACCACCCTTCTTGCCCGGGGTGGGCGCCGCGGTGGCGCCGGGCGACGCGGCGCCGCTCTCCCCGGGAGGTACGTCGACGGTGGCGGAGCCCCCTCCGCCGGGCGTGGCGCTCTCGCCCGCCCCGGGCGTACGCGTGGCCGCGCCGGCGGACCCACTGCTCCGCGGCGCGTCGGCGCGCCCGTCCAGCACCCGCCCGGGCTCCCCGGTCTCCTCCTGGGACGACTGCCCACCGGCCACCACAGCATCACCAGCCGGGGACCGGTCGATCAAGCTGTACGTGACCCCACCACCGATGAGCACCACCCCGGCCACGGCAGCGGCGACGACTCCCCGGGCCCGACGCTTCTCACGACGCGGCCCCGGCGGGGCAGGCACTTCGGGCGGCCCGAAGGTGCCCAGGGGCTCGGCGACAGGAAGAGGCGCTGCAACGGGCACATGCGCACCCACACCAGCACCGACACCAACGGAGCCCTCCGCCCCCGCCACAACCCCCGCCAGCATCCCCGCAGCTTCCCGAGCCGACGGCCGCCCGTCCGGGTCCTTGCACAGCAGCCGCAGGAGCACGGGCGTCAGGACCCCGGAGCGGACGGGGTCCGGGAGGGGGTCGGTGACGATGGCGGCGAGGGTGGACCAGGTGGAGGTGCGCCGGAAGGGCACGGCCCCTTCGACCGCCGCGTACAGGGTGGCGCCGAGCGCCCACACGTCGGCGGCGGGTCCGGGGGCGGCGCCGCGGGCGCGTTCCGGGGAGAGGTAGTCGAGGGAGCCGACGATCTCGCCGCTGCGGGTGAGGCGGGCGGCGGAGCCGTCGCCGGGGTCCTCGATGGTGGCGATGCCGAAGTCGGTGAGGAGGACCCGGCCGGAGCGGTCGAGCAGGATGTTGCCCGGCTTGACGTCGCGGTGCAGGACGCCGGCCTCGTGCGCGGCGGCGAGCGCCTCCAGGACGCGGGCGCCGATGCGGGCGGCCTCGACGGGGTCGAGGGGGCCGTCGGCGGCGAGGACGTCGTCGAGGGAGGGGCCGTCGACGAGTTCCATGACGATGACCGGCCGGCCCTCGTGCTCGGTGACGTCGTGGACGGCGACCACTCCGGCGTGCCGGACCCGGGCGGCGGCGCGGGCTTCGCGCTGCATGCGCAGGCGCATGGCGTCGAGTTCGGGCGCCGCGGTGTCCGTGTAGGTGCGCAGTTCCTTGACGGCCACGTCGCGGCCGAGGACTTCGTCGACGGCCTGCCAGACGACGCCCATGCCGCCGCGGCCGAGTCTGCGCACGATTCTGTAGCGGCCCGCGAGCCGCTCGTTCTCCCCCGATGACACCGCTGCCCCGTTCCCTGTCGATCTTGTGAACTCATACAGGGTACGGGGCAGTTGGCGGGAAAGTGACGTTTACTGCGCCTGAGCGGTGAGATCGCCGCGGCGCGGGGCCGAGAAACGGTCCAGGTCGGCGCGGGTGAGGCCGGTGAGGGCGTCGACCTCGGCGGTGTCGAGGGCACCGCAGTCGATGCCGCGCAGCAGGTAGGAGCTGAGGGCCTTGGCGGTGGCGGGCTCGTCCATGACGTCGCCGCCGGCGTGGTTGGCGTAGGCGGAGAGGCGCTTGGCGGCGGCCTGGAAGCCCTCGCGATAGAAGGCGAAGACGGCGGCGTAGCGGGTGGGGATGTGCCCCGGGTGCATGTCCCAGCCCTGGTAGTAGGCGCGGGCGAGGGCCCGTCGGGTGAGCCCGTAGTGCAGCTTCCACGCCTCGTGGACGTGGGCGGTGGAGCCGACGGGGAGGACGTTGGTGGAGCCGTCGGAGACGCGTACGCCGGTGCCGGCGGCGGCGACCTGCATGATCGCCTTGGCGTGGTCGGCGGCGGGGTGGTCGCTGGCCTGGTAGGCGGCGGAGACGCCGAGGCAGGCGCTGTAGTCGAAGGTGCCGTAGTGGAGGCCGGTGGCGCGGCCCTCGGCGGCGTCGATCATGCGGGCGACGGCGGCGGTGCCGTCGGCGGCGAGGATGGACTGGCTGGTCTCGATCTGGATCTCGAAGCCGAGCCGGCCGGCGTCGAGGCCGTGGGCCTTCTCGAAGGCTTCGAGGAGCCGGACGAAGGCGGTGACCTGCTCGGGGTAGGTGACCTTGGGGAGGGTGAGGACGAGCCCGTCGGGCAGGCCGCCGTTCTCCATGAGGCCGGTGAGGAAGACGTCGGTGGTGCGGATGCCGCGGTCGCGTACGGCGGCCTCCATGCACTTCATCCGGATGCCCATGTACGGGGCGGCGCTGAGGTCCGCGTAGGCCTCGGTGATGATCCGCGCGGCGCGGGCGGCGTCGTGATCCTCGTCCGCGCCCCCGTAGCCGTCCTCGAAGTCGACGCGGAGGTCCTCGATGGGCTCGCGCTCCAGCTTGGCGCGGACGCGGCCGTAGACGTCCTCGGCGAGGTCGTCGGAGAGGCCGAGGACGCCGGCGAAGGTGGCGGCATCGGGGGCGTGCTCGTCGAGGGCGGCGAGGGCCTGGTCGCCCCAGGAGCGGATGGTTCCGGCGTCGAAGAGGTTGCCGGGCACGTAGACGGTGTGGACGGGCTGGCGGGTGCCGGGGTCTCCCGGGTAGCGCCGGTCGAGCTCGGCGTCCACGGCGGTGAGGGAGGCGCTGATCTCCTCGCTGACCGCGCCGGCGAGGCTCGTCGACACCTTCTCCTGCTGACCCATCCCACATCCTCCTGTTTTCCGCTTCACGGAATCAACAATCCGTATAGCGAAGTTAATGGCCTGCCGGGACTCACGTCAATGGCTGTCCGAAACGACCGGGGGCCGCGCGGTGAAGATCACCACGCGGCCCCCGGACCGTAGAAGAACCGCAGGTCAGCCCTTGGGGGCCGACTCCGAGTCTCAGCCCTTGCGGGCCTTGACCTCGTCCGTCAGCTGCGGCACGACGTCGAACAGGTCGCCGACGACGCCGTAGTCGACCAGCTCGAAGATCGGGGCCTCGGCGTCCTTGTTGATGGCCACGATGGTCTTCGAGGTCTGCATACCCGCGCGGTGCTGGATCGCACCGGAGATGCCGGAGGCGATGTACAGCTGCGGCGAGACCGACTTGCCGGTCTGGCCGACCTGGTTGGAGTGCGGGTACCAGCCGGCGTCGACGGCGGCGCGGGAGGCGCCGACGGCGGCACCGAGGGAGTCGGCGAGCGCCTCGATGATCGCGAAGTTCTCGGCGCCGTTGACGCCGCGGCCGCCGGAGACCACGATCGCGGCCTCGGTCAGCTCCGGGCGGCCGGTCGACTCGCGCGGGGTGCGGGCGACGACCTTGGTTCCGGTGGCCTGCGCCGAGAAGGAGACGGCGAGCGCCTCGACGGCGCCGGCGGCCGGAGCGGCCTCGACGGCGGCCGAGTTCGGCTTGACCGTGATGACCGGGGTGCCCTTGGAGACGCGGGACTTGGTGGAGAAGGAGGCGGCGAACGCGGACTGCGTCGCGACCGGACCCTCGTCACCGGCCTCCAGGTCGACGGCGTCGGTGATGATGCCGGAGCCGATGCGCACCGCGAGGCGGGCGGCGATCTCCTTGCCCTCGGCGGAGGACGGGACGAGCACGGCGGCCGGGGAGACGGCCTCGTACGCGGCCTGGAGGGCGTCGACCTTGGGGACGACGAGGTAGTCGCCGAACTCGGGGGCGTCGGCGGTCAGGACGCGGGTGGCACCGTGCTCGGCGAGGGCCGCGGCGGTGTCGGCGGCGCCGTTGCCCAGGGCGACGGCGACGGGCTCGCCGAGGCGGCGGGCGAGGGTGAGCAGCTCCAGGGTGGGCTTGCGGACGGCTCCGTCGACGTGGTCGACGTAGACGAGAATCTCAGCCATGGGACTTCAATCTCCTGCGGAAGAAACGGGACGGCCTGAGGGGCGGCGCGGGACGCGCGGGTCCGGGGCCGGAACCCCGGCCCGCGGACTGCGGATCAGATGAACTTCTGCTCCGCGAGGAACGCGGCGAGCTGCTTGCCGCCCTCGCCCTCGTCCTTGACGATCGTGCCCGCGGTGCGCGCCGGACGCTCGGCGGCCGAGTCGACCTTGGTCCAGGAGCCCTCCAGGCCGACCTCGTCCGCCTCGATGTCGAGGTCGGACAGGTCCAGGGACTCCACCGGCTTCTTCTTGGCGGCCATGATGCCCTTGAAGGACGGGTAGCGCGCCTCGCCCGACTGGTCGGTCACGGAGACGACGGCCGGCAGGGAGGCCTCCAGCTGCTCGGAGGCGGTGTCGCCGTCACGGCGGCCCTTGACGGTGCCGTCCTCGACGGAGACCTCGGAGAGCAGGGTGACCTGCGGGACGCCCAGGCGCTCGGCGAGGATGGCGGGGAGGACGCCCATGGTGCCGTCGGTGGAGGCCATGCCGGCGATGACGAGGTCGTAGCCGGTCTTCTCGATCGCCTTGGCGAGCACCAGCGAGGTGCCCATGACGTCGGTGCCGTGCAGGTCGTCGTCCTCGACGTGGACGGCCTTGTCGGCGCCCATGGAGAGCGCCTTGCGCAGCGCGTCCTTGGCGTCCTCGGGGCCGACGGTCAGCACGGTGACCTCGGCGTCGTCGGCCTCGTCCGCGATCTGGAGCGCCTGCTCCACCGCGTACTCGTCCAGCTCGGACAGCAGGCCGTCGACGTCGTCACGGTCGACGGTCAGGTCGTCCGCGAACTTCCGGTCGCCGGTGGCGTCCGGCACGTACTTCACACAGACAACGATCCTCAAGCTCACGCCGGCTCTCCTACTGCATCGTCATAACGGGCTGCCTTGTTGCTCGCAGCATAGGCGCCTGAAGGGCTGGTTTCCGGTCGGGGCGGCGGACGCCCCGACCGGTATATTACTCGCCAGTACACCCAGTTCGTTACGAGTAAGCAAGCGCTCAGCGGTGTGACCTTGCCAACGCGCCCGGAGCCGGCCCCGGGGGAACTCTCAGTCGCGCAGCGCGTTGAAGCGACCCTGGTGGTAGAGGAGCGGTCGGCCCACGCCGTCCGGGTCGCCGGCGACGACCTCGGCTATCACGATCCGGTGGTCGCCGGCCGGGACCCGGGCCACCACGCGGCACACCAGCCAGGCCAGGACGCCGTCGAGCACGGGGACGCCCTCGGGGCCGGGGCTCCACCGGGTGGGAGCGCCGAAGCGGTCGGCGCCGCTGCGGGCGAAGGTGGCGGCCAGCTCCCGCTGGTGCTCGCCGAGTATGTGGACGCCGATGTGCTCGGCCTCGGCCACCACGGGCCAGCTGGAGGAGCCGGTGCCCACGCCGAAGGAGATCAGCGGGGGTTCGGCGGCGACGGAGTTGAGCGAGGTCGCCGTGAAGCCGACCGGGTGCTCGCCGTGCGCGGTGATGACCGCGACACCGGCGGCGTGCTGCCGGAAGACGGAACGGAGCAGGTCGGGAGCGGCCTGTCGGGGTGCGCCGAGGGCGGAAATCGTCGGGAGCGTGCGGAGCTCGGGCGAGACCGTCATGGAATTGTCCTTCTGCGAGGGCGGCGTGTGGGGAGTCTCGGGTCGGTCAGACACCCGGACAGCGCGCACTCGCGTTGCGGGCCAGGTCCACGTGGGCCCGCCCGTAGAGAAGGAGTTCTGGGGGCACTACGCCAGACTGACGATCGTTGCCGCGTGCAGTCAAGTGCGTACCGGGATGTGGGAGATGTGTCACCGCGTCAGGGACCGTGCCGCGCACCGCGTCAGACCGCCTGTCCGAGCGCGGCGATGACGTCGGCGCGGCGGGGCTGCCCGGCGGCCCTGCGCACGATCCGCCCGGTCCGGTCGAGGACCAGCACCGTGGGCGTACGGACGATCCCCAGCTCCCGTACGAGGTCGAGGCGCTCCTCGGCGTCGATCTCGACGTGGCCGACGCCGTCGACCATGGCGGCCACCTCGGCGAGCGTGCGGCGGGTGGCCCGGCAGGGCTGGCAGAAGGCGGTGGAGAACTGCACCAGGGTGGCCCGCTCCCCCAGCTCGGCGCCGAGCCTCTCGGCGCCCACGAACTCGCTCATCCCGCTGCTCCTCCTGTGGTCCCTGTCCGGTGCAGCGTCGCACGTGAGCGAACGATTCCCGCCACGAGTACCCCGAGTGACGAGAATCTCCCCGTACGAAGCCGCCTGGACTGGTCACGGGGGCCCACATGGGGCACGATCTGCCCAAAGCCGAAAACCTACGGCCGCGTAACTTCGCCGGGAGAACCCTCCCCAGGCACTGACGAAGGGGTTCGTCCCAGATGGCAGAGCTCGTCTATCGGCCGGTCATCGGCGCCGCCCTCACCCTGTTCAAGGCGCTCGACCTGAAGATCGACACTCAGGGTTCGCAGCACATCCCCCGCGAGGGCGGGGCGGTCATCGTGAGCAACCACATCAGCTATCTGGACTTCATCTTCACCGGTCTGGCCGCACTGCCCCAGAAGCGTCTGGTGCGCTTCATGGCGAAGGAGTCGGTGTTCCGGCACAAGGTCTCCGGCCCGCTGATGCGCGCGATGAAGCACATCCCGGTGGACCGCGCCCAGGGCGAGCACGCCTACGAGCACGCGCTGCGCTCGCTGCGCGCGGGCGAGCTCGTCGGCGTCTTCCCCGAGGCGACCATCTCGCAGTCGTTCACGCTGAAGAGCTTCAAGTCCGGTGCCGCGCGCCTCGCGCAGGAGGCGGGCGTCCCGCTGATCCCGGTCGCGCTGTGGGGCACCCAGCGGGTGTGGACCAAGGGCCGGCCGCGGAACTTCAAGCGCAGCCACATCCCGATCACCATCCGCGTGGGCGAGCCGCTGGAGGCCCCCGCCGACCAGTACGCGGGTGCGATCACCCGGCGGCTGCGCGGGCGCGTCCAGGAGCTCCTGGAGGCCGCGCAGCGCGCCTACCCGGTGCGCCCCAAGGACGCCGGCGACACCTGGTGGGTGCCGGCGCACCTCGGAGGCACGGCGCCGACGCCGGAAGAGGTCAAGGCCGCCGAGAAGTAGTCCCGCGGCGGCCCCGGCCCCTGCGGCGAAACGTCACTCCGGGTCGCGGACCGTGATCTGCGCCCCGGGGCTGACCTTCTGCAGCACCTCGGCGAGCTCCTCGCCGGCCGCGCGCAGCGCGTCGAGCGTCATGGGCTCCAGCGACTCCAGCAGGAAGATCGCGTCGGTGGTGTCGTCCTCGATGCGGGTGCGCGGGCCCTGGCGCCAGTTCCAGCGACGGCAGGTGACGCCCGCCTCGTCGCACCAGATGACCTCGCCGGGCTCGGGGTGCTCGACGCTCTCCTCGCCGCCCGCGACGGTGACGAAGTCCTCCTCGCCGGTGGCCCGGACGAGCCGCATCGAGCCCTCGATCTTGTTCAGGTCCTCGCCGCCGACCGGGATCAGGTGGGCCACGCTGATCGCGTTGTACGCGTCCACGAGCCGGTTGATCCGGGGCAGTCCGCCGTCCGCCAGGGCGCGCTTCGCCAGCGCCTCCGCGGAGTTGCGGGTACGGGAGGGCTTGGCGCCGAACGCGGAGTACGCGGCGCGCCAGGCGGCGACATGCGGGTCCTTGTCCGGGGCCTGTCCGTCCAGGCGCTCGGCGAGGCGCCGGGCGGCGTCGTCGAGCAGGGCCGAACTGGTCTCGTCGCTGGGCCCGTTGACGAGTCCGCGCGCCTCGACGGCGAGGTGGGTGAAGCCGGGTACGAGGGTGCGTACCTCGTCGGAGACGGTGAGCGTCAGGGTCATGGTCCGCCGTTCGGTGTTCCGGTATCTCAGGGTGTGGTTCAGCATAGAACACCGGAAAATCCACTTCACTGGACTTCCGCCGGAAGCGGACGGCCCATGACGGAACGGCCGGACGGAAGTCGGTGACTTCCGTCCGGCCGTCGGTCGGTGCGCGCGGGGAACTAGCGTCCCATCTCTTCCTTCAGCGCCTGGAGGAACGCGTCCACGTCGTCCTCCGAGGTGTCGAACGAGCACATCCAGCGCACGTCGCCGGCCGCCTCGTCCCAGAAGTAGAAGCGGAAGCGCTCCTGGAGCCGCCTGCTGACCTCGTGCGGCAGCCGCGCGAAGACCGCGTTGGCCTGGACCGGGTAGAGGATCTCGACCCCGTCCACGCCCCGCACGCCGGCCGCGAGGCGCTGGGCCATCGTGTTGGCGTGGCGGGCGTTGCGCAGCCACAGGTCCTTGGCGAGCAGCGCCTCCAGCTGGACCGACACGAAGCGCATCTTGGAGGCGAGCTGCATGGACAGCTTGCGCAGGTGCTTCATGTGGCTGACGGCGTCGGGGTTGAGCACGACGACGGCCTCGCCGAACATCATGCCGTTCTTGGTGCCGCCGTACGAGATGACGTCCACGCCCGCCGCGCTGGTGAAGGCGCGCATGGGCACGTCCAGCGAGGCGGCCGCGTTGGATATGCGGGCGCCGTCGAGGTGGACCTTCATGCCCTTGGAGTGGGCGTGCTCGGCGATGGCCCGGATCTCGTCCACGGTATAGACGGTGCCGAGCTCGGTGTTCTGGGTGATCGAGACGACCTGGGGCATGGCCCGGTGCTCGTCCTCCCAGCCCCAGGCCTGCCGGTCGATCAGCTCGGGGGTGAGCTTGCCGTCCGGGGTGGCCACGGTGAGCAGCTTGAGGCCGCCCATCCGCTCGGGCGCGCCGCCCTCGTCCACGTTGATGTGCGCGGACTCGGCGCAGATCACGGCGCCCCAGCGGTCGGTGAGCGCCTGGAGGGCGGTCACGTTGGCCCCGGTCCCGTTGAAGACCGGGAACGCCTCGGCCAGGGGGCCGAAGTGGCTGTGCATGATCCGCTGGAGGTGCTCGGTGTACTGGTCCTCGCCGTAGGCGACCTGGTGGCCGTCGTTGGCGAGGGCGATGGCCGCGAGGACCTCGGGGTGCACACCGGCGTAGTTGTCGCTGGCGAAGCCCCGGACCGACGGGTCGTGGTGACGACGGGCGTCGGTCTTCGGGCCGAGGGCCGCGGTCACGGCTTGGGGGTCAGCCACAGGCGCTGTCCATTCACTTCCTGCGCGGGCCGGTCCCAGAGTCCGGCGATGGCCTCGGCCAGGTCCTTGACGTCGGTGAAGCCCGCGAACTTCGCATTGGGGCGTTCGGCGCGCATGGCGTCGTGCACCAGTGCCTTGATCACCAGGATGGCAGCCGCGGCCTGGGCGCCGTCGTCGCCCCCCGCCTTGCGGAAGGAGTCCGCCATGGCCAGGGTCCACGCCTCGGCCGCCGCCTTGCCGGCGTTGTACGCGGCGTTGTTGGCGACCGGCTTGTGCGCGCCGACCTGGCTGATCAGGGCGTAACGGCCCCGGCCGCCGCTGCGCAGCAGTCCGTCGTGGAAGGCGAGCGAGGTGTGCTGGACCGTGCGGACCAGCAGCTTCTCCAGGAAGTCCCAGTCCTTGAGGTCGGTCTCGACGAAGGACTGGCTGCCGCGCCAGCCGCCGACCAGGTGGACCAGGCCGTCGATCCGGCCGAACTCCTTCTCGGTCTTCTCGGCCCACTCCTTGGTCGCGGCCAGGTCGAGCAGGTCGACCGTGTCGCCGATGACCCGGGCGCCGCCGTGGGCGTAGCGGGCGGCGTCGACGGCCTCCGCGAGGCGCGCCGGGTCGGCGTCGGAGCCGACCACGGTCGCGCCGGCCTCGGCCAGGCGCAGCAGGGTCGCCCGGCCGGCCGGGCCGGCCGCGCCGGCGACGGCGATGACGGCGCCGTCGAGCGGACCACCGTTTCCGTTGGCGTTCATGGGCGCCGCCTCCTCCGTCTGTTCGGTACCCGCGCTCACGCGGCGGCCCGGTCGGCGTCCGAAGCGTTCGCGGCGGTGATGCCCTTGGTCGCGGCGATCACGCTCTTGAGCTTCTTGGCGAGGGCCTCATAGAACATGCTGAGCGGAAACTCGTCCGGAAGCACGTCGTCGACCAGCTTGCGCGGCGGGAGGCTCAGGTCGAGGGCGTCGGGACCCTTGGCCCAGGTGGAGCCGGGGTGCGGGGCGAGGTAGGTGGAGACCAGCTCGTACGCCTTGAACCAGTGGACCAGCTTCGGGCGGTCGATGCCGTCGCGGTAGAGCTGCTCGATCTCGCCGCAGAGCTGGTTGGTGACCTCGGGGGCCCGCTCCCAGTCGATCTTCAGCGTGTTGTCGGTCCAGCGCACCACGTCGTGCTTGTGCAGGTACGCGAAGAGCAGCTGGCCGCCGAGACCGTCGTAGTTGCGGTTGCGGTCGCCGGAGAGCGGGAAGCGGAACATGCGGTCGAAGAGGACGGCGTACTGCACGTCACGGCCGTGCTCGTTGCCCTCGGACTCCAGCTTCACGGCCTCCTTGAAGGCGGTGAGGTCGCAGCGCAGCTCCTCCAGGCCGTACATCCAGAACGGCTGGCGCTGCTTGATCATGAAGGGGTCGAACGGCAGGTCGCCGTGGCTGTGGGTGCGGTCGTGGACCATGTCCCACAGGACGAAGGCCTTCTCGCAGCGGTCCTGGTCCTCGACCATGGCGGCGATGTCCTCGGGCAGCTCGATGCCCAGGGTGTCGACGGCGGCCTCGGTGACCTTGCGGAAGCGGGCGGCCTCGCGGTCGCAGAAGATGCCGCCCCAGCTGAAGCGCTCGGGGGCCTCGCGGACGGCGATGGTCTCCGGGAAGAGGACGGCCGAGTTGGTGTCGTACCCGGCGGTGAAGTCCTCGAAGGTGATGCCGCAGAACAGCGGGTTGTCGTAGCGGGTGGCCTCCAGCTCGGAGAGCCACTCCGGCCACACCATGCGCAGCACGACGGCCTCGAAGTTGCGGTCCGGGTTGCCGTTCTGCGTGTACATCGGGAACAGCACGAGGTGCTGGAGCCCGTCCACGCGGTCGGCGGCCGGCTGGAAGGCCAGCAGCGCGTCGAGGAAGTCGGGGACCGCGAAGCCGCCCTGGGCCCACTTGCGCAGGTCGGCGACGAGCGCGCGGTGGTACTCCGCGTCGTGCGGGAGCAGCGGGGAGAGCTGCTCGACCGCGGCGACGACGCGCTCCACGGTCCGCTCGGCGAGCGCCAGCGCGGGCGCGCCCTCGGCCCGGAAGTCGATGGAGCCGTCCGCGCTCTGCCAGGGGCGGAGCTCCTCCACGGCATTCTTGAGCTCCGGCCAGGCAGGGTGGTCGACCACGGGAGCGTCGGCGGATATCCCCCCACCGGTCACGTCCTGCACAAGAATTTCCGTCATGCCTCTTCCTCCACAGGAGAACCTCGCGTCAAGACACCGTAACCATCGACGGTTGCCCGCCACAAGAGGGGTAAGGGAAATTCTCCTGTCGAACCCGGGGGTAGACCGCTGTTTTTCCTGTGGCGCGGGGAGGATGGCCGAGAAATGCGGTGTCCCGCAGGGTCGCTTCCGGTTGCGGAACCGGCCACTAGGCTGCTGCGCGAACCGCACCGGGCACGGCGGAGCCGGGCCGGTCCTCGACGGAAGCGAGAAGATCTTGAGTTTCCTCACCATCGGCCATCGCGGAGTCATGGGCGTCGAGCCCGAGAACACCCTGCGCTCCTTCGTCCGGGCCGAGCGGGCCGGACTGGACGTCATCGAGCTCGACCTGCACCTCAGCAAGGACGGCGCCCTGGTCGTCATGCACGACGCGGAGGTCGACCGCACCACCGACGGCACCGGTCCGATCGCCGACAAGACCCTCGCGGAGCTGCGCGAGCTGGACGCGGGCGGCGGCGAGCGCGTCCCCGTCTTCGAGGAGGTCCTCGACGCGATCGGCGCGCCCATCCAGGCGGAGATCAAGGACGTCGCGGCGGCCCGGACCCTCGCCGGGGTGATCCTCGCGCGCGAGCTCACCGGCCGCGTCGAGGTGATCTCCTTCCACGACGAGGCCCTCGCCGAGGTCCGCGCACTCGTCCCCTCGGTGCGCACGGCGCTGGTGGCCGACCGGCGGCAGGCCGACGTGGTGGCCCGGGCCCTCGCGGTCGGCGCCGGCGCGCTCGTGCTCGGCATCCGGCACCTCACCCAGGACACCGTCGAGCGGGCGCACGCGGAAGGGCTGCGGGTGACGGGGTGGGTGGTGAACACCCCGGACGATCTGCGCCTGGCGCACGCCCTGCGGCTCGACGGCGTGACGACCGACCGCCCCGAGATCAGGGGCGGCGGCACCGCGTGAGCGGCGGCCTTCGGGTCAGCCGAGTTCCTTGACGAGCAGCTCGAACTGCAGGTCGTCGCGCTGCGGCAGGCCGAAGCGCTCGTCGCCGTACGGGAAGGGGGTCATCCGGCCCGTGCGGCGGTAGCCGCGCCGCTCGTACCAGGCGATCAGTTCCTCGCGGACCGAGATGACGGTCATGTGCATCTCGCGCACGTCCCAGAGCTCGCGCACCCGGCGCTCCGCCTCGGCGATGATCTGCCGGCCGAGGCCCGCGCCCTGGAGCTCCGGGCGGACCGCGAACATGCCGAAGTAGGCGGCCTCGCCGCGGTGTTCGAGCTGGCAGCAGGCGACGACGGCGCCGTCGCGCTCCACCACCATCAGCCGGCTGCCCGGAGTGGCGATGACCGCCTCGACGCCCTCGGCGTCGGTGCGCTGCCCCTGGAGGATGTCCGCCTCGGTGGTCCAGCCGGCCCGGCTGGAGTCGCCCCGGTACGCCGACTCGACGAGCGGCACGAGCGCCGGGACGTCGTCCGGCACGGCGTCGCGGTAGGTGATGCGGCCGGTGTACTGGGACTCGGCGGTGTCCATCTGTGCGGGGCTCCCCTCGGGCGCTGGCGATCGGCGTGCGCGATCGCCCCGAGCCTAGCGCGCGCCCCGCACTCCCCCTCGTACACCCGTGTGCGCCTCTGCGCCCGCGTAGGCGCTCCGGGGGCCGGGCATGCACTCGGGGTCGGGAGGGTTCGCGGTCGGCGAGGAGGGGGTCCGACGTGCATGGACCGGCTCTGTCCGGCTGGCTGCTCGTGGTGCTGTGCGCGGCCGGCGGCGCTTACTGTCTGCTGCGCGCGCGGCGCAGCTCCGGGGAGGAGCGCCGGGCGGCGGGGAGCGAGGCCGTGATGGCCTTCGGGATGGCCGCGATGGCGCTGCCCGCGACCGTGGTGGCCCCGCCGGAGTGGGTGCTCGGGCTGTACGTGGGGGTGTTCGCGCTCGCGGCCCTGGGCGGCCTGCTCGGGGCGGTGCGGGGCGGTGGACACCATCTGCACCACCTGGTGGGCTCCCTGGCGATGGTCTACATGGCGCTGGCGATGGCGGCGGCCCCCGGCGCGACGGGCGCGGGGGCGCACGCGGGGCACGCGGCGGCGGGCGCCGGGGGCATACCCGTGCTGACCGGTGCGCTGCTCGCCTACTTCGGCGGGTACGTGCTGCGCTCGGGCACCCGGCTGGTGCCGGTGGCGACGGGCGGCGCCGGTGAAGTGCGGCCGACGGGCGGGGCCCGGGCGCCCGGCTCGGACCTGACCCTGGTGTGCCGGCTGTCGATGGCGCTCGCGATGCTGGCGATGCTCCTCACCCTCTGAGGAAGGGGCACGGGCCCGAGGGTGAACCGGGTAAACGTGGCGTGCGTCACTTGACCGGCAAGGCCATACCCCCGCGTGGTACCTGCTCATAGGCTGGCGCCATGTTGGTCTCCCTCGCGCTGCTCGCGCTCGGCGTCCTGACCGCCGTCGTGGCTCCGCGACTCCTGTCGCGGGCCGACTGGGCGGAGCGGGAACCCGTGGTGGCCCTGTGGGTGTGGCAGTGCGTGGTGGCGGCGGTGCTGCTGAGCTTCGCCCTGTCGATGACCTTCAGCGCGTCCGCGGCCTGGCAGGCGGTGCGCGGCCAGCTCTTCGCCCCCGCCCCGCACGGCGTGATCGAGGCGTACGAGCTCGGCGCCAGCCGCCCCTGGTCGGCGGTGCTCGCGGTGCTGCTCGCGGCCGGCGGGCTGTGGACCGGCGCGATGCTGGGCCGCGAGATCGGCCACGCGCGGGCCCGCCGCAGGCAGCGCCGCTGCGAACTCCTCGTGCGGGCGCCGCTGGTGCCCGGCGAGGAGGCCACCGGTGGCGAGCGCCTGGTCATCCTGGAGGGCGAGCGCGCGGACGCCTGGTGGCTGCCCGGCGGCAGGACGCCCCGGCTGGTCATCACCACGGGGGCGCTGCGCCGCCTCAAGGGCCGGCAGCTCGACGCGGTCCTCGCGCACGAGCAGGGACACGCCCGGGCGCGGCACGACTGGCTGCTGCACTGTTCGACGGCGCTGGCCGACGGTTTCCCCGGGGTGCCGGTCTTCGCGGCCTTCCGCGGGGAGATGCACCGGCTGGTGGAGCTGGCGGCGGACGACGTGGCCTCGCGCCGCTTCGGGCGCCTGACGGTCGCGCTCGCCCTGGTCGAACTCAACGAGGACCGCGGGGTGTTCGGCCCCGGCCCCGGCCCGGACGCCGGCCTGCCGCAGCGCGTCGACCGCCTCCTCGCCGCCACCCCCCGCCTGACCGCGGCCCGCCGCCTGCGCCTGACGGCCGCGGCGGCGCTGGTCCCGGTGCTCCCGGTCCTGGTCGCGTTCGTACCGGCGCTGAGGGCGCTGGGCTAGGGACGGCGGGGCAGTCGCGCGGGTCGCTCCCAGAGCGCCCGATAATGAGCGAGGCGCGGTGCGGGTGAGGCACGGCGATGCACCGACCCGGTGAAGCGTGGGAGCGCCGCTACGTCGAGGTGCGGGGGATCGCATGCAGTCGCTGTTCGCGTCGGAAGCCGTCGGGGCGGGTGAGGGCGGGTTCGACCGCTTCTGCGAGGCGGTGTCCACGGAGGTCATGCCCATCACGCTGAGCACGCGCCACGCGGCCGACTTCCGGGCGGGCATGAGGTACCTGGACCTCGGCGTCGTGCGACTGTCCTTCGTGGCGTCCTCGCCGGTGCTGTCGCGCCGTACGGCGGCTCACGTCCGGCGTGGCGATCCCGAGCACGTACAGCTGGCGCTCATCACGAAGGGCGCCCTGCGGATCTCCCAGCGGCGCAACGAGTCGGTGGTCGCGGCGGGCCTCGTCCTGACCGACACCTCACGGCCCAGCGAAGGGGAGTGCACCGGCGGGCAGATCGAGTCGCTGGTCCTCCAGATTCCCCGTGAGGCCCTGGCGCTGCGTTCGGACCGGCTGGACCGGCTGCTCGCGCAGTGCCTCGCCGCGGACGGGGGGTCCGGGGCGATCCTCGCCGACTTCCTGAGGACGCTGCTCACCCACGGCCCGGACTGCCGGCCGGAGGAGCTGCGCGGGATGGGCTCGGTCGCCCTCGACCTGGCCACCGCGTTCCTCGCGCGACAGCTCGGCGACCCCGGCCAGGCGCCCGCCGCGGCCCGTACACGGGAGACGCTCCAGCGGATCCACCGCTTCATCGAGCACAACCTCGGCGACCCGGACCTGACGCCCCAGCTGATCGCCGACCGGCACAACCTGTCGCTGCGGCACCTGTACAACCTCTTCGCCGACGAGCCCCTGACCCTTTCGGCCCACATCCGCCGAAGCCGGCTGGAGCGCGCCCGGACGGACCTCGGGCGCGGGGAACCGAACGGTCAGCCGGTGCGGGCCATCGCGGCCCGCTGGGGCTTCGCCAGCGCCACCGCCTTCAGCCGGGCGTTCCGCGAGACCTACGGGACCACCCCCACCGAACACCGCGCGTACGCCCTGACGCTCTCGCCCCGGCCCGCCCGCGGCACCGCCACCGACGGGAGCGGGAACCAGCGGTTCGTGTGACGCGGCGGCTCCGAAAAGGGCTGGACCCCGGCCGTGGGGTCATACCAGCATCGGCGCATGCGATGGCATTTCACCGAGGAACCCGCCGGCTTCCCCGACGCCGCCCGCGCCGCTCTGGCCGCGGAGTCCCTGCGCAACACCACGCTGCTCGGGCTGCTCGACCGGCCGGGACCGCGCGGCTGGTGGGACGGGCCGGGCGGGGGCGCCTGTCTGACGGTGTCTCCGGGGGCGCTGCTGCTGGGCGTGATGCCGGACGCCGCGGCCGGTGCGCTGGCCGCCGCGTTCCCGGGGGCCCACGAGGTGAACTCCGTACGGGGCGAGAGCGGGACCGTCGAGGCGTACGCGCGGGCCACCGGCCGGGCCTGGCGGACCGCGCGCCGGATGCGGCTGTTCCTGCTCGGCGAGCTCGCTCCGCCGCGCCCCGCGCCACCGGGCGCCCCGCGTGTCGCCGGGCCGGACGACGTCCCGCTCGCGCTCGCCTGGATGCGGGAGTTCGCCCGGGACATCGGCGAGGACCCCGACGCCGACTACACGGCGAACGTCGAGGCCCGCGTCGCCGAGGGACGCCTGCACTTCTGGGAGGTGGACGGCGAGCCCGTCGCCATGGCGAGCGTCTCGCGGCTCGCCGCGGGGCAGGCCCGGGTCTCGCCCGTCTACACCCCGCCCGCCCGGCGCGCCCGGGGCTACGGCGGGGCCGTGACCGTCGAGGTCAGCCGGGCCGCCCGGACCGCCGGCGCCGCCGACGTGCTGCTCTTCACCGACCTGGCGAACCCGACGAGCAACGCGCTCTACCGGCGCCTGGGCTACCGTCCGCTCGCCGATCACGTGGAGGTCGGGTTCGTCCCGGCCGACGGCCGGGACGCCGGCCGGCGCCCGGTCCCCGAATCACCGGGGGGTCGGGCGCACGGCGCCTGAAGGGCTTCGGGCAGGATCGGGCCCATGCGCATCTCCGCCGCCGTCTCCGGCGCCCTGGCCGTGCTGCTGCTCGTCCTGGTGGCGGTGGGGTGGTCCCCGCTGCTGTCGCTCGACCGGGACGTCGCGGAGGCCCTGCACCGCAGCGCGCTCGCCGAGCCCGGGTTCACCCACCTCAACCGGATCCTGACCGACTGGATCTGGGACCCGTGGGCCATGCGCGCGCTCGCCGCGGTCGCCGTGGGCTGGCTGTGGTGGCGGCGCGAGCGGCTGCTCGCGCTGTGGGTGGCGGGCACCAGCCTGCTCGCCGTCGGCCTCCAGCAGGGGCTGAAGGCGCTGGTGGACCGGCCGCGGCCGGTCTGGCCTGATCCGGTCGACTCGGCGAACTACTCCGCGTTCCCCTCCGGCCACGTCATGACGGCGACGGTCACCTGCGGGCTGCTGCTGTGGGTGCTCGCCCTGCACTGGCACGAGGGCCGGCGGGGCTGGGGCACGCTCGCCGGGGTGGCCGTGGTGTCGGTCGTCGGGGTGGGCTGGACCCGGGTGTACCTGGGGGTGCACTGGCCGTCCGACGTGGTGGGCGGCTGGCTCTTCGGCTGGACCTGTGTGGCCGTGGCGATCGTCACGTACCGCGCGGTCTCGGAACGGAGCTCGCGTACCGGCCCGGGGCCCGACGGCGGGAGCAGAATGGAGGGCAGGCGATGACGCCGCCTGTCCTGGACGATCCCCCGCGTCGCCCAGAACAGACGGCAAGTCCCGCTTCCGGCCACGAGGGCGCGACAGCAGGACGCGCTGAGTATATTGGCTGCGAGCCAGTCAACGCAGGAGTCCAGCATGTCCCCGCGTAGCGCATCGGTCAATGAAGAGCTTCGGCGGCGCTCCCGCGAGCGGCTCCTGCAGGCGACCGTGGAACTGGTCGACGAGCGCGGGTACGAGGCCACGACCCTCGCGGACATCGCCTCCCGGGCGGGCTCGGCGCGTGGTCTCATCTCGTACTACTTCCCCGGCAAGCGGCAACTCCTCCAGTCCGCGGTGCACCGGCTGATGCACCTGACGCTGGAGGAGGCGCTGGAGCGGGAGCCGCGGACGGAGGACGGCCGGGAGCGGCTGGCCCGGGCGATCGACGCGATCCTGGGGCTCGCGGTGACGCGCCCGCAGCTCATGCGGACGCACATGGCCGGCATCCTCCAGGCGGAGGGTTTCGTGCGGTGCCCGGAGCAGCAGCGGCTCGCCGAGCTGCTGCGCGACACGGTCACGCGCTACGGCTCCGAGGACGTGGACACCGCCTATCCGCTGCTGCGGGCGTTGCTGATGGGGGCGGTGGTGGCCGTGCTGCTGCCGGGGGCGCCGATGCCGATGGCACGGCTGCGGTCGGAGCTGTTCCAGCGGTACGGGCTCGACTGGGAGCAGGGCATGCCGCCGGGCGGGGGTCCGCCCGACGGCATGCCGGAGGTGCGTACGGCGTTACCCGACCCGTCGGCCCGGGTGCCGCGTCAGGCCTCGAAGGAGACCGGTCCGAAGGAGACCGGTCCGGTCGAACGGTCGACCGGACCGGCTGACCGACTGGTCGACTAGGCGTCTAGTCGTCTAGTCGAAGTAGTCGGGCTGCGTCTGGACGTTGAGCCCGTCCATCCGGACCCGTGCCGCCTTGTCGGTGCGCTTGTCGCTGAGCTTCAGCACGTCGAAGCCCTTGGCGATGTCGTTCGAGTAGATGTACCCGTTGTAGTAGTAGGCCGACCAGGAACCGCCGGTGGCCAGCGTGGTCGCGGAGACCGGGCCCCGCTCGAAGAAGGCGATCTCCTTCGGGCGGCTGGAGTCGGTGAAGTCCCAGACGGAGACGCCGCCCTGGTACCAGGCCTGGACCATGATGTCCTTGCCCTTGACCGGGATCAGCGAGCCGTTGTGGGCGACGCAGTTCTCGGTGTCGGCCTGGTGGCGCGGGATCTTGAAGTAGCTGCGGAAGACCAGCTTGCGCCGGTCGCCCTTGCCGACGATGTCGTAGATGCCGTCCGCGCCGCGGTTCGGGCCGACGACCGCGTTGCAGGTGGGCGCGCCGCCGCCGCCGAGCTCGTCGGTGAAGACGACCTTGTTCGCCTTCTGGTTGAAGGTCGCGGAGTGCCAGAACGCGAAGTTGACGTTGTCCTGGACCCGGTCGATCACCCGGGGGCGTTCCGGGTCCTTGATGTCGAAGAGGATGCCGTCGCCCATGCAGGCGCCGGCGGCCAGGTCCTCGCTGGGCAGCACGGTCAGGTCGTGGCAGCCGGTGGTCTTGGAGACGCCCGGGTTGGTGGGCTCACCGGGGTTGCCGCCGCCGTCCGGGCCCTCGCCGGGGAAGAGGACCGGGAAGTCGACGACCTTGGCCTGTTCGGGCGCCTTGCGCGGCACCTTGATGACCGAGATGCCGTCGTGCGGGGGCTGGCAGTCGGGGAAGGCGGCGTTGGGCGAGTACGAGGAGACGTAGATGTACACGTCCTTGCGCTTCGGCACCAGCGTGTGGGTGTGCGAACCGCAGTTGGTCTCGACGGCGGCGACGTACTTCGGGTTGGCGATGTCGCTGATGTCGAAGATCTTCATGCCCTCCCAGGATTCCTTCACCGAGGCCGGCTGCGGAACGCTGGCGCAGGAGTTGTCGCTGCGCGAGGAGTCGGTGGACAGGAAGAGCAGGTTCCCGGAGACGGAGACGTCGTTCTGGGAGCCGGGGCACAGCACCTGGGCGACGGTCCTGGGCGACCGGGGGTTGCTGATGTCGAAGATCCGGAAGCCGTCGTAGTTGCCGGCGAAGGCGTACTTCCCCTGGAAGGCCAGGTCGGAGTTGATGCCCTTCAGGGCGTCCTTCGGGACGTTGACGAGGTGGTCGATGTTGGGGCTGTGGACGACCTCGTCCACGCCGGGTATCTCACCGGCGGCGATGGCGGCGCGGGCGTCGGACGCCCGCTCCGCCGAGACGGCCGCCTGGGCCGGTGTGTCGCCGGGGTCGGGTGTGGCGGCCGCGGGTCCGGCGGCGAGCAGGCCGATCAGCAGGCCGGCGGCGGCGGTCGCCACCCCCAGGCCCCTGATCCGTGCACGCGGGGTACTCGTGGTACGCAACGAAGTCACTCCGTCCTCTCTGGTGTCGCACAGTTGAACGGTGGTGGGACCCCGGCAGTATCTTCCTTGGTGTGCACATCTCAACAGATGGCAACAGAGACGTAATGGAGAAACACCCGCACCCGCCCCTCGCAGTCGCCGAAGTGCCCCTGGAGGTCGTGTTGTCGAAGCGCCGTGTCCGTGGAGCCGTCGCCGGAGTGCTCGCCGTCGCCGCCGTGTTCGCGCTCGCCGCGTGCGAGTCGGACCCGAAGACCGGGGCCGCCGCACCCCCGGCGCCCACGTCGGGCGGCCCCCTGGTGGTGGCCCCGGGCAAGCCGGGCGAGCCCGCGAAGAAGCTCACCCCCGAGGAGGCGGCCCGGCTGACGCCCGACGAACGCCCCAACGGCGCCGACTACATGTACGTGCAGATGATGATCGAGCATCACCGGCAGGCGGTCACCATGACGGCGCTGGCCCCGCAGCGGGCCGAGTCCGAGAAGGTGCGGAAGGTCGCCGAGCGGATCGGCGCGGCGCAGGGCCCGGAGATCAGCGCCATGGAGGGCTGGCTGAAGAACAACGGCGGCCCCCGGCCGCAGACGGGCCACGACCACCACTCCATGCCGGGCATGGCCACCGAGGCGCAGCTCGCCCAACTGCGCGCCGCCAAGGGGAAGGCGTTCGACGCCCTCTTCATCAAGTTGATGATCACGCATCACGAGGGAGCCGTCAGCATGGCCGCCGAGGTGCTCGGCCAGGGCAACAACGTCCTCGTCGGCGAGATGGCCGACGACGTCATCGCCCAGCAGACGGCGGAGATCAACCGGATGCGCTCCTTGTAGACCGGTCCGGGAGGCCCCGGCGGTGCCATGCTGGAAGCCTCCCGGCAGGAAGGGGCACCCCTCGTGCTGCGCGTCGCCGTCGTCGGCTCGGGCCCCAGCGGGGTCTACACCGCCCAGGAGCTGGTCCGGCAGACCGCCGTGCCCGGGATCCGGGTGCACGTCCTGGACCGGCTGCCCTGCCCGTACGGTCTGGTGCGGTACGGGGTGGCGCCCGACCACGAGAAGATCAAGTCCCTCCAGGGCAACCTGCGGACGGTCCTGGAGGACGAGCACGTCTCCTTCCTGGGCGACGTCGAGGTGGGGGCGCGCGGGCTCACCCCGGCCGGGCTCCTGGAGCTGTACCACGCGGTGGTGTACTGCGTCGGCGCCTCGCGCGACCGTCGGCTCGGGGTGCCGGGCGAGGAGTTGCGGGGCAGCTTCTCCGCCACCGAGTTCGTCTCCTGGTACAGCGCGCACCCCGATGCCCTACGGGACGGGTTCGGCCTGGACGGGCCCCGCGCGGTGGTCGTCGGGGCGGGGAACGTGGCGGTGGACGTGGCCCGGCTCCTGGTGCGGCGGGCCGCGGAGCTCACGCCGACGGACGTGCCGCAGGGCGCCCTGGAGGCGCTGGCCGCGAGCGGGGTCCGCGAGGTGCACATGGTGGCCCGGCGCGGGCCCGGCCAGGCGAAGTTCACCACCAAGGAGCTGCGCGAGCTTGGCGCCCTGCCCGACACCCGGGTCCTGGTCGACCCGGCGGAGCTGGCCCTGGACCCCGCCTACGCAGACCCGTCGGCGCTGCCCGCGGTCAACCGGCGCAACGTGGAGGTCGTCCGCGGGTGGGCGGCGGACGGTTCCACCGCCCCGCGCGGCATCCGGCTGCGGTTCTTCCTGCGGCCCGTGGAGATCCTCGGCACGGACGGCCGGGTCACCGGGGTCCGTTTCGAGCGGACCGAGCCGGACGGGAACGGCGGTGTGCGCGGCACCGGCCGGTACGAGGAGATCGCGGCGGGTCTCGTGCTGCGCGCGGTCGGCTACCGGGGCGCGCCGCTGCCCGGACTGCCCTTCGACGCGGCGCGCGGCACCGTCCCGCACGCGGCGGGGCGGGTGCTGCGCGGCGGGGCGGTCTCGCCCGGGGAGTACGTGGCGGGCTGGATCAAGCGCGGCCCGACGGGCGTGATCGGCACCAACCGGCCCTGCGCCAAGGAGACCGCCGCCGCCCTGCTGGCCGACGCCCCGGCCCTGGCCCGCCGCCGGATCGCCGACGACCCGGTGGCGGAGCTGCGGGCGCTGGGGCACGAGCCGGTGCCGTGGACGGGCTGGCTGGCGATCGAGCGGGCGGAGGCGGCCCTCGGCGGGACGCTGGGCCGCGCGCGCGTGAAGATCCCCGACTGGGCGGGGCTGCGGGCGGCGGCCCGGGAGGCCTGAGCGCGGCGGCGCGGCACCTGGGGCGTGCGGTCGGACGCGGCCCTGGGGCCCGTCGTCACACTCCCGTCGTCACCCTGGGGCCCGTCGTCACACTCCCGACCCCGGGGCTCCGTGCCGCTCGGTCTCGCCGAGGCGGGCGGCCTGGGCGCCGGCGGCCGTCAGGACGCTGTCCAGGAGGCCGGGGAAGAGCGCCTCCAGGTCGTCGCGGCGGAGCATGTTGAGTTTGGCGGTGCCCCGGTAGATCTGCTGGACGACGCCGCTCTCGCGCAGCACCCGGAAGTGGTGGGTGCTGGTCGACTTGGTGACCGGCAGCTCGAAGTACGAGCAGCTGAGCTCGGCCCCGGTGTCCGCGAGGGCCATGCAGCGCACGATCCGCAGCCGGACGGCGTCCGACAGGGCGTGCAGCACGGCTTCGAGCCGGATGTCCTCGCGCGCGGGGTGTTCCAGGACCCTGGGGTTGGTCGCGGTCGTCACGGCTGCGGCTCCACTTCTGTCCGGGGTGCGTGCTGCCGGGCGGCTCGGGAATGTGTGCGGTCATTGTACGAGCATCCTCGTAGTTTGACAGGCACCGTACTACGATGCCTATCGTAGTAAGCATCTTCTCCAGGCAGTACCGAGAGACGCCGAAACGGAGTCCGCCATGAGCACCGCCCTCTTCGAGCCCCTCACCCTGAGGTCCCTGACCATCCCGAACCGGGTGTGGATGGCCCCGATGTGCCAGTACTCGGCGGAGACCGGCGGCCCCCTGGCGGGCGCCGCGGGCGACTGGCACTTCGCCCACTACGCGGCCCGCGCCACGGGCGGCACCGGCCTGATCCTGACCGAGGCGACGGCGGTCGCCCCCGAGGGCCGGATCAGCCCCGCCGACCTCGGCATCTGGGACGACGTCCACATCGAGGGGCTGCGGCGGATCACCACCTTCCTGAAGCGGCACGGCACCGTTCCGGGCATCCAGATCGCCCACGCCGGGCGCAAGGCGTCCACCAACCGCCCGTGGGAGGGCCGCGGCCCCGTCGACCCCGCCACCGGACTCGGCTGGCAGCCGGTCGGGCCGAGCCCGGTCGCCTTCGCCGAGGACCACCCGGTGCCGACCGAGCTCGCGCCCGAGCAGATCCACGAGGTCACCGCCCGGTTCGCCGACGCGGCCCGGCGCGCGCTCGCCGCCGGCTTCCAGGTCCTGGAAGTGCACGGCGCCCACGGCTACCTGATCGGCGAGTTCCTCTCCCCGCACAGCAACCGGCGCACCGACGCCTACGGCGGCTCCTTCGAGAACCGCACCCGCTTCGCCCTGGAGGTCGTCGACGCCGTGCGGGCCGAGTGGCCCGAGGAACTGCCGCTCTTCTTCCGCATCTCCGCCACCGACTGGCTCGACGAACAGGGCTGGACCGCGGACGACACCGTGCGCTTCGCCGCGCTGCTGCGCGAGCACGGCGTCGACCTGCTGGACGTGTCCACCGGCGGCAACGGCGGCGCGGCCAGCATCCCGGTCTCCCCCGGCTACCAGGTGCCGTTCGCGGCCCGGGTGAAGGCGGAGACCGGGCTGCCGGTCGCGGCCGTCGGCCTGATCACGGAGAGCGGCCAGGCCGAGAAGATCGTCGCCAACGGGGAGGCGGACGCCGTCCTCATCGGCCGCGAGCTGCTCCGCGACGCCTCCTGGGCCCGGCGGGCCGCGCGCGAGCTCGGCGCCGAGACCCACGCCCCGGCCCCGTACGCCTGGGCGATCTGACCCTCGCGTCGGACACCCCCAACACGCCCCTCACCTGGGGCGGAGCCGCCTCCAGGGGCCGTTGTCAGTGGCCGGGTGCAGACTTGCCCCTATCCGCGACAACGGCGTCCTGGAGGTGTCGGCATGACCGACGTACTACTGACCGTAGGCACCCGCAAGGGTCTGTTCATCGGCCGCGGCCGAGACGGCCGCTGGGAGTTCGACCCACCCCACTTCAACGCGCAGGCGATCTACTCGATCGGCATCGACACCCGCCGCGAGACCCCCCGGATCCTGGTGGGCGGGGACAGCGCGCACTGGGGCCCGTCGGTCTTCCACTCCGACGACCTCGGCGCCCACTGGACCGAGCCGGCCAAGCCCGCGGTCAAGTTCCCCCAGGACACCGGGGCTTCACTGGAGCGGGTCTGGCAGCTGCACCCGGCGCCCGCCCACTCCCCCGACGTCGTGTACGCGGGGACCGAGCCCGCCGCGCTGTTCCGGTCCGCCGACGGCGGCGAGTCCTTCGAACTGGTCCGCCCCCTCTGGGAGCACCCGACCCGGGACCGCTGGGTGCCGGGCGGCGGCGGCGAGGCCGTGCACACCGTCGTCACCGATCCGCGCGACCCGGACGCGGTGACCGTCGCCGTGTCGACGGCGGGCGTCTTCCGCTCCCGCGACGGCGGCGAGAGCTGGGCCCCTGCCAACGAAGGGGTGTCCGCGGTCTTCCTGCCCGACCCGCACCCGGAGTTCGGCCAGTGCGTGCACAAGATCGCCCAGGACGCGGGCGACCTCGACCGGCTCTACCTCCAGAACCACTGGGGCGTCTTCCGCAGCGACGACGCCGGCGGCCGGTGGACCGACATCGGCTCCGGACTCCCCTCCGACTTCGGCTTCGCGGTGGCCGCCCATCCGCACCGCCCGGACACCGCCTACGTGTTCCCCATCAACGCCGACGCCGACCGCGTCCCGGCCGGACGCCGCTGCCGCGTCTACCGCACCGCCGACGCCGGAGCGACCTGGGAGCCCCTCACCAAGGGCCTGCCGGACGGCGACCACTACGGCACGGTGCTGCGCGACGCCCTGTGCACGGACGACGGCGACCCGGCCGGCGTCTACTTCGGCAACCGCAACGGAGAGGTGTACGCCAGTGCCGACGACGGCGACAGCTGGCAGCTGCTCGCCGAGCACCTGCCGGACGTGCTGTGCGTACGGGCGGCGGTGATCGGCTGACGCCGGCCACCGGAGGAGGCGGGGACCGTCGGGCGGCGGGGCCCGATGTCCGACTGCGCCACTAGAGTGACAGGCGTGGCAGCACGACCGTTGAACGAAATCGTCGAGGCCGGGTGGGCGCAGGCGCTCGCCCCGGTGGCCGAACGCATCGCCCAGATGGGCGACTTCCTCCGGCAGGAGGTGGCCGCGGGGCGCACCTACCTGCCCTCCGGGGCCAACGTCCTCAGAGCCTTCCAACAGCCCTTCGACGAGGTGCGGGTCCTCATCGTCGGCCAGGACCCCTACCCGACGCCGGGGCACGCGGTGGGTCTGAGCTTCTCCGTGGCACCGGACGTGCGTCCGGTGCCACCGAGCCTGGACAACATCTTCCGCGAGATGCACGCGGACCTCGGGCACCCGCGCCCGGCGAACGGCGACCTGACCCCGTGGACCCGGCAAGGCGTCCTGCTGCTCAACAGGGCGCTCACCACGGCTCCCCGCCGGCCCGGCGCGCATCGCGACAAGGGCTGGGAGGCCGTCACCGAGCAGGCCATCCGGGCGCTCGCCGCGCGCGGCAAGCCGCTGGTGTCGGTGCTGTGGGGCCGGGACGCGCGCAATCTGCGCCCGCTGCTCGGCGACCTGCCCGCGATCGAGTCCTCGCACCCCTCGCCGATGTCGGCGGACCGCGGCTTCTTCGGTTCCCGCCCCTTCAGCCGCACCAACGAGCTGCTGCTCCGTCAGGGCGCCCAGCCGGTGGACTGGCAGCTGCCGTGACGGACGGGGCGCAGCACGGGCTGGTCGTCGGTGTCGACTCGGGCGGGTCGGGGCTGCGGGTCGCGCTCGCCCGGGCCGTGGACGGCCGGATCCTGGAGACGGTCGCGTCGAAGGAGCCGGTGCGCACCGGGGCGGGCGGGATCGACGCCGGGCACCTGCTGGCCCAGTCGCTGCCCGCCGTGGAGGCGATGACGGCCCGGCACGCCGGCGCCGACGACCGGATCGCGGCGGTCGCGGTGGGCGCGGCCGGAATGGCGACGCTCGGCGACGGCCTGCGGGCCGAGTTGCCGGGCGCGTTCGCGCGGGCCTGGGGCGTGCGGCGGCTCGCGCTGGCCGCCGACGCCGTCACCGCCTACGCGGGCGCGCTGGGCCAGCGACCGGGCGCCGTCGTCGCGGGCGGCACCGGCCTGATCGCCATGGGCACGGATCTGACGGCCTGGCGCCGGGCCGACGGCTGGGGCCATCTGCTGGGCGACTGCGGAAGCGGGGCCTGGATCGGGCGCGCCGGGCTCGAAGCGGCCATGCGGGCGCACGACGGGCGGCGTGGAGGCTCGGCCGCGCTCCTGGCGCGCGCGGCGGAACTCTTCGGTCCGGTGGCCGGGTTGCCGGGCGCGCTCTACCCCCGGAGCGACCGGCCCGCCGTCCTCGCCTCCTTCGCGCCCTTGGTGGGCGACTGCGCCGCCGCCGGGGACCCGGTGGCGGTGGCGGTCCTGGAGCGGGCCGCCGGCCACATCGCGGAGGCCGCGGCGGCCGTCTGCCCCTCCGGAGCCGACGTCGAAGTGGCCCTGACGGGCGGTCTGTTCAAGATGGGCGAGCCGCTGCTCGGTCCGCTGCGGGCCGAGCTCGCCGCATCGCTCCCGCGGGCCCGCGAGGTGCCGGCGGCGGGCGATCCGCTCGCCGGGGCGGTCACGATCGCCGCCGCGCTCGCCGCCGGGACGGTGCGGCTGCCCGGAGATCCGCGCCTTCTTGAACTCACCAGGTAATCGGCGGTTCCTGACGAGTCGGACATACAGGGGCAGAAGTCGCCCAGCTGCACCTCACCGAATTGCGCGACGGGCAAAACCAGTAGCATGCGGCGCCATGAGCTCCCCCACTGGGCCTACTCCCGGCCTGCCTGTACGAATGCCGCGCCCCCGCCAGCCCGGGCGGCACCGGCGCCCTGAACCCGTGGTGGCGCCCGAGGGCGCGCCCGCGCTCGTTCTCGCCGTCCCCGGCGTGCCGTCGGCCGCCATACGCTCGCTGGCCGAGGAGGTCGTGAGCATCGCCCGTTCGGAGCTGCCCGGCCTCGACGCCGTGATCGGCTACCTGGACGGCGACGACGCCACCGAGTACCCGACCCTCGGCGCGGTCCTGACGCGCGCCGCCGCGCTGCGCACCGAGCGGTACGAGCTGGCCCTCGCGGCCGGTCGTGAGCCGGCCGCGCCCGAGGGCCCGCCCGCGGTCGTGGTCCCGCTGCTCGCGGGCCCGGACAGCGCCCTGCTCCGGCGGATCCGCCAGTCCGTGATGGACAGCGGCAACACCGCGGAGCTGACCGATGTGCTCGGCCCGCACCCGCTGCTCGCCGAGGCCCTGCACGTGCGCCTCTCGGAGGCCGGTCTGGCCCGCGCCGACCGCGCCCGGCTGTTCACGGTCGCCACGGCGGCCGACGGCATCATCCTGGCCACGGTCGGCGGCGAGGAGGCGGTCCAGGCCGCCGGGATCACCGGCATGCTGCTGGCGGCGCGGCTGGCCGTGCCCGTGATGGCGGCGGCGCTCGACCAGGAGGGGTCCATCGCGGCCATCGCCGACCAGCTGCGCGGCTCCGGCTCGGAGCAGCTGGCGCTCGCCCCGTACCTGATCGGCCCGGAGCTGGCCGAGGGCCTGCTCGACGCGGCCGCCAAGGAGGCGGGTTGCGCGACGGCGGAGGCGCTGGGCGCGTACCCGGCGATCGGCAAGCTGGTGCTGTCGCAGTACGCGTCGGCGCTCGGGATCTCCCCGCAGCAGGGCTCGCCCGTCCACTGAGGGACCGGGCGCGCGCAGGACCGTGACGGGAAGGGCCCGCACCGGACGTCTCCGGTGCGGGCCCTTCCCGTACGGGCGGGGCGTCGTCAGGCGAGGACGACGCAGGAGGCCGCCGGGGCCGGGACGGAGCCCGTACGGGCCGGCAGGCCGGTCTCCGGGTCGACCGTGAACCAGGTGACGTCGCCGGAGCGCTCGTTCGCGGCGTACAGGTGCCGTCCGGTGGGGTCGAGGGTCAGGTCGCGGGGCCAGTGGCCGCCGCAGGGCACCGAGGCGATCAGGCGGGCCTGAGCGCCGCCCGCGTCGAGGGCGAGGACCGCGAGGGTGTCGTGGCCGCGCACGGCGGCCCACAGGAAGCGCCCGTCGGGGGCGACGACCACCTCGGAGGGGTAGCGGTCCCCCGTGGCGTCCGCGGGGACCACGGGGGTCTCGCCGAGCGGTTCGAGGACGCCCTCGGCGGCGTCCCAGCGGCACACGGTGACCGTGGGCTCCAGTTCGTTCAGCACGTAGGCGTGGGTGCCGTCCGGGTGGAAGGCGAGGTGGCGGGGCCCGGTGCCGGGGCGCAGCGCGGTCGTCCCGTGGGGGCGCGGGGCGCCGCTGTCGGGGTCGAGGGCGGCGATGGCGACGGAGTCGGTGCCGAGGTCCACGGCGAGCACCCAGCGGCCGCTCGGGTCGGGCAGCACCTGGTGGGCGTGCGGTCCCTCCTGGCGTCCCGCGACCGGGCCCGAGCCCTGGTGCCGCAGCACGTCGGTGACGGGCTTGAGGCTGCCGTCGGCGGCCGTCGGCAGGACGCTGACGCTGCCGGAGGTGTAGTTGGCGGTGAGGACGTGTCCCGAGGTCACGGCGAGGTGGGTGGGCCCGGAGCCGTCCACGGGCACGGGGGCGCCGAGGAGGCGGGGCTCGGGGCCGGTGACGTCGAGGGCCGCCGCGGCGCCCTCCGTGGTCTCGGAGACGGCGTACAGCACCTCGGCGCCGGGTCCGAGGGCGAGGAAGGACGGGTCGGCGACGGCGTCGCTCGCCCCGACGAGCTCCAGCGCTCCGGTCTCCGGTTCCACCTCGGCGACGAGCACGCCCCGGCCGCCCGCCGAGGTGAACGATCCGATGTATGCCCGCGTCCGGCGTGTGTCGCCCACGGCGCCTCCCCATGTCCGCTGTCCCCGGGCCGGTCACGGCAGACCGGCCGTCGTCGGGGCCGACGTTAGCAGGCGGTCTAGACCAGGTGGGGCCGGCGGGGCGGAGGGGTTTCCGGCCGCCCGGCGCCGGCGGCGCGGGGCCGGGTGTCAGGTCGCGGGGACGAGCGGTGCCGGGCCCGGTGTCAGGCGGCGGGGACGAGCGGTGTCGGGCGCCCGCTGTCAGGCCGCAGGGACGAGCGGCGCCGGGCCGCGGGGACGAGCAGTGCCGAGCCCGGCGTCAGGCCGCAGGGACAAGCGCGGTGCACAGGCGCCCGGCGTCAGGCCGCAGAGACAAGCGGTGCCGGGCCGCGGGGACGAGCAGTGCCGGGCCCGGCGTCAGGCCGCAGGGACGAGCAGTGCCGGGCCCGGCGTCAGGCCGCAGGGACAAGCGGTGCGCGGGGTGAGGTGCGTAGTGGGGCCGCCAGGTCGACCAGGGCGCGTTCCAGGCTGTGGAGGTGCCCGAGGGCCGCCTCGGCGCCCGGGTGGTGGGGTGCCGGGACGGGTGAATCGGCGGCGGCCGTGCCGCGGCAGGCCGCGTCGACGGGCGGTACGAGGGCGTGGACGGCGGCCTCGACGCGCCACGCGGCCGCGGCGAGCCGGGCGTCGTGCGAGGCGTCCGGGTCGGCGGCGACCGCGGCGAGCCCCCGGGTCTCCCGGGCGCAGTCGTCGAGCAGCGCGAGGACCCGGCGCGCGCGGGCCTTGCGGGCGCGCAGCGGGCTCAGCGGGTGGACGAGGGGGGCCAGCGTGAGGCGGGCGCGGGCGAGCAGGAGGTCGAGCTCGGCGGCGTGCGGCGCCGGGTCGGCGGCCGGGTCGCCGGCCAGCCGGCGGGCGGCGGCCGTGGTGCACGCGTGCACGGAGCCCACGGCCCGCTGGATCCAGGCGTTGGTCGCGGCGTGCGTGGTGACCGGCAGCAGCGCGACGCCGACGGCCGCGCCGAGGGCGCCGACCGCCGTCTCCTGGAAGCGGAGCAGCAGCAGCCCGGGGTGCAGGACGCCCAGCAGCCCGTACAGGAGGCCCGCCATGACGGTGACGAAGAACATCATCCAGCTGTACGAGAGGGGCGCCGTGTAGAAGATGCCGAAGACGCACACGGCGACGAGGGCGGCCGTCGGGGCGGCGGACCCGCCCAGCGGCAGGGCGATCAGCAGGCCGGCCGCGATGCCGGTGACGGTGCCGACGACCCGGCGGAAGCCGCGCACCAGGGTCTCGCCGCGCGATGCGGTGTTCACGAAGATCCACCAGGCCGTGCCGACGGCCCAGTACCAGCGGTCCGGCGAGACGAGCTGTCCGACCGCGAGGGCGACCGCGCAGGCGGCGGTGGCCTGGAAGGCCTGGCGGGTGGTGGGCCGGGCGAGCCCGGTGCCGGGCAGCGGGGCGGGCGCGGCGGGCGGCGGGACGCGCCGCTCGATGCACCAGGCGACGAAGCGGACCGCGCCCGCCGCGCCGAGCGCGAGGAGGACGGCGCCGTACAGCTCGGGGAGCTGGCGGGGCACGGCGTGCAGGAACTGCGTCACGAAGAACTGCATGAACGCGAAGATGCCGAGGGCGTGCCCGCGCGGTCCCCAGCGGCGTGCGTACACGCCGGCGAAGACGACGAGCAGCCAGGCCGCGTCGCGCAGCAGCGGCAGCCCGTGCAGGGCGGTCGCGAGCGCGAGGACGGGGAAGCCGGCCAGCGGCAGCAGGGCCGTGGTGACGGCCTGGCGGCGCACGGTGGGGTCGCCGACCGTGAACAGCGCCAGGAGCGCGGCGAGACCCGCGGTGATCGAGGCGGTGAGGGAGAGCCCCACCAGCTCGGCCACGGCGACGGCCAGGCCGACGCCGAGCACGGCCCGCGAGGCCACCCGCAGCCGCACCTTGCCCGGGTCGGGCGCCACGCACACCTGCCGGAACAGCCGGCCCGCGGCCGTCAGGCCCTTCTTCACGACGGTCGATCCGCCCCCGCTGCCGTACACACACCCTCTTCGTGGTCGCCGTGATGTCGTGCGCGCGCCGCGCGCACGTCTTCGGACATGGCGATGGCGCCGCGGGTCCGGGGCCGGCCACCTCGCCGGTCCGGCGCGTGCGCGGCGCCATCTGTCCAACTCTTCCAAGAGGAAAACATCCTTCCGCCCAGTGGCTCAACCGACGGGCCGAAGGGTGGACCATTGGTACAGTCGAAGTGCCGGAGAACCAGCCAGAGGGAGGCCAACGGACCATGGCGGTGGACGAGCTCGACACCCGCGTCCTACGGCTGCTCATCGAGCAGCCGCGTACCAGCGTCCGCGAGTACGCCCGGATCCTCGGGGTGGCGCGGGGCACGGTCCAGGCCCGGATCGACCGGCTCGAACGGGACGGGGTGATCACCGCGACGGGCCCGGTGCTCTCCCCCGCGGCACTCGGGCATCCGGTGCTCGCGTTCGTGCACATCGAGGTGACCCAGGGGCATCTCGACGAGGTCGGGGACGCCCTGGCGACGGTCCCGGAGATCGTGGAGGCCTTCTCGATCACGGGCGGCGGCGACCTCCTGACCCGGGTGGTCGCCCGGGACGCGGGCCATCTGGAGGACGTGATCCAGCGGCTGATCCAGCTGCCGGGCGTGGTCCGCACCCGGACCGAGATCGCGCTGCGCGAGCGGGTGTCGCACCGGCTGCTGCCGCTGGTCGAGTCGGTGGGACGCCGGGCCGACTGAAGGACCGGCCGGGGAACGAGGGACGGGGGGGCGGGGTGGGGCCGGGCGCGGGGCGGGGGTCGGGAGTCGCGGTGGGGCCGGGACCAAGGACCCTCCGGTTCCGGTGGCCGCTCTGCCAGGCTGAGCCCATGAGCACCTCGCACGTTTCGGTCGTCTTCGATCTCGACGGCACGCTGGTGGACAGCGAACCCCACTACTTCGAGGCGACCCGCCGGACGCTCGCCGCCCATGGCGTGACGTCCTTCGACTGGCAGCGCCACAGCGAGTTCATTGGGATCGGGACGCTGGAGACGCTGCGCGCACTGGCCGCCGAGTACGGCGTCACCGCCCCCGTGGAGTCGCTCCTGGACGCGACCAACCGGCACTACTTGGAACTGGCGCGGACGGCGATGCCCGTCTTCCCCGAGATGCGGGTCTTCGTGGAGCGTCTGTACGCGCAGGGGGTGCCCATGGCGGTGGCCTCGGGTTCCTCGCCCGCGGCGATCGCGACCGTCCTCGCCGGGACCGGCCTCGACGCGTGGCTGACGACCACGGTCTCGGCCGAGGAGGTCGCGCACGGCAAGCCGGCGCCGGACGTCTTCCTGGAGGCGGCCCGTCGCCTCGGCGTCGCCCCGCAGGAGTGCGTGGTGCTGGAGGACGCGGCACCGGGGGCCGCCGCCGCGCACGCGGCGGGGATGCGCTGCCTCGCGCTCCCCTACGTACCGCAGACGGCGGACGATCCCGCCTTCGCCACGGCCGATCTGCTCTTCCGCGACGGCCAACGGGAGTTCACGGCGCGGGCGGCACTGGACTGGATCGCCGATTGGACATCGCAAATGCAAGTGTAATCGCATCTATTTGCTTGCAGGTGCGATAAGCGTCGGCTTAGGGTGCGGGTATGCAGACGTACACCATCGGCCAGGCGGCACGCCTCCTGGGCGTCAGTCCGGACACCGCGCGGCGCTGGGCCGACGCCGGCCGGGTCGCCACCCACCGCGACGAGAGCGGCCGGCGCCTCATCGAAGGGCCCGACCTCGCCGCGTTCTCTGTCGAGATCGGACAGAGCGGCCAGGGCGACGAGGAGGAGAGCTACACCTCCGTCCGCAACGCCTTCCCGGGGATCGTCACCGCGGTCAAGCTGGGTGACGTCGCCGCCCAGGTCGAGATCCAGGCGGGCCCGCACCGGCTGGTCTCCCTCCTCACCCGGGAAGCGGTCGAGGAGCTCGGTCTGGAGGTCGGCATGCAGGCCACGGCCCGCGTGAAGTCGACCAGCGTGCACATCGACCGCGCCTGAAATCGCGTGGTCGGAGGGCGAGTTCTGTGACAGGGTTCGGCACGCACCCCCCAAGAGATCCTGGAGCGTCCATGGCGATCCCGCCCCGCCTCGCCCCCCTGCTCGACCAGTTCGAGTTCGCCCGCGAGCGGCTCGTGAACCGGCTGAACGGGCCGGTGACGGACAGCGGCGACGGGACGGGCGTGCCGGTCGGGCCGATCACCGACACCGAGTTCCGGTGGGAGCCGGTGGAGGGCTGCTGGTCGGTCCGCCGCCGCGAGGACGGGCCCGGACACCGGGCCACGGTGCTCACCGGCACCGGCGACTGGGGCCGTGACGCGGCGCCGTACCCGCATCCCGAACCGGCGCCGTTCACCACGATCGCCTGGCGGCTGAGCCACCTCGCCGAGATGTTCACGCTGCGCACCGACCACACCGCCGGCACCCGCGCCCTGACCCGCGACGACTTCCGCAGCCACGGGGACGCCGCCGAGGCCGTCGCGGACTTCGAGCGGGCCTCCGCGGCCTGGCACGCCATGCTGCTCTCGCTGGACGACGGCGTGCTGGACAAGGTCGGCTACAGCTCGTACCCGCACGGCAGCGACCCGGAGGACCCGCTCCTGGAGGTCATCTGGTGGATGAACCAGGAACTCCTCCACCACGGCGCGGAGATCTCCCTGCTCAGGGACCTGTACCGGGCCCGGGGCGCCGGCGTCTGACGCCGCCTCCAGGGGCCGCGAGTGGGACGATGGAAGTGGTCCCACCTCCCCCGCGAGCAAGGAGGCGCCATGTCGAGGATCAACGCCTCCGTCGACATCTCCCGTCGCCCCGAAGACGTCTTCGCCTACGTGACCGACCCCTCCCACCTGCCGGAATGGCAGGAGAGCGCGGTCGCCGTGCGGCGCACGGCCGGCACCCCCGGCACGATCGGACAGCAGGTCGCCGTCACCCGGCGCATGGGGCGCCGGGACTTCGACATGACGATGGAGCTGACCCAGCTCGACCCGCCGCACAGCTGGCACGTCCACGGCGTGGACGGCCCCGTGCGCGGTGACGTCCAGGGCACCATCGAGCCGCTCGACGCCGGCGCGCGCTCACGGCTGACGCTCTCCCTCGGCTTCGAGGGCCACGGCATCGGCAAGGCGCTCGTGCCCCTCGTCGTCCGACCGCACGCCCGGAAGGAGATGGCGCGGGACGAGCGGAAGCTGAAGGCGATCCTGGAAGGCGCCGACGGCTGACCGCCCGGCGCCCCTTGAGCCGCACACGCCCGTTTACCTTCACCGGCGCGTACGCCGGTCAGCGAATTGTGCTCGCGTACGCCGGTCAGCGCGTCCTCCGCGCGTACGCCGGTCAGCGCGTCGTCCGGGCGAGCAGCACGGCCACGTCGTCCTGGGCCTGGCCGTCGAGCAGTCCGGCCAGGATGCCGTCGCACAGTTCGTCCAGCGGGCGGTCCGTGTCCCGCAGGGCGCGGGCCAGTTGGGCCATGCCCTGGTCGAGGTCCCGGTCGCGGGCCTCGATCAGGCCGTCCGTGTACAGGACGAGCAGGCCACCGGCGGGCAGCGCGACCTCCTCGGTGCCGAACTCGTGGGCTCCGGTGCCCAGTGGAGTGCCGGGCGGGCCGTCGAGGAAGCTGATGGTCCCGTCCGGGGTGGCCACGGCCGGCGGCGGGTGGCCGGCGCGGGCGATGGTCCAGACTCCGGCGCGCGGGTCGTGCACGGCGTACACGCAGGTGGCCATCTCGTCCTCGCCCAGGTCGGCGACGACGGCGTCGAGGGAGCGGAGCATCCGCGCGGGCGGGATGTCGTGCGGGGCCAGGGTGCGCACGGCGGTGCGGAGCTGCCCCATGACGGCCGCCGCGTGGATGCCGTGGCCCATGACGTCGCCGATGACCAGGCCGGTGCGCCCACCGGGGAGCGCGACCACGTCGAACCAGTCGCCGCCGACGTCGTGTTCGCTGGCCGGGAGGTAGCGGCCGGTGAGCTCCAGGCCCGTCACGTCCGGCAGCGCGTTGTTGGTGAGGCTCCGCTGGAGGGTGAGGGCGGCCTGCCGCTGGGTGGTGTAGAGGCGGGCGTTGTCGATGTTGAGCGCGGCGCGCGCGGCGACCTCGTCGATGAGGACGCGGTCCTCGTCGTCGAAGGGCTCGCGGTTCCGCAGCCGGGTCACCGAGACGGTGCCGAGCACCATGCCGCGGGCGACGAGGGGGATCAGCCGGGCGGAGCCGATGCGGGTGCCGAGATAGCTGCGCAGGGCCTCCATCCGGGGGTCCCTGATCAGGGCCGGGATGTCGACGACGGTCAGGTCCATCGCGCGGGCGTCGGTGATGACCTCCTCGTACACGGAGTCCAGCGGTATCTGGAAGGTGCTCCCGACGCCGAGCAGCGCGCTGGGGGCGTTCGGGTCGGGGAAGGCGGCGGCGAGGCGGCGCAGGACGCCGCGGGTGGCGGCGGTGGACTCGTCGGGCTCCAGGACGGATTCGAGGAGCTGCACGTCGGCGGAGTCGGCCAGCTGCGGGACGAGGAAGGAGACGACCTCCTCCGCGGTCTGCCGCAGGTCGAGGGTGGTGCCGATCCTGGCGCCCGCCTCGGCGAGCAGGGTGAAGCGGTGCCGGGCGCGCTCGACCTCGATGTGGGCCCGCTGGCTGTCGGTGACGTCGATGAGGGAGGCGATGACGCCCAGGGGGCGCCCGCCGTGGTCGAGGAGCGGCGCGTAGGAGCAGGACCAGATGTGGTCGTGGTCCGGGTCGGCGGGGGTGCGGCCGACCCGGCGGGCGTCGACGACGGCGGTGCCGCTGTCGAGCACCTGGCTCATCAGAGCCTCCAGCGCGCCGGCGTTCACCCCGGGGACGACCTCGGTGAGGCGGCGGCCCAGGTGGTCGGCGGGCGGCACTCCGTTCATGCGGGCGAGGGCGTCGTTGACGCGCAGGAAGCGCAGGTCCGGGCCGAGGGTGGCGAGGCCGATGGGCGACTGGGTGAAGAGGGACTCCAGGGCCGCGAGCGAGTCCCGCATCCGCAGGACCTCGGAGGTCTCGACGGCGATCAGCATGGCCCCGGGGCGGCCCTGCGGGTCGGCGGCGGGCACGATCCACATCTCCATGACGACCTGGTGCCCGTCGCGGTGCCGCACGGGCAGGGTGCCGACGACGGTCTCGCCGGCCTGCACCCGGTGGGTCAGCCGGTCGGCGAGCTCGCGGTTGGTGTCGGGGACGAGGAGCGGGGTGGCCAGGCGCCCGAGGACGTCCTCGGGGCGGTGTCCGAGCAGGTCCTGGGCGGCGAGGGACCATTCCACGATCCGGCCTTGGGCGTCCTCGCGCCAGAGCGCGATGGGCAGCAGGTCGTTGAGCACGCCCGCGTACCCCACGACCGCCCGGGGCGGCTGCGGAACCCTGCTCGGCGACTGGTGAGTGTGCAATGCATCGACCTACGCATCAGCCTGGCCCCGAGGGGCGCAATACCTACCGAATCACCCTATCCGAGACATTCCATACGGGCGCTGCGCAGTACCGCCGAGTGACGCCGGAGCACCCTTTCCGGATACCCCCCGGGGGTCCCGATTCCGTAGTTCTACGGATGTACGAACCCGTGCCGTTCTGAAAGAGTCTGCGCAAACGCCCACGATGTATGCGCATCCATGGACCGTATGCGCAGCCATGGACTCCGAGGAACCCGAGATCGCCCCCCACAAGCCCCACACGTTCCAGGTCGATCTGCGTGGCCTGGTGGACCTGCTCTCCCACCACCTCTACTCCAGCCCCCGGGTCTACCTGCGCGAACTCCTCCAGAACGC
>NZ_JBFBNW010000019.1:0-153675 GCF_040683955.1 Streptomyces sp. NPDC093111 | reverse complement strand
GGCCCCCCGCCGGGGGGGGGGCCGGGCCCCCCCCCCCCCCCCCCCCCCCCGGGGGGGGGGGGGGGCCCCGCCCCCCCCCGGCCGGGTACGGCGGGTCAGCTGGGCTCGATCGTGTTGCGCAGCCCCGGGACCTTGAGCGTGCCGCCGAACTGGCCCGCCTGGGTCACCTTCGCGTGGGAGAAGAAGGCGAACGGGACGTTGAGCGGGGGCGGGGTCTCGGGGCTGAAGGTGACCGGGATGAGGCCGAAGAGGTTGCCATTCAGCTGCTCCGTGTACATGGTCACCGTGCCCTTGCGGATCGTGGAGGTCGATCCCCGGTCCGAGCGGACGTGGCCGGTCAGGCCGTCGGAGTGCACCGTCAGCTGGTGCAGGTCCTTGATGTCGACCTCGTCCGCGGTGAACTTGAGGACCTTCTTGACCTTCCCGCTGCCCGTCTTGACCTCGACGATGCCCTTGTAGTCCAGGCCCCGCAGGGTGAGCAACGAGGTCTCCAGGAGCCACGGCTCGTCCGGGAGGAGCGGGATGCCCGGCTCCAGTTGGGCGTCCGCCAGCGCCTGCGGGTCCGGCTCGGGGCACGGGAAGCGCGGCTTCGCGCCCTCGGGTATGTCCTCGTCCTTCTTGGCGTCGAGGCCCTTGGCGGACTCCGGCAGCTCCTCGGTCTTCGCGCCGGCCTTGTCGGCGGCGGACCTGATCGCGGCCTTGGTCTTCTCGGTCTCCTTGTCGGCGGGCGTGGCGGGCTTGTCCGCCGTCGTGCCGGTCTTGCCGCCCGTGGTGCCGGTCTTCGGCGGCGCCGTCTGCTTCGGGGTGTCCGGAGCGGACGCCGTCGGCTTGGGCGCGGCCGGTGCCGTCGTGGTCGGGGCGGGGGCCGGCGCGGTGGTCCTGTCCGGGCCGTCGAACAGGTCCTTGAGCTTGTCGCCGAGGCCCAGCGGGTCGAGCGGGTCGACCGACTTGGTGGGCGCGGGCGCGGCGGGCGTCGTCTTGGGCGCGGGGGCCTGCGTGACGTCCGTCCGGGGGACCGCGGTGGCGGTGGCACCGCCGGTGGCACCGGTCGCGGTCGGTTCCGGGACGGTGGTCGCGGAGCCGGTCGGGTCGGGCTCGGGCGTCCCGGTGGCGCTCGCCGTGGGGCCGGGGCTCTCGGTCTGGTCCGGCTTGGTGCTCGCCTCGGTCGTCGGCTCGTCCGAGCGGGTCACGCACGGGCCGGGCGCGAACGGGATGTCCTTGTCGTCGGCCAGGGCCAGCCGGGGCGTGAGCCCCATGCCGACCAGCACCGCGGTGGGCATGGCCGCGAGGGCCATCGCCTTGCCCGCGGGCACGTGGATCTTGCTCAGCAGTGACGTGCGCGGGGCCGCGTGGCGCGGTCCTCTCGGCGTCTGCGCCGCCGACTGTGATTCGTCACCCCGCACTGTTCCTCCCGCCGTTGCCTTCGATCGTCGTCTCGGCCGCCGGCGCCTCGGAACCCTGCTGCGGGATCACGGGCTGCGTCGTGCCGTCGTGCAGGTGCGCGTACTCGACCGGTGCGGCCCCGGACTCGGCCGGGACCTCGTACTGTTCGACGCCCGGCGCGGGTTCCGCGGCCGGGGGTGCCGGGGCCCAGGACACCGACATCCCGCCGCCGACCAGGGCGAAGAGGAAGCCGATGACGAGCCCGCCGAAGTTCGACACGGGGATGGAGACCAGCGCGAGCACGATCGCCGCGACACCCGCGAAGACCCGGACGAGGGGCTGGAACCACATCGTCAGACCGAGCGTGATGAGGAGGACGCCGATGATCAGCGCGCCGGCGCCGGCCGTCGTCTTCATCGCGAGCGTGACGTTGCCGAGCCGCATGTCCCCGTACGGGAGGTAGGCGATCGGTACGCCGCCGATCATGGTGAGAAGGCCCGCCCAGAAGGGCCGGGTCTGCCGCCAGACCTTGAACCCGTTGTCGTGGGGGACTCCGCTGGAAGCAGTGGACTCGGCGCTCATGGAAAACAGCTCCCTGGAAGCGGTGTTGCTGAAAGGTGGAGACGGGGTTCGCCGCCGGAGCGGGTGGGGGCCGTACGGGACGGCCCCGCACCCGGACGCGTCAGTCCCTCAGGGACGTCGGCATCAGTAGCACTCGACCCCGGCGCCCTTGCCCCGCTTCAGGGAAAGGTCGAGGTTCGGCAGCTTGAAGGTCGCGGCCGTGGTGGCCCACGCCTTCTGGTGGACGTCGCTGAGCTTGGCGTCCTCGGCGCGCTGGCCGAACCCGTACGGGTTGGCCTTGGTGCCCGGCTGGATGCCCGGCTTGCCGTCCGCCTTGGCGAGCTTGCCCGCGGCCACGCCGATGTCGATGTTGCCGAACTCGGCGTCGGCCTTCAGCTCGGAGACATCCAGGTAGATGTCCTTCGCGTAGACCGGCTTCTTGTCCTCGGTGCCAGCCTTCAGCACCAGCGTCACGTCACCGACGAACGGGATGTTCGGCGTCACGACGGACTGGCACATGTTGGAGATCCAGGCCTCGGAGAAGCCGGACACGGCGACCGGAGCCGCGAAGTCCTTGCCCTCGAGGTCCTTGCCGGCGTCGACGCTGCCGTACTGGACGAAGTCCTTGCCGACGAGGGTGTCGGCCTTCACCTTGAACTCCTGGCCGGAGATGCTGAAGGACGCGGCCAGCGCGCCCTGAGCCAGGCCGACGCCGATCGCGGCCGTCGCGGCCACGCTCGGCACCATGACGACGGCGAACCGCTTCCATCTGGTCCCGCCACGAACCTGGGACTTCATGAGAATTCCTCCTTCTCGGACGTACATCTCCGGATGGGCCCCGGGCCCGTCCTGGGATGGGAGAAGTGCTACGTCCTCGGGAAGGGGATCGCCGAGGGCTCAGGCGGCACGACGCACGTCCGAATCACCGGCGGTCACCCCCGAGCGACAACCACTGGCCACGCGGTGCGCGGCCGGATCTGGACAGGCCCTGCCGGTCACAGCAGGAACCCCCCTGTCCACGACCGGCGGCACCGCCGCCGGCCCGCTCGGTGGGGACCCTCCTCCGCTGGTGCGGTATCGGACCGAGCGTCGCCGATCGTGGTCCATTACGCGCCCCCGCACAAGGGGGTTCGTTACTCACTAGTAACGGCCTGATAACCACGGCACGACGGGCGGGCGTCACATCGCCACACAGGGTGCCCCCGCGTGACGGGACAAAGGGTGAGGAGGAAGAGGAAACCCGGACAGAATTCCGGGTTCGATTTACTGCAAGTAACAGCGGCCGCGATTACCAAGTTTTGGTAAAGCGCGGCCGCCGATTGTCACTGTGTTGCCAAATCTCCCCCGTACGGACGGGGAGTCCGGCTCAGTACAGCGCCCTCGCCAGGGCCTGCCGGGCCGCCGTCACGCGCGGGTCGTCGGCACCGATCACCTCGAACAGCTCCAGGAGCCGCAGCCGCGCCGCGGTCCGGTCCTCCCCCGCCGTACGGCGCACCGCGTCGACGAGCCGCCCGAAGGCGTCCTCGACGTGACCGCCCACCAGATCGAGGTCGGCGGCGGCGATCTGCGCGGCCACGTCGGCCGGGTTCTCGGCCGCGGCCTTGCGCACCGCGTGCGGGTCCATCGCCTGCACCCGGGCGAGCAGCTCGGCCTGGGCGAGCCCCAGCCGGGCCTCGGGGTGCTCCGGGTCGTCCGCGAGCACGTTCTTGTACGCCTGGACGGCGCCGGCCATGTCACCGGCGTCCAGCGCGGACATGGCCGCTTCGAGCAGGGCGTCGTACGGGCCGACCGGCGCGGCGGCCGGCTCGGCGTCGGCGTCCCCGGCGGACGGGTCCACCTGGATGCCCGTCAGACCGAAGCGCTCCTCGGCGACCAGGACCAGCTGGTCGAGGGTCTCGCGGATCTGGGCCTCGGGGGCGGCGCCCTGGAAGAGCGGCAGCGCCTGACCGGCGACCACCGCGAAAACGGCCGGAATTCCCTGGATGCCGAACTGCTGCATCAGCATCTGGTTGGCGTCGACGTCGACCTTGGCGAGCAGGAAGCGCCCGTTGTACTCGACGGCGAGGCGCTCCAGAAGGGGGCCGAGCTGCTTGCAGGGCTCGCACCACTCGGCCCAGAAGTCGATGACGACCGGGACCTCGGCGGAGCGCTGGAGCACATCGCGCTCGAAGCCCGCCTCGTCGACGTCGATCACCAGGGCGGAAGGGGCGACGGCGGGCGTCCCGCCCTGCCGGGCGGACTCGGCGCGGGCCTGCTCCGCCTTCGCCTTGGCCTCACCGGCCGCCTTCACCGCGGCGAGGTCGACGACGCCGCTCATGGACATGTTTCGGGGCTGCATGGCTACATCCTCCCCCTTCCGCGCGCGTAACCGGTAAGTCATGGCTGATCCGTGCCGTCCATGGAGGGACGGCACGGATCGCTGTTCGTCTGCGCCGGGTCCCCACCAGGCGCGGGTGGTTGTCGCGAGCAGGCCCCTGAAAAGCCTTTCGCTACGGGTCGTAGCGTATTCCTCCACCCCCGGCCGTGGGGAGGCCCGGGTCGTGAACTGCCTCACATCGCCGCCCCCTGGCGCAATACCTACCGGCGGGTATGGTCGACCTCCATGTGTAGCCGCACCCGCTCCCGCGCCCGATCCGGACGCCCCCGTTCCGCCGAGGCCGACACGGCCATCCTGGAGGCGACCCGGGCGGCCCTGGTGGAGCTGGGCTGGTCCAAGCTGACGATGGGCGACGTCGCGACCAGGGCCGGGGTCGCCAAGACCACCCTGTACCGGCGCTGGGCCAACAAGAACGAACTCGTCGTGGACGCCGTCGCCGTCCTCTTCGACGAACTCGAACTGCCGGACCGCGGTTCCCTCCAGGCCGACATCGCCGACGTGGTGCTCCAGTTCGCGGCGCTCCTCGAACGCCCCGAGACCAAGACCGCCCTGATGGCCGTGGTCGCCGAGTCCACCCGCGACGAGCCGCTGCGCGAGCGCATCCGCACCTCGATCGTGGACCGCCAGAAGTGCCTCGTCCTGGAGGGCCGCCAGCGCGCCCAGGAGCGGGGGGAGCTCCCCGAGGAGCGCGACCCGCTGACCGTCGAGGCGATCGACGACCTCATCTTCGACGTGGTCGCGGGCGCGGTGGTGCACCGGGCGCTGGTCAGCGCGGAACCGGTGGACGAGCCCTGGGTGCAGCGCCTCACCGCCCTCCTCCTCGGCGGCCTCGCGGCGGCGGCGGAACGCTAGCCGCCGGGCGCGGTGGCCGCCCGACACGACGGCCGCCGGGCGCGGTAGCCGACGGGCACACGGGCACGACGAAGCCGCCGCACGCCCCCGGAGGGACGTACAGCGGCTCGGCGCGGAGCGCGGGAGGGTCAGAAGCCGGCCGGCTCCGTGTAGACGCCCCACTCCTCGCGCAGCACGTTGCAGATCTCGCCGAGCGTGGCCTCGGCGCGCACCGCGTCCAGCATCGGGCCGATCATGTTGGAGCCGTCCCGGGCCGCCGCCAGCATCGCGTCCAGGCAGGCCGTGACCTTCGCGTCGTCGCGACGGCCCTTGCGCTCGCCGAGCACCCGGACCTGCTCCCACTCGACCTCGTGACTGACCCGCAGGATCTCCAGGTCGCCGGTGACGGAGCCGTGGTGCACGTTGACGCCGACGACCCGCTTCTCGTCCTTCTCCAGGGACTGCTGGTAGCGGAAGGCCGACTCGGCGATCTCACCGGTGAACCAGCCGTCCTCGATGCCGCGCAGGATGCCGGAGGTGATCGGACCGATCGGGTGCCTGCCGTCCGGGTGGGCGCGCAGACCGCGCTCCCTGATCTGGTCGAAGATCTTCTCGGCGTCGGCCTCGATCCGGTCGGTGAGCTGCTCGACGTACCAGGAGCCGCCCAGCGGGTCGGCCACGTTGGCCACGCCGGTCTCCTCCATGAGCACCTGCTGGGTGCGCAGGGCGATCTCGGCGGCCTGCTCGCTGGGCAGCGCGAGGGTCTCGTCGAGGGCGTTGGTGTGCAGCGAGTTGGTGCCGCCGAGCACGGCGGACAGCGCCTCGACCGCGGTGCGCACGACGTTGTTGTACGGCTGCTGCGCGGTGAGCGAGACACCGGCGGTCTGGGTGTGGAAGCGGAGCCACTGCGCCTTGTCGGTCTTGGCGCCGTAGACCTCCTTCATCCAGCGGGCCCAGATCCGGCGGGCGGCGCGGAACTTGGCGATCTCCTCGAAGAAGTCGAGGTGCGCGTCGAAGAAGAAGGACAGGCCGGGCGCGAAGACGTCGACGTCGAGGCCGCGGGAGAGACCGAGCTCGACGTAGCCGAAGCCGTCGGCGAGCGTGTACGCGAGCTCCTGCGCGGCCGTCGCCCCGGCCTCGCGGATGTGGTAGCCGGAGACCGAGAGCGGCTTGTACGCGGGGATGCCCGCCGCGCAGTGCTCCATGAGGTCGCCGATGAGGCGCAGGTGCGGCTCGGGCTGGAAGAGCCACTCCTTCTGCGCGATGTACTCCTTGAAGATGTCCGTCTGCAGCGTGCCGTTGAGGACGGCCGGGTCGACGCCCTGGCGCTCGGCGGCGACCAGGTACATGCAGAAGACCGGGACGGCGGGCCCCGAGATCGTCATGGAGGTGGTGACGTCGCCGAGCGGGATGTCCTTGAAGAGGACCTCCATGTCGGCGGCGGAGTCGATGGCCACGCCGCAGTGCCCGACCTCGCCGAGCGCGCGCGGGTCGTCGGAGTCGCGACCCATCAGGGTCGGCATGTCGAAGGCGACCGAGAGCCCGCCGCCGCCGGCGGCCAGGATCATCTTGTAGCGCTCGTTGGTCTGCTCGGCGTTGCCGAAGCCGGCGAACTGGCGGATGGTCCAGGTCCGGCCGCGGTAGCCGGTCGGGTGCAGGCCCCGGGTGAAGGGGTACTCACCGGGCCAGCCGATGCGCTCGAACCCCTCGTAGGTGTCCCCGGGGCGCGGGCCGTAGACCGGCTCCACGGGGTCGCCGGAGAGCGTGGTGAAGTCGGCGTCGCGCTTGCGGGCCTTGTCGTAACGGGCCTGCCAGCGACGGCGGCCTTCCTCGATGGCGTCAGCGTCCATGCTTCGAATTTACTAGGACGTCCTAGTAAATGTCGATGGGAAACCTCCGCACATACGTGCGGAGGTGGGGGTCAGACCTTGGCCGGAACCGGCTGCGCGCCGCTGACCAGCGGAAGCGTGTCGCGGACGACCTTGCGCTCGACGAAGAAAGCGGCGGTCGGAATGGTGCCGCTCACCAGGACCCACAGGAGCCGGCCGAACGGCCACTTGGCCTTGGAGCCCAGGTCGAAGGCGAAGATCAGGTAGATGATGTACAGGACGCCGTGGGCCTGGGAGACCGCGAAGGTCACGTCCTCGCCGACGCCGAAGCCGTACTTGGCGACCATGCACGCGCAGAGGATCAGGAGCATGACGGCGGTCACGTACGCCATGACGCGGTAGCGGGTCAGCACGCTGGATTTCATGGCTACGAGCGTAACCGCCCGAAAAATCCCCGCGGACGCGGGGATCCGGTCAGCCCTCGTCGAAGTCGTGCGCCGAGACCCGCAGCGGGCGCAGCATCGCGAAGATCTCCGCGCACTCCTCGGAGTCGTACGCGCCGAGGCCGAAGTCCATGGCCATCAGGTCCCGGGTGGCGGCCTCGACGACCTCGCGGCCCTTGTCGGTGATGGTGGCGAGGGTGCCGCGGCCGTCGTTCGGGTTGGGGCGCTTGGCGACGAGGCCGGAGCGCACCAGGCGGTCGACCGTGTTGGTGACGGAGGTGGGGTGCACCATGAGCCGCTCGCCGATCTTGGACATCGGGAGCTCGCCGGCCTTGGAGAAGGTGAGCAGGACGAGCGCCTCGTAGCGCGCGAAGGTCAGCCCGTACGGCTTGACGACCGCGTCCACCTCGGCCAGCAGGATCTGGTGGGCGCGCATGATCGAGGTGATCGCGGCCATCGAGGGGACCGGACCCCAGCGCCGCTGCCAGAGTTCGTCGGCGCGGGCGATGGGGTCGAACGGGAGACTGAGCGGCTTCGGCACGCGTCGACCTTACCCACAGGTCATATGACGGTCAGCCGCGTCTCGCCTTTCGGTCGCCCGCACCTCCAGGACGAGCCCCAGCACGCACAGGGTGCCGAGGACGCCGGTGCCCGCGACGACCGTGTGCACGGGCGCGAACTCGGCGGCGAGCCCGGCGCCGGCCATGCCGAGGCCCTGCACGGTCATCATGCCGGCGGTCATGAGGGTCATGGCCCGGCCGCGCTGATCCTCGGGCACCGCGGCGACGAACCAGGCGTCCAGGCCGAGGCTGTACGCGCCGGCCGCCCCCGCCAGGAGGAGCGCGACGGCCGCGAGGGCGAGGCCGGGGCGCAGGGCGTACACGAGGAAGGGGAGGAAGCCGACGAGGAGGAGCGGGTGGACGATCCGCGAGCGGGTGGCGGCGCTGAGGGCGGAGCCGGCGAGGAGTTCGCCCAGGATCGTACCGGCCGGGATCGCGCACATGAGGAGGCCGAGGGCGGCGGTGGAGACGCCGATCTCGTCGGCGTAGGGGGCGGCGAGCGCCTCGGGGACGACGAAGAAGACCGGCGGGACCCAGAACAGCAGCATGAGCGCCCGGATCCGCCGGTCGCGCAGGAGGCCCCAGGTGGCCCCGATCCCCTCGCGGCGCTCGGGCGCGCGGGCGGGGCGGCGGGCGGTGCCGAGGCGAAGGAGGACGGCGGAGGCGAGGAAGGTGGCGGCGGTGACGGCGATGGCGCCGCGCGGGGTGAGCACGGTGAGCAGGACCCCGCCGACGCCGAATCCGGCGAGCAGGGCGCTCTGGGAGACGATCCGGAGCAGCGAGCGGCCGAGGACGAAGAGCTCGCCCTCGCCGAGGATGTCGGCGAGGGTGGCGATGCGGGTGCCGTTGAAGACGGGGGCGACGGCGGCGACGGCGCAGCGCAGCGCGAGCAGGGCGGCGACCGGGGTGGTGGGCAGGACCATGAGCGCGACGCAGCCGGCGCAGACGAGGTCGCAGACGACGAGCACGCGGCGGGGCGGGTGGCGGTCGGCGAGGCCGGCCAGGAGGGTGCCGCCGAGCAGGTAGGGCAGGAAGCCGAGGGCGAAGGTGAGGGAGGAGAGGAGCGGGGAGCGGGTGAGGTCGTAGACGAGCACGGTGAGGGCGAGCTCGCTGACGACGACGCCGAGCAGGGAGAAGAGGTGGGCGACGAAGACGAAGCGGAACTCGCGTACGGCGAAGACGGCGGAGTATCCGGGCGAGGCGGGGGCGGCGGGCGCGGGCGCGTTCGCGGGGGCAGGGGTGTGCGCGGGGTCCGCCGCGGACTCCCGGGTGTCGTTCGTGGACATGGCAGGAGCGTGCGGTCCTTCGGGCCGGGGCCCTAGACTTTCGGGCTCAGCCGAATCTTCCCCCGGTCCGGAGGCGCGCCCATGCCGTACCACCTGCGTTTCGGCGAGGCCGATCCGCTGCGCATCCGGTTCGCGATCTCGCCGCTGTGGGAGACGCACTGCGCGGTGCGGGTGCTGGCCCGGCCGCGGCAGCAGGGGTACCACCTGCCGTGGCTGCGGCGGATCGCGGAGGCGGCGGCCGGGGTGGACCTGGGGCCGTTGCAGCTGCTGATGCCGTTGCGGGGGCACAGTCCGGACTTCCTGTATCCGCCGCCGATCGGCCCGACGGCGACGTTCGAGCAGGAGATCGCGGCCGTACGGGAGACGGATCCGGCGCTGGTCCTGGACGACGTGCGGCGCGCGCTCGCGGAGACCCCGGGGGCGGCGGGCACGGCGGAGGGGCGGCGGATGCTGGCGGATCCCGCGGGGGCGCTGGCGCGGCTCGCGGCTCTCCTGGAGCGGGCCTGGGCGGTGCTGATCGAGCCGGAGTGGCCTCGGCTGCGGGCGCTCCTGGAGGCGGATGTGGCGTACCACTCGCGGCGGCTCGCGGAGGGGGGTCTGGAGCGGCTGCTGAGCGAGCTGCACCCGGCGTTCTCCTGGGCGGAGGAGAGCTCGACGCTGACGGTGGACTACCACGGCGAGCACGTGCGGGCGCTGGACGGGCAGGGTCTGGTGCTGCTGCCCTCGGTGTTCACCTGGCCGGACGTGGTGAGCGGTTTCGATCCGCCGTGGCAGCCGACGGTGGCGTATCCGGCGCGGGGCATCGGCGCGCTGTGGACGGAGGCCCGGGACCGGACGCCGGAGGCGCTGGCGCGGCTGCTCGGGCGGGCGCGGGCGGACGTGCTGTGCGCGCTGGAGGAGCCGGCCGGGACGACGGCGCTGGCGCACCGGCTGGGGCTGGCGCCCTCGTCGGTGTCGGCGCACCTGTCGGTGCTGCGGGCGGCGGGGCTACTGGGCTCGCGGCGGTACGGGCACCAGGTGCTGTACGAGCGGACACCGCTGGGGATCGCGCTGGCGGTGTCGCAGCCGGACCCCGACTGACCGGCGGGCCGGGCTTCGAGCGGTTTCGGCGCCGCACCCGGCCTCCCGGCGCGCGGCGCATCCGGACGCGCGGCGCCTCCGGACGCCGGTCAGCTGGGGATCGCGCTGGCCGTGTCGCAGCCGGACCCCGACTAGACCGGCGGGCCGGGCTTCGAGCGGGCTTCGGTACCGCACCCGGCCTCCCGGCGCGCGGCGCATCCGGCCGCCGGACGGGTCGCCCCCCTCCGCGAAGGGGGACGTTCGGCAGCGGATCGACCGGAACCTGCCAGGACCTGCCGGGACCCGCCGGGCGCGGGTTCCTAGGGAAGGTCGCTCCGGCGGCGCAGCGTGTAGCGGACGGCCTTCTGTGCGACCGGGCCCAGTTCGTCGAGCGCGGCCATCAGACGGCCCAGCTGTTCGAGCGCGTCGAGGGCGGCTCCGGCCCCGGCCGGGTCGACCCCCTCGTACAGCTCCATGCCCACGAAGGAGGCGGCCACGGCCCGGGCGAGCCCGGCCGGGTCGACCAGGCCGTCGAGCGGTCCGCCGGCGAGCACCCGGCGCAGCACCCCTTCGATCTCCTCGATCCACAGGTCGAGCCCGGCGGCCGTCGCGGGCGCGAGCCGGGGGTGGGTCTGCGCCCCGGCGAGCAGCTGCCCGAGCACGGCGACGTGTCCGGCGGCCCGCTCCTCGGCGTGCATCTCCCGCCCGAAGGCCAGGAGTTCGGAGAGGCTGCCGACCGCGCGCAGCCGCTCGCGGTGCCGGGCGACCCGCTGCTCGGCGCCCCGGCGGCAGGCCGCGGAGAGGAGTTCGTCGACCGAGCCGAAGTGGTAGAAGATCAGCGCCTGGTTGACCCCGGCGGCGGCGGCGACCGAGCGCGCCGAGGTCTTCGCGATGCCCTGTTCGACGAGGGTGCGCAGCGCCCCGTCGAGCAGCCGCTCCCGGGTGTCCTCGGCGCTCATGCCCGTACCTCCTCGCGTACCGGACGCAGCCCTGGCCGCACCCCGCGCTCGCGCACCGGCGCGTACCCGGCCGCGAACGAGCCTTCGTAGCCGAACAGCGGTCCGACGTACCGGTTGACGACCCGGACCCGGATCCGGAAGCGGCCGGTGCGCTCGTCGAAGGACTCCCGCACCTCGGCGTCGCCGCCGATGAGCGCGGGCACCCGCAGGTCCACCGGCCCCTCGCGGAAGCGGTGTTCGCCGGAGCGGATGAGCAGCGAGCCGTCGGGCTCGGCGGACAGGCGCAGTTCGCTGGCGAGGTGCTGGTGGGTGCCGAGGTAGTCGAGCACGCTGTCGCCCCCGGGGCCGAGCACCATGGTGGCGTCGAAGCGGCGCGGCCCGCCGGGCAGGGCGAAGGTCCGCACGAAGGTGACGGTCTCGCGTCCGTACGCGTCGAGGTACGGCACGTTCTCGATGGTGAAGGGGACGTCCCGCCCGGTGCGCGGCAGCAGGATGTTGCGGGTGCCGCCGAGTGCGAGGAACGGGCGGATCAGCGGCCGGACGAGCCCCCGGCCGTGCCAGACGCGCTCCATGACGCCCCGCCCGACGCACAGTTCGCCGCTGTCGAGCCCGACGGAGAAGCGCCGCCGCAGCTCGGGGTGGAGCCGCCCGAAGGCCGCCTCCCCCATGGCCGTGCGGAAGATCGAGCTCACGGCCCCTCCAGGGTGGCGAGGAGGCGCGGCGCGCGGCTCCGGGACGGGGCGGTCCGCAGACAGCGGCGGGCCGCCGGGGTGCGCGGGGACGGCGGTACGAGCAGGGCGGCGGTGAGTCCGAGGACGGTGGTCGGCACGGCGGCGAGCGACACGGCGCCGAGCGGGAGGGAGCTCGCCGCGACGGGGACGGCCACCAGGAGGATCCGGGCGGCGGTCTCCAGGAGCCAGTGGGCGCGGGCCCGCTCCGGGGTCACCCCGAGCTCGCACCACAGGCGCAGCCGGTCGAAGGACCAGGCGGTGGCCCAGCCCATGAGGGGCCGGAGGAGCAGCCGGTCGGCGAGGCGCCCGAGCCGTCCCCAGCGCGGCCGGTAGTCGTAGCCGGTGAGGAAGCGCACGCCGTCCCGCTCGGGCACGTAGCGCCAGTAGCCGCTGCCCTCGGCGAGCGGGGACAGCGGGTGCGGCGAGGAGAAGCGGAGGGCGGAGACCCGGTCGCCGCCGGCCCGGTGGCGCTCCCCCGCGGAGACACCGGTGCCGGCGACGGCCAGGAAGGGCAGTACGCGGGTGGCGTACCGGAACCGCTGCGGCTCCCCCTCGGCGCCCGGCAGGTGCGTGATCTCGGTGAACCGCAGATCCCACCGCTGGTGCAGCGCCGGATCCTGGGTCCGCCGCCAGAGCGTGTCCAGGTCGGTGCGCACGCGCGCCTCGATGTAGAGCCCCACGGCCCCTCCCCGTTGTCGAGCATCGCTTTGAGCGACCGCTCAAGCGGGAGAGTAGCGATTTTTGAGCACCCGCTCAAGGCCGTTCGGGATGTGGACACGACGAAGCCCCCGGTCCTGGTCGGGACCGGGGGCTCCGGCTGTTCGCAAAAGGGCGGCCTCAGGCTCCGAGGTGTCGCTCCACCGTCTCGACCTTGGCGGTCAGACCGTCGGTGACACCCGGCCGGATGTCCGCCTTCAGGACGACCGAGACGCGCGGCGCCCGCGCCTCCACGGCGGCGACGGCACGCTTCACGACGTCCATCACCTCGTCCCACTCGCCCTCGACGGACGTGAACATCGCGTCGGTGCGGTTCGGCAGGCCGGACTCGCGGACGACCCGGACGGCGTCGGCGACGTACTCGCCGACCTCCTCCCCCACACCGAGGGGGGTCACGGAGAAGGCGACGATCACGCGTTCACCACGCCCTCGCGGCGGGCGCGGGAGGCCAGGACGGCGGCCTCGGCCTCGCGCTTGAGCTTGCGCTCGGCGAAGAAGCCGCCGAGCGGGAGCACGGAGAGGAGGAAGTAGAGGGCGGCCGTGCCGAAGCTCCACTTGGTGCGGTTCCAGGCGTCCAGCCAGAAGAGCACGTAGAGGACGAAGAGGATGCCGTGGATCGCACCCATCACCGGCACCGCGTTGAAGTCCGTCGTGCGCTTGAGCACGGAGCAGACGAGCAGCAGCAGGAACGACACGGCCTCGGGGGCCGAGACGAGCCGGAGCCGGTGCAGGGAGGAGGCGGTCTTGATGTCCACGGCGGGGGTCACCTTCGTTCGATCTTGTGAACGGATGCACAAGGGCCGTTCCATTGTGCACGGGGACTTTGCTGTCCCTTTAGGCGGGGGGCAAGTACCTTCACCCCCGTGGCAACGTTCCGACTCCAAGGCAGCAAAGTGCTCGCCGTGTCCATGACCGGCGACGCCGTGAAGGCGAAGAACGGCTCGATGGTCGCCTACGACGGCCAGATGGCGTTCAAGAAGATGTCCGGCGGCGGCGAGGGCCTGCGCGGCATGGTGACCCGCCGGCTCACCGGCGAGCAGATGGAGGTGATGGAGGTCCGCGGGCAGGGCACCTGCTGGTTCGCCGACCGCGCCTCCGAGATCAACCTCGTCCAGCTGCACGGCGACAAGCTGTACGTCGAGTCCAGCAACCTGCTCTGCACCGACGCCGGCCTGCGCACCGGCACCACCTTCACCGGCCTGCGCGGCGGGGCGACCGGCAACGGCCTGTTCACGACGACCGTCGAGGGCACCGGCCAGGCCGCGATCATGTCCGACGGCCCCGCGGTCGTGCTCCGGGTGACCCCGCAGTACCCGCTGAACGTCGACCCCGGCGCGTACATCGCCCACCAGGGCAACCTCCAGCAGCACCTCCAGTCGGGTGTGACCTTCCGCACCCTGATGGGCGAGGGCGGCGGCGAGGCCTTCCAGATCCGCTTCGAGGGCGACGGGCTCGTCTACGTGCAGCCCAGCGAGCGCAACACGATCGGGGGCGACGTCTGATGCCCTTCCGCGAGATCAACTCCAAGATGGTCGAGGCCACGGTGCTCCCGGGCCAGCGGCTCTTCAGCCAGCGCGGCGCGATGCTCGCGTACCGAGGCGACGTCACTTTCACGCCGAACATCGCCGGCGGCCAGGGCGGCCTGATGTCGATGATCGGCCGCCGGGTGGCCGGCGAGGCGACGCCCCTGATGACCGTCGAGGGCAGCGGCACCGTGATGTTCGGCCACGGCGGCCACCACATCCAGGTCATCGGCCTCACCGGCGACACCCTGTACGTCGAGGCCGACCGGCTCCTCGCCTTCGACGGCACGCTGGAGCAGGGCACGATGTTCCTGGGCTCCCAGGGCGGCGTCATGGGCATTGTCCGCGGCCAGGTCAGCGGGCAGGGCCTGTTCACCACCACCCTGCGCGGTCACGGCGCGGTCGCCGTCATGGCGCACGGCGGCGTCATCGAGCTCCCCATCACCCCCGGCCGCCCGGTCCACGTGGACCCGCAGGCCTACGTCGCCCACCACGGCGACGTCCGCAACAAGCTGTCCACCGCGCTGGGCTGGCGCGACATGGTGGGCCGCGGCTCGGGCGAGGCGTTCCAGCTGGAGCTGAGCGGCAGCGGCGCGGTGTACGTCCAGGCCTCGGAGGAGAAGCTGTGAACACCCCCGCGTCCGGAGGGCCCGTCGCCCTCGACCCGCACTCCCTCCCGTCCGACGACAACGTCAACCCGTACACCTTCTGCGTGGAGCTCAAGGGCTCCCAGTGGTTCCTGCAGAAGGGCAAGATGATCGCCTACTACGGGCGCATCGAGTTCAACGGCATCGGCCACGGCCGGCTCGACCGGCTGGTCCGCACCTCCTTCCACTCGCCGCTGCACGCGAGCGACTGGGTGGTGGCCGAGGGCAGCGGCAAGATGCTCCTCGCCGACCGGGCCTTCGACGTGAACTCGTACGACCTCGACGAGGGCAACCTGACGATCCGCTCGGGCAATCTGCTCGCCTACCAGCCGACGCTGGCCCTCAAGCAGTCGATCGTGCCGGGTTTCGTCACCCTCATCGGCACCGGCAAGTTCGTCGCCGCCTCCAACGGCCCGGTGGTCTTCATGGAGCCCCCGCTCCGCGTCGACCCCCAGGCCCTGGTCGGCTGGGCCGACTGCCCCTCCCCCTGCCACCATTACGACCACGGCTACCTGACGGGCGTCATGGGCGGCGTACGGGCCCTGACGGGCCTGGGCGGCACCTCGGGCGAGGAGCACCAGTTCGAGTTCGTCGGCGCGGGCACGGTCCTGCTCCAGTCGACGGAGCTGCTCATGCCGGAGCGGGCCATCGGCGAGCCGGGGGCCCAGCCGGGCGTACCGGGCGGCCACGGGGCACCCGGTTCCGGCCAGGGCCCGCTCGGCCAGGTACCGCGCCTTCCCGGACAGCTGGGAGACCTCCAGCGTCGCTTCGGCCTGTGAGCGGTAGTCTGCGGAGTGTGACGTCCTCGAACGTCTGCGCCCGTCGACCGGGGCTCGGGGGCCGGGTCCGGGTGCCCGGCGTCACACCTTCCCACTTCGTCAAGTTTTCAACTTCTTAGGTAGAATCCATATATGGAGACCGAGACGGCCACCCCCTGGCTCACCGACGGCGAGCAGTGCGCCTGGCGCACCTACCTCGACGTCAACAGGATGCTGACGTACCAGATGGAGAAGGACCTCCAGCCCTTCGGCCTGACCATGAACGACTACGAGATTCTGGTGAATCTGTCCGAGTCGGCGGACCGGCGGCTGCGGATGAGCGACCTGGCGGCGGCGACGCTCCAGTCCAAGAGCCGGCTCTCGCACCAGATCACCCGGATGGAGAACGCCGGGCTGGTGCGCCGCGAGAACTGCGAGTCGGACCGGCGCGGTCTGTACGCGGTGCTCACCGACCACGGCATGGAGACCATGCGCAAGGTAGCCCCGCACCACGTGGAGTCCGTCCGCAAGCACTTCATCGACCTGCTGAGCCCGGCCGCGCTGACCGACCTCCACGAGTCGCTCAAGCCCGTCGCCGAGCAGCTGCGCGGACGGAGAGGCAAGCCGTAGGACCGCGTACGCGTACGGGAAGGGCCCGGCACCTGGTGACAGGTGCCGGGCCCTTCCCGTGGTCCCGTGGGCGCGCTCAGTGGCCCGTCAGGCTCGCGATCAGCTCGTCGGAGGCCGCGTACGGGTCGAGGCCGCCGGCCGCGACGCGCTCCGCGAGCGCGTCCAGGCGGCGGTCGCCGTGCAGGTCGCCGATCCGCTCGCGCAGCGCCGTGATGGTGATGGTCTCCACCTCGCGCGCCGCGCGGGCCCGGCGGCGCTCGGCCAGGACGCCGTGCTCCTCCATCCAGGCGCGGTGCTTCTCCAGCGCCTCCACGACCTCGTCGACGCCCTCGCCGCGCGCGGCGACGGTCTTGACGATCGGCGGGCGCCAGTCGCCGGCCGCGCGGGCCTCGCCGAGGCTCAGCATGTGGTTGAGCTCGCGGGCCGTGGCGTCGGCGCCGTCCCGGTCGGCCTTGTTGACCACGTACACGTCGCCGATCTCCAGGATGCCCGCCTTGGCGGCCTGGATGCCGTCGCCCATGCCCGGGGCGAGCAGCACCACGGAGGTGTCGGCCTGGGAGGCGATCTCCACCTCCGACTGGCCGACGCCGACCGTCTCCACGAGGATCACCTCGCAGCCGGCCGCGTCCAGCACCCGGATGGCCTGCGGGGCGGACCAGGCGAGGCCGCCCAGGTGCCCGCGGGTGGCCATCGAGCGGATGTAGACGCCCGGGTCGGAGGCGTGCTCCGACATCCGCACCCGGTCGCCGAGGAGCGCGCCGCCGCTGAACGGCGAGGACGGGTCGACGGCGAGGACGCCGACCCGCCTGCCCGCCCGGCGGTACGCGCCGACCAGCGCCGAGGTCGAGGTCGACTTGCCGACGCCGGGCGAGCCGGTCAGGCCCACCACGTACGCGTTGCCGGTGAGCGGCGCGAGCGCCGCCATGACCTCGCGCAGCTGCGGGGACGCCCCCTCCACGAGCGAGATCAGCCGGGCCACGGCACGCGGCCGGCCCTCCCGTGCCTGGGCGACCAGAGCGGGGACGTCCACCATCAGCGGTGCTCCTTGCGTGGGTGACTTACTTGCCGGAAACGCCGGGGACGCGCACGATCAGGGCATCGCCCTGGCCGCCGCCGCCGCACAGCGCGGCCGCGCCGACACCGCCGCCGCGGCGCTTGAGCTCCAGGGCCAGGTGCAGCACCACACGGGCGCCGGACATGCCGATCGGGTGACCCAGCGCGATGGCGCCACCGTTGACGTTCACCTTTTCAGGGGTGACGCCGAGGTCCTTCATTGACTGGTGGGCGACCGCGGCGAAGGCCTCGTTGATCTCGATGAGGTCCAGGTCGGCGACCTCCAGGCCCTCCTTCTTCAGGGCGTGCAGGATCGCGTTGGACGGCTGCGACTGGAGCGAGTTGTCCGGGCCGGCCACGTTGCCGTGGGCGCCGATCTCGGCGATCCACTCCAGGCCCAGCTCCTCGGCCTTGGCCTTGCTCATGACGACCACGGCGGCGGCGCCGTCGGAGATCTGCGAGGAGGTGCCGGCGGTGATGGTGCCGTCCTTGGCGAAGGCCGGGCGCAGCTTGCCGAGGGACTCGGCGGTGGTCTCGGCGCGGATGCCCTCGTCCTGGGAGAAGACGACCGGCTCGCCCTTGCGCTGCGGGATCTCGACCGGGGTGATCTCGGCCTCGAAGACGCCGTTCTTCTGGGCGGCGGCGGCGCGCTGGTGCGAGAGGGCGGCGATCTCGTCCTGGACGTCGCGCGGGATGCCCAGGCGGGTGTTGTGCTTCTCGGTCGACTCGCCCATGGCGATGTTCTCGAAGGCGTCGGTCAGACCGTCGTACGCCATGGCGTCGAGCATCTCGATGGCGCCGTACTTGTAGCCCTCGCGGGACTTCGGCAGCAGGTGCGGGGCGTTGGTCATCGACTCCTGGCCGCCGGCGACGACGATGTCGAACTCGCCCGCGCGGATCAGCTGGTCGGCGAGCGCGATGGCGTCGAGACCGGAGAGACACACCTTGTTGATGGTGAGGGCCGGGACGTTCATCGGGATGCCGGCCTTGACGGCGGCCTGGCGGGCGGGGATCTGGCCGGCGCCCGCCTGGAGCACCTGGCCCATGATCACGTACTGCACCTGGTCGCCGCCGATGCCGGCGCGGTCCAGGGCGGCCTTGATCGCGAAACCGCCGAGATCGGCGCCCGAGAAGGACTTGAGCGAGCCGAGCAGGCGACCCATGGGCGTGCGGGCGCCCGCGACGATCACTGAGGTGGTACCGGTCGTTCCAGACATGAGGCACAGCCCCTTGGGATGAGGAGTGAACGAGGGTTTACCGCCAATGTACTGAGCGGTGCCGCGCCGGGTCACCGGCCTGCCGGTGTGATCGCGCGCACGTTGCGTAACCATCCGGACGGCGCTGCACTGGAGGAATGCTGACGCGAATCGACCACATCGGAATCGCCTGCCGGAACCTCGACGAGACCGTCGCGTTCTACCGGGCCACCTACGGTTTCGAGGTCTTCCACGAAGAGGTCAACGAGGAGCAGGGCGTCCGCGAGGCCATGCTCAAGATCAACGAGACCTCGGACGGCGGGGCCTCCTACCTCCAGCTCCTGGAGCCGACCCGGGAGGACTCGGCGGTGGGCAAGTGGCTCGCCAAGAACGGCGAGGGCGTGCACCACATCGCCTTCGGCACCGCGGACGTGGACGCGGACGCGGAGGCCATCCGTTCCAAGGGCGTCCGGGTGCTCTACGACGAGCCGCGGATCGGCTCCATGGGCTCCCGCATCACCTTCCTCCACCCCAAGGACTGCCACGGCGTCCTGACGGAACTGGTCACCTCGGCGAAGCCCTCGGCTGACCACTCCTCAGCGGAGCACTGACCTCCGGATTCCCGGCCCGGTAGAGTGGGCGACTCCGGGCCGGGGCCGGTCGGAGCCGTGCGCGCACGGGTCCGAAGTCGGGATGTCGGGGTCGTCCGATCTGCCACGATTCCCCGGGGGTCCGCCCTCGTCCGTGAGGGCGTGATCGCTGGAGTTGCGACCAGGGTTGGGGTCTCCCCTGCTCGAAGAGCTCGGGGAAGGATGGACCGCGCAGTGCGGGGCTACGAACGCCAGGAGAGCCAGCGAGCTGAAGACGACCATCTCTCGCGGTTCGAAGCCGAGATGGACCGGCTGAAGACCGAGCGGGAGAAGGCCGTCCAGCACGCCGAGGACCTCGGCTACCAGGTCGAGGTGTTGCGCGCCAAGCTGCACGAGGCGCGCCGCACCATCGCGTCCCGGCCCGCCTACGACAGCGCGGACATCGGCTATCAGGCCGAGCAGATGCTGCGCAACGCGCAGGCGCAGGCGGAGCAGCTGCGCCAGGACGCCGAGCGGGAGTTGCGCGAGGCGCGCGCCCAGACCCAGCGGATCCTTCAGGAGCACGCGGAGCAGCAGGCCCGGCTCCAGTCGGAGCTGCACACCGAGGCCGTCACCCGTCGTCAGCAGCTCGACCAGGAACTGAACGAGCGCCGCCAGACCGTCGAGTCGCACGTCAACGAGAACGTGGCGTGGGCCGAGCAGCTGCGGGCCCGTACGGAGTCGCAGGCCCGCCGGCTGATGGAGGAGTCCCGCGCCGAGGCCGAGCAGTCGCTGGCCGCCGCGCGCGCCGAGGCGGTCCGGGTCGCCGAGGAGACCCGCCGCCGGATCGGTTCCGAGGCCGAGTCGGCCCGTGCCGAGGCCGAAGCGATTCTGCTGCGTGCCCGCAAGGACGCCGAGCGGATGCTCGGCGCCGCCTCCAGCCAGGCGCAGGAGGCCACCAGCCACGCCGAGCAGCTGCGCTCGGCCACCACCGCGGAGACGGAGCAGGCCCGCCGCGAGGCCGCCGAGCTGTCCAGGGCCGCGGAGCAGCGCGTCCAGGAGGCCGAGGAGCGGCTGCGCGAGGCCCGTACGGAGGCCGAGCGGGCGCTCGGCGAGGCCAAGGACGCGGCGGCGAAGCAGATCGCCTCGGCCGAGTCGGTCAACGAGCAGCGCACCCGGACCGCGAAGGCGGAGATCGCGCGCCTGGTCGGCGAGGCCACCAAGGAGGCCGAGGCCCTCAAGGAGCAGGCCGGGGAGAAGCTGCGCGAGGCCACCGCCGCCGCCGAGAAGCTGGTCTCGGAGGCCTCGGAGAAGGCCCGTACGGTGGCCGCCGAGGACTCCGCCGCCGCGCTCGCCAAGGCCGCGCGGACCGCCGAGGAGGTCCTGACCAAGGCGTCGGAGAACGCCCAGGAGACCACCCGCAAGGCGGCCGAGGAGGCCGAGCGGATCCGTCGCGAGGCCGAGACCGAGGCGGACCGGCTGCGGTCCACCGCCGAGGAGCAGGCCGACGAGCTGCTGGGCTCGGCGAAGGACGACACCCAGGAGTACCGCGCCAAGACGGTCGAGCTGCAGGAGGAGGCGCGCCGGCTGCGCGGCGAGGCCGAGCAGCTGCGGGCCGAGGCGATCGCCGAGGGCGAGCGGATCCGCGGCGAGGCCCGGCGCGAGGCCGTCGGCCAGATCGAGGAGGCCGCGAAGACCGCCGAGGCGCTGCTGACCAAGGCGCGGACCGACGCGGAGGAGCAGCGGACGAGCGCGGGCGCCGAGAGCGAGCGGGTCCGCGGCGAGGCCATGGAGCGGGCGCAGACCCTGCGCACCCAGGCCGAGGAGACGCTGGAGCGCACCCGCGCCGAGGCCGAGCGGATGCGGGCCGAGGCGGAGGAGCAGGCCGACGCGGTCAAGGAGGCGGCCGAGGAGATCGCCGTCGCCCTGCGCGACGAGGCCGAGCGGGCCGCCGCGGCACGGCAGGCCGAGGCCGCTGCCGAGCTGACCCGGCTGCACACCGAGGCGGAGACGAAGCTGTCGGCCGCCGGTGAGGAGCTGACCGGCGCGCGGGCCGAGGGCGAGCGGATCCGGCGGGAGGCCGCCGAGGAGGCCGAGCGGCTGCGCACGGAGGCCGCCGAGCGGATCCGTACGCTCCAGGCCCAGGCCGAGGAGGAGGCCGAGCGGCTGCGCGCGGAGGCCTCGCAGGACGCGTCGACGGCGCGTTCCGAGGCGGAGTCCGCCGCGACGACGCTGCGCGAGGAGGCCGGGACCGAGGCCGAGCGGCTGAGGTCCGAGGCGCAGGAGACCGCCGACCGGGTACGGGCCGAGGCCGCGTCCGCCGCCGAGCGGGTCGCCGCCGAGGCCGCGGAGGCACTGTCCGCCGCGCAGGAGGAGGCCAACCGGCGTCGCCGGGAGGCCGAGGAGACCCTGGACTCGGCACGTACCGAGGCCGGCCGGGAGCGCGAGCTCGCCCGGGAGCGGAGCGAGGACCTGCTGGCCTCCGCCCGCACGCGGGTGGAGGAGGCCCAGACCGAGGCGCACCGGCTGGTCGAGGAGGCCGACGCCCGCGCCACCGAGATGGTGTCCGCCGCCGAGCAGACCGCGCAGGACGTGCGGGACTCGGTGGCTGGGCTGCGCGAGAGCGCCGAGGAGGAGATCGCCGGGCTGCGCAGCACCGCCGAGCACGTGGCGGAGCGCACCCGTACCGAGGCGCAGGAGGAGGCGGACCGGGTCCGCACCGACGCGTACGAGGAGCGGGAGCGGGCCACCGAGGACGCGAACCGCACCCGTGCGCGCGCGCAGGAGGAGTCCGAGGCGGCGAAGGCGCTGGCCGAGCGGACGGTGACGGACGCGCTCGCCGAGGCGGAGAAGCTGCGGGCGGACACCGCGGAGTACGCGCAGCGGGTACGGACCGAGGCGACGGACGCGCTGGCCTCGGCCGAGCAGGACGCGGCCCGCACCCGTGCGGACGCCCGCGACGACGCCAACCGGATCCGTTCGGAGGCGGCGGCCCAGTCGGAGACGGTGGTCGGCGAGGCCCGCACGCAGGCCGAGCGGATCGGCGCCGAGGCCGAGCAGGTCCTGGACGAGGCCCGACAGGCCGCGGACAAGCGGCGTTCCGACGCGGCCGAGCAGGCAGACACCCTGGTGGGCGAGGCGACGGCGGAGGCCGAGCGGATCGCCACGGAAGCCGAGCAGGTCCTCGACGAGGCCCGACAGGCGGCCGACAAGCGGCGTTCCGACGCGGCCGAGCAGGCAGACACCCTGGTGGGCGAGGCGACGGCGGAGGCCGAGCGGATCGCCACCGAGGCCGAGCAGGTCCTCGACGAGGCCCGACAGGCCGCCGACAAGCGGCGTTCCGACGCGGCCGAGCAGGCCGACGCCCTGGTCGCCGAGGCTTCGGCGGAGGCCGAGCGGATCACCACGGAGGCCGCCGAGCTCCTGGAGAGCACCGAGCAGGACGCGGCCCGGCTGCGCACCGAGGCCGAGCAGGTCAAGGTGGACGGCGAGGCGCACGCCCAGGCGCTGCGGACGGCCGCCCTGGAGGACGCCGACCGGATCCTGGACGAGGCCCGGAAGGCCGCCGACAAGCGCCGCTCCGACGCGGCCGAGCAGGCCGACGCCCTGATCGCCGAGGCTTCGGCGGAGGCCGAGCGGATCACCACGGAGGCCGCCGAGCTCCTGGAGAGCACCGAGCAGGACGCGGCCCGGCTCCGTACCGAGGCCGAGCAGGTCAAGGCCGACGGCGAGGCGGAGGCGGAGGCGCTGCGCGCCGCGGCCCGCGCCGACGGCGAGCAGGTTCTGGACGAGGCCCGGCAGGCCGCCGACAAGCGCCGCTCGGACGCGGCCGAGCAGGCCGACACCCTCGTCGCCGAGGCGACGGCGGAGGCCGAGCGGATCCGCGTCGAGTCGGAGCGGGTCAGGGCGGACGCCGAGGCGGCGGCCGAGGAGATGCGCTCCGAGGCGCGCGCCGAGGCCGACCGGACGCTCGACGAGGCCCGTGAGGCCGGCGCGAAGAAGCGCGCGGACGCGGCCGAGCAGGCCGACCAGCTGATGGCGAAGGCCCAGGAGGAGGCGCTGCGCGCCACCACCGAGGCGGAGACGCAGGCGGACACCATGGTCGGCGCGGCCCGCAAGGAGGCCGAGCGGATCGCCGCCGAGGCGACCATCGAGGGCAACTCGCTGGTGGAGAAGGCCCGTACCGACGCGGACGAGCTGCTGATCGGGGCGCGCAGCGACGCCACCGCCATAAGGGACCGCGCGGAGGAGCTGCGCACCCGGGTCGAGGGCGAGATCGAGGAGCTGCACGAGCGGGCCCGGCACGAGACGTCCGAGCAGATGAGGACGGCCGGCGAGCGCGTGGACAAGCTGGTGCGGGCGGCGACCGAGCAGCGGGCGGAGGCCGAGGAGAAGTCCAAGGAGATGCTCTCCGAGGCGAGTTCCGAGGCCAGCAAGGTGCGCATCGCGGCGGTGAAGCGGGCGGAGGCGCTCCTCAAGGAGGCCGAGCAGAAGAAGGCCTCGCTCGTCGCGGAGGCGGAGAAGATCAAGGCGGAGGCGGAGCTCGAGGCCGAGCGGACCGTCGACGAGGGCAAGCGCGAGCTGGAGGTGCTGGTGCGCCGGCGCGAGAGCATCAATGCCGAGATCTCCCGTGTCCAGGACGTCCTCGAAGCGTTGGAGTCTTTCGAGGCGCCCGGCGGAGGGGCGAAGTCCGGTGGCGCCCAGACGGTCAAGGCGGGTGCGTCCACGGGGTCCACTCGTTCGAGTGGCAAGTCCTCGGAGAGCTAGCCACTCAAAAGGCTGGACATTCTCCAGATCAAACGGGCATACGCTCGATGACACGCCGCTTCGGCCCCTAGGATTCCCTCTAACACCTCACCGGTCTCTTTCGACAGGAACCTCATGAGCGACACATCCTCCCCCTTCGGCTTCGAGCTCGTGCGGCGTGGTTACGACCGCGGTCAGGTGGACGACCGCATTACCAAGCTCGTCGCCGACCGTGACAGCGCCCTGTCCCGGATCACCTCCCTGGAAAAGCGCATCGAGGAACTGCACCTCGAAACGCAGAACGCCCAGGCCCAGGTCAGCGACGCCGAGCCGTCGTACGCCGGTCTCGGCGCGCGCGTCGAGAAGATCCTCCGGCTGGCCGAGGAGGAGGCGAAGGACCTGCGTGAGGAGGCCCGCCGCGCCGCCGAGCAGCACCGCGAGCTGGCCGAGTCGGCCGCCCAGCAGGTGCGCAACGACGCGGAGTCCTTCGCGGCCGAGCGCAAGTCGAAGGCCGAGGACGAGGGCGTCCGGATCGTCGAGAAGGCGCAGGGCGAGGCCAACTCGCTGCGTTCCGAGGCGCAGAAGGACGCGCAGTCGAAGCGCGAGGAGGCGGACGCCCTCTTCGAGGAGACCCGCGCCAAGGCCGCCCAGGCCGCCGCGGACTTCGAGACCAACCTGGCCAAGCGCCGCGAGCAGTCGGAGCGGGACCTGGCCGCGCGTCAGCAGAAGGCCGAGAAGCGTCTGGCCGAGATCGAGCACCGCGCGGAGCAGCTGCGCCTGGAGGCCGAGAAGCTGCGCACGGACGCGGAGCGCCGGGCCCGTCAGACGGTGGAGACCGCGCAGCGCCAGGCCGAGGACATCGTGGCCGACGCGAACGCCAAGGCCGACCGGATCCGCAGCGAATCGGAGCGCGAGCTGGCGGCGCTGACGAACCGCCGCGACTCGATCAACGCGCAGCTGACCAACGTCCGCGAGATGCTGGCCACGCTGACCGGTGCCGCGGTGGCCGCGGCCGGCTCCCCGATCGACGACGAGCGGACCGCGGGCGTTCCCGCCCAGCAGTCCCGCTAGTCGCCGGCGGTCCTCCCGGGGGCCGTCAGGAGTTCCCGAAAACCCCCTGTCATTCCGGTGGCGGGGGGTTTCGCGTGCCCGTAGGTTGATACGCATGATCGAGCTGCAGGGCCTCACCAAGCGGTACGGGTCGAAGCTCGCGGTCGACCGTCTCAGCTTCACCGTGCGGCCCGGGGTGGTCACCGGGTTCCTGGGGCCGAACGGGGCGGGCAAGTCGACCACGATGCGGATGATGCTGGACCTGGACAACCCGACGAGCGGGACGGTCCGGATCGACGGCAGGCACTACCGGGAGCTCCAGGAGCCCCTGAAGTACATCGGGGCCCTCCTCGACGCCAAGGCGATGCACGGCGGCCGCTCGGCGTACAACAACCTGCTGTGTCTGGCCCAGGCGAACCGGATCCCGGAGCAGCGGGTCGGCGAGGTGCTCGACCTGGTCGGTCTGACGGCGGTCGCGCGGAAGAAGTCGAAGGGTTTCTCGCTCGGCATGGGCCAACGGCTCGGTATCGCCTCGGCGTTGCTCGGGGATCCCGAGATCCTGATGTTCGACGAACCCGTCAATGGTCTGGACCCCGAGGGAATTCACTGGATCCGCAATCTGATGAAGGCACTCGCGGCGGAGGGCCGGACGATCTTCGTTTCGAGCCATCTCATGAGTGAAATGGCGCTGACGGCGGATCACCTCATCGTCATCGGCCAGGGAAGGCTGCTGGCCGACACGTCGATGGCGGATTTCATCCAGCAGAATTCCCGGAGTTACGTACGGCTGCGCTCCCCGCAGCAGGAACGCCTGCGGGATCTGCTGCACGCCAACGGATTCGTCGCCGTCGAGGCGGGCGCCGGGACGCTGGAGGTCGACGGGACGACGACCGAGAAGCTGGGCGAGCTCGCGGCCTCCCACCAGATCGTGCTGCACGAGCTGAGCTCCCAGCGCGCCTCGCTCGAAGAAGCGTTCATGCAGATGACGGCGGGCGCGGTGGAGTACCACGCGCACGGGACGGACGTACACGGTGGCGGTGGCGTGCCGCACGCCCCGGTCGACGGGCCCCGCTGGGGCGAGAGCTTCGAGGGAGCCTGATCCATGGCAGCGGCATCCGCGGTCCTCCAGTCGGAGTGGACCAAGATCCGGACGGTTTCGTCGACGGTGTGGACGCTGGCCTGCGCCCTGCTGGTGACGGTGGCGATGAGCGCGGCGCTGTGCGCGCTGATGAGCTCCCAGTACGCCAAGCTGTCCGACGTCGAGCGCGCGACCTTCGACCCCACGTTCCTCAGCTTCTCCGGGATGGTGCTCGGGCAGCTGGCGATGGTGGTCTTCGGCGTCCTGGTGGTCGGCACCGAGTACTCCTCGGGCATGATCCGCACCTCGCTGGCGGCCGTTCCGCAGCGGGCCACCTTCCTCTTCTCGAAGATCGCCGTGGCCGGCGGTCTCGCCCTGCTGGTGGGCCTCGCGACCAGCTTCCTGTCCTTCTTCCTCGGCCAGGCGCTGCTCGGCGACCACCGCACCACGCTGGGCGCGGACAACGTGCTGCGGGCGGTGGTCGGCGGCGGCCTCTACATGGGCCTGATCGCGATCTTCTCGATGGGCGTGGCGACGATGCTGCGCTCCTCGATGCTGTCGCTCGGCATCCTGGTGCCGTTCTTCTTCCTGATCTCCCAGATCCTGTCGGCGGTGCCGAAGGCCAAGGAGGTCGCCCGCTACTTCCCCGACCAGGCCGGCTCCAAGATCATGCAGGTCGTGCCGGACGCGATGGGCTCGGACGCGGCGCCGTACGGCCCGTGGGCCGGGCTCGGGATCATGCTGGTCTGGGTGGCGGCGGCGCTGCTCGGCGGCTACCTGGTGCTGAAGAACCGGGACGCGTAGCCGCCCGCTCCTTACGGGAACGTCACGGTTCCGCTTCGCCGGAACCGTCAACGGCTGGTTAAGCTCCTAGCTCATACGGGGGGCTCCGGCCAGCGGCCACCACGCCCCGACGACGACCTGACCTGTCGATGGGGCTGGAGAATGATCGAGGCAGTCGGCCTGACGAAGCGCTACGGCGCCAAGACGGCCGTGTACAACCTTTCCTTCCAGGTGAGGCCCGGCCATGTCACCGGCTTCCTGGGCCCCAACGGCTCGGGCAAGTCCACGACCATGCGCATGATCCTCGGCCTGGACACACCGTCCGCCGGCCACGTGACGATCGGCGGCCACCCCTTCCGGCAGCTGCCGAACGCACCGCGGCAGGTCGGCGCGCTGCTCGACGCGAAGGCCGTGCACGGCGGACGCAGCGCCCGCAGCCACCTCCTGTCGCTCGCCCAGCTCGCCGGCATCCCGGCCCGGCGGGTCGACGAGGTGCTCGGGGTCGTGGGCCTCCAGGACGTCGCACGGCGCCGCTCCAAGGGCTTCTCGCTGGGCATGGGGCAGCGCCTCGGCATCGCGGCGGCGCTCCTCGGCGACCCGCAGGTGCTGCTCTTCGACGAGCCGGTCAACGGACTGGACCCCGAGGGCATCCTCTGGGTCCGCAACCTGATGAAGAAGCTGGCCTCCGAGGGCCGGACGGTCTTCGTCTCCAGCCATCTGATGAGCGAGATGGCGCTGACCGCCGACCACCTGATCGTGATCGGCCGCGGACAGCTGCTCGCCGACATGAGCGTGACGGACTTCATCTCGGCGAACTCCGCCGACTTCGCCCGGGTCCGCACCTCCGGGACGGAGCCGCTGCACCGGGAGAAGCTGACCACGGTGCTCACCGAGGCCGGCGGCCAGGTGCTGCCGGAGCCGGACGGCGCGCTGCGCGTCACCGGGCTCCCGCTGCCCCGGATCAGCGACCTGGCGCACGGCGCGGACGTGCGCCTGTGGGAGCTCTCCCCGCACCAGGCCTCGCTGGAGGAGGCGTACATGCGGATGACGCAGGGCGCCGTCGACTACCGCTCGACCGACGACCGGCTGGCCCACCTCCAGGCGCCGCAGCCGCAGCCGCCGTACGGGCATCCGCCGCAGCCGGAGGGGTACCCGGTCCCCGAGGTGCCGCAGCAGGGCTGGTACGCCCCGCCGCCGCCCGGGCAGAACCCGTACGCCACCCCGCAGAACCCGCAGCAGGGCCAGAACCCCGAGGACGCCCGATGACGACCCCGCACGCCTACGTCTCCCCCATCCCGGTCCGCCGGGCGCACCTCGGCGACGCGCTGGCCTCCGAGTGGACGAAGATCCGCTCGGTGCGCTCCACGATGTGGACGCTGGGGGTCATGGTGCTGCTGATGGTGGGCATCGGCCTGGGCGTCGCGGCCATCGCCTCGGCGTCGAACGCCCCGATGGGCGAGGAGTCCGCGCTCGGCTTCGGCTTCTTCGGGATGCTGCCGGCCTCGATCTGCGTGATCACGCTCGGCGTCCTGACCATCGCCTCCGAGTACGGCACGGGCATGATCCGTACCACCCTGACGGCCTGCCCGAGCCGGGCCCGGGTGCTCACGGCGAAGGCGATCGTCTTCTTCCTGCTGGTCTTCACGGTCACCACCGTGGTGGCGGCGCTGGTGGGCGCCGCGCAGGTCGCCCTCGTGGACACGGCGGCGACGCCGACCGCGGCCGAGTGGCTGCGCGCGACGGTCGGGGCGGGCGGCTACCTCGCCATGCTCGGACTGCTGTCGCTGGCGGTGGGCACGATCATCCGGCACTCGGCCGGCGCGATCACGGTGATGATCGGTCTGCTGCTGCTGCCGCTGGTCGTGGCCATGTTCATGTTCTCCGAGGCGCTGAAGTCGGTGCAGGAGTTCCTGTTCACCTACTCGATCCCCTCGCAGATGATCGCGCTGTACAGCGACGCCGCCCCCTTCGGGGAGAACGGCCCGGCGGGCTGGGAGCCGCTGCTGATCGTGACGGGCGTCACCGCGGTGGTGCTGGGCGGCTCGTTCGCCCTGCTGAACACCAAGGACGTCTAGGACGTCCAGGACGTCCAGGACGTCCGGGGCCCGGCCCCGGGCTCAGTACTTCGGCGCGTTGCGGGACCGCTGCACCCGGCTGGTGCGGCGGTCCTTCGCGTTCCAGCAGGCCTTGTGCCAGTGCCTGCGGTCGTCCACTCCCCCGTACTCGGGCCACGCCACCACGTGCGGGGCGCCGCCGGGGATCTCCTGGTCGCAGCCGGGGCAGCGGTAGCGCTTGCCGGGCGCGCTCGCGCCGGCGACGTGGCGGACGTACCACTCCTCGCCCTGCCAGCTCTCGCTGCGCTGCGAGCCGCCGTACCGGTCGCCCGGATCACCCTGCGGATCGGGATTCGCACCGCCTCGGGCGCGGTTGTGGCGCGGGGACACTTCGACACCTCACGAGTGCGTGGACGACACTGACGGTTCCGTCCAGCCTACGGGCCGCGACGGGGTCGTCCCGCACCCACCCATGGCGGATCAGCCGAAAATCGCAAGAACTTCATGAACGCCCGTTGCCTTTGGCACGTGTCAGACGTTGTTGCCGGTGCGAGGGGAAGTTCGCGAGGGGGAGAACGCGTCGGGCCGCAAGGAGGCAGAAGGCGATGCGCGTGGGTACGTTCGTGCTGGCCGCCCAGTTCCCGGGCCAGGGCCAGCAGGAGGCGCTGCACCGGGCGGTACGGACCGCCGAGGCGGCCGAGGAGGCGGGGCTCGACTCCGTCTGGCTCGCCGAGCACCACTTCGTGCCGTACGGGGTCTGCCCGTCGGCCGTCACCCTGGCCGCGCTGCTCCTCGGGCGCACCCGCCGGCTGCGGGTCGGCACGGCGGTCAGCGTGCTGCCGAGCGCCCACCCGGTCGCGCTGGGCGAGCAGGCGGCCCTGCTGCACGTGACCTCCGGGGGAAGATTCACCCTCGGGGTGGGCCGGGGCGGGCCGTGGGTGGACCTGGAGGTGTTCGGCGCGGGGCTCCCGGCGTACGAGGCGGGCTTCCCCGAAGCGCTGGACCTGCTGCTCCGCTGGCTGCGCGAGCCCCGGGTCGGCGCCCAGGGGGAACGATTCGCTTTCCGCGACGTGGCCGTCGTGCCGGGCCCCGGCGAGCTGATCGGCGGACCGGCCGCGCCCGAGGTGGTGCTCGCCTGCACCTCGCCGGCGAGCGTGCGGCTGGCCGCCGGGCGGGGGCTGCCGATGCTTCTCGGCATGCACTGCGGGGACGAGGAGAAGGCCGAGATGGTCGCCTGCTGGGAGCGGGCCGCGCGGGAGGCCGGGCGCGCGGAGGACGAGATCGCCCGGATCGGCGCCGGGCACGTCTCGGCCGGCGTGGTCCAGCTCGCCGACCGGGGGCCGGACGCGGCGGAGGCGCTGGTGAAGGCGATGCCGGGCTGGCTGAAGCAGGGTCTTGACGCTCATGTGACCGTGGACGGGCGGCAGCGCTCGATGCGCGATCCGGTGGCGTACACGGAGCTGCTGTGCGGGCTGCACCCGGTGGGCACGCCGAAGCTGGCGGCGGACCGGCTGGCGGCGACCTCCGAGCGGACCGGGATCACCCGCTTCGCCCTGCTCGCCGAGGGCTCGGGCGAGCTCGCCGGCACCGAGGAGAACGTGCGGCGGCTGGGCGCCGAGGTGCTGCCCCTGCTGGTCTGACCCGCGTACGGGTGGGGTGGGACCGCGCTGCCGCTCCGGCGTCTCTTCGCTCTCCCGCGACGCGGAGCGGCAGCACCGGACCTTGTCAGCAGTCGCGCAGCTCGGGCGACTGGTTGAGCAGCTGGCCCCGGATCGAGGTGAAGCGGGCGAGCCGCTCGTCCACGGACGGGTCCAGCGGGAAGACCGCCACGCGGTGGCAGTTCTGGAAGGCGAGACGCACCCCGAAGTGCCGCTGAAGGGCACCTCGGATGGCATCGCTCGCCAGTGCGCGCAGCAGCTGACCACGAGCCTGCTCGTCCGGCGGCGGCGTCTGGTTGTCGGCGAACTCGCCGCCGTCGACCTTCAGCTGTGCCACCAGAGAGCTGATCATCTCCCATGCGTAGGGCAGGGAGGTCCGGACGCAGTCGACGAAGTCGGCTTCGTCGACCTCGCCTCGCTCGGCCTGTTCCAACAGCGCCGGTGAGACGTCGAGCGACATGGGTTCTCCTCTCGCGACCCCGACGGGCGGGGTCTTGCGGGCAGGGGCAGAGGCCGGCGACGCGCACGCAGCGTGCACGGGCGACGACCTCCTGTCTTCCACGGTAAGCGCGCCGGTCTGCCCGCACCAGGAGATTGGGCACACAACCGGCCAATAAGTGACGGTCGTTGGGCGTGCGCCGGGCGGGCGTTACGGCCCGAATCGCGCCGGAAGGCGTCCGTCTTGTAGCGTTGCCGACCATGCGTCTCGTCATTGCCCGCTGCTCCGTGGACTACGCGGGCCGGCTCACCGCCCACCTGCCCTCCGCACCCCGTCTGATCCTGGTCAAGGCAGACGGCAGCGTCTCCATCCACGCGGACGACCGCGCCTACAAACCGCTCAACTGGATGTCGCCTCCCTGCACGCTGAAGGAGAGCTACGACGGCGGGGACGGTGAGGCCGGGATCTGGACCGTGATCAACAAAGCGGGCGAGAAACTGATCATCACGATGGAGGAGATCCTCCACGACTCCTCGCACGAGCTCGGCGTCGACCCCGGTCTGATCAAGGACGGCGTCGAGGCGCACCTCCAGGAGCTGCTCGCGGACCGCATCGAGACCCTCGGCGAGGGCTGGACGCTGGTCCGGCGCGAGTACCCGACGGCGATCGGCCCGGTGGACATCCTGTGCCGTGACTCCGACGGCGCGACGGTCGCGGTGGAGATCAAGCGGCGCGGCGAGATCGACGGCGTCGAGCAGCTGACCCGCTACCTGGAGCTGCTCAACCGCGACCCGCACCTCGCGCCGGTCAAGGGCATCTTCGCGGCCCAGGAGATCAAGCCGCAGGCCCGCGTGCTCGCCAACGACCGCGGCATCGACTGCGTGGTGCTCGACTACGACGCGCTGCGCGGCATCGAGGACGACAAGCTGCGCCTGTTCTGACCGTCCGTACACAGGTACGAGAAAGGCCCGGATGCCCCATGGCGTCCGGGCCTTCGTCGTGCGCGGGGTCCGCGGGTCAGGCCGGGTTCCCGCCGGGGTCCGCGGGGGCGGACTCGGAGCGGGAGGCGGAGGCGGAGCCGCTGGGGTTCTCGGTGGGCGGCGTCGTCGTCGGGTCGGTGGGCGGCGGCGTCGTCGGCGGGGTCGTGGGGGGCGTGGTCGGCGGGGTGGTCGGCGGCTTCGTGGCCGGGGTGGTCCGCGTCGGCGACAGCGTGGGCTGCGGCGGTGCCGTCGTGGCCGCCGGGCCGCTCGGGGTGGCGCTGCCGGTCGCGGACGGGGAGCCGCTGGGGGCCGTCGGGGTGCCCGCGGATCCGGTGCCGCCGGGGGTGGCGGTGCCGGTGGGCCGCGGGGCGTCCGGGTCCGAGGGGCGGCCGGTCGAGTCCTCGGTGGGCTCGTCGTCGTCCGGGGTGCCGTCGCCGGTGCCGTCGCCCTGGTCGGCGGTGCTGTCGGAGGTGACCCGGTCGTTGGCGGGGTGCTCGTCGTTGCCGGAGGTGGCGCCGATGGTGACGACCGTGCCGAGGACGGCGACGAGCAGGGCGCCGGCGCCGACGGCGGCCAGGTTGCGGCGGGCGCCGGCGACGATGCCCTTGCGGAGCCCGGGGCGGCCCTTGTCGCGCTCCCCGTCCGGGACGGTGACGACGGTCGGCGCGTCCTCGGGGAACGCCGGGAACGCGGCGGCGGCCGTGGCGATCGGGCCGACGGCCGTGGGGGCCGTCGGGGGGCCGGCGAAGGCGGGGAACCCCGAGGAGTCCGAGAAGCCCGGGAAATCCGGGAAGTCGCTCGGTGCGGCGAGGGCGGGGAAGGCGGGCTTCGCCGCGGGCGGGGCGGTCACCGGGACGCCGCGGGGCGGCGAGGCCGGGCCCTCGCGGCGGGTGGGCGGGGCGGGCGGGGCCGGCTCGACCGGGGCGGACTCGCCCGTGAGGTCGGCGACGAGCGCGAGGGCGCGGCGGCCGGCGACGGTGCCGCGCTTGTCGGCGAGGGCGCCGCGCAGCGCGATGGACGCCTCCAGTTCGGCGCGGGCCCGCTGGAGGCTGCCGGCGCAGAGCGCGAGGATGCCCAACTCGTGGTGGAAATACGCCTCTTCGGCGACCTCGCCGGCCCGCCGGGCGGCTTCCTGGCCGCTGCGCAGGGCGCGCTCCCAGGCGCCCCAGTGGAGGCCCGCGGCGAAGGCGGGCGCGGCGGCGCGGGCGAGCTGGACGGCGGTCGCGGCGTGCTCGTCGGCGGCGCCGGGGACGAGCGCGCCGAGGGCGGCGAGCAGCGCGTCGGCCTCGGCGGTGGCCCGCTCGGGGGTGACGGAGGGGTGTCCGGCCCACCAGGCGTAGTGCTGGGCGACGGTGTGGGCGCGGCCGGTGGCGTCCTCCTCGTATCCCTGGGCGAGGAGCTGGGTGAGGACGCCGGCGGCGAGGCGGTAGCGGGAGCCGACCGGGGAGAGCAGTCCGCAGCCCATGAGCTCGCCGAGGGCCGCGTCGGCGTGGGTGTCGCCGACCAGGGCGGGCAGGTGCGCCTGGTGCGGCACCTCGCCGCCGAGGGCGACGGCGAAGCGCAGGGTGTCCTGGGCGGCGCGGCTGAGCCGGGAGGCGAGGAGGGAGGCCGGGGCGGCGCCCTCGCCGAGGCTGGGCAGCGGTACGTCGCGGACCTCGACGTCGGGGTCGTCGGCCGGGGCGGCCGCGGGGACGGGGGCGCCGGAGGGCCCGAACGCCTCCTCCAGGGCGCCGAAGGCGTCGAACTCGGCGGGGGCGACCCGGAGCCGGTCGCGCTGCCGGAGCAGGGCGCCGGCCTGGACGAAGCGCAGCGGCAGGCCCTCGGACTCGAACCAGAGGTCGCCGGCCCAGTTGGCCTCCTCCTCGGTGAGGGTGCGGCCGACGGCGCTCTCCAGGAGCTCGACGGCGGCGGCGCGGCCGAGTCCGGTGAGCGCGACCTCTTCGAGTGCCGCCTCGGGGGAGGCGGCGGGGGCGTCGGGGGTGACGCCGAAGAGGAAGGCGCAGTCGGGGGTGGCGGCGAGCAGCTCGTCGAGGGCGGTGCCGCCGAACTCCAGGTCGTCGACGAGGACGATGGCGCCGACGCGGCGCACCTCCAGGAGGAGTTCCTCGCGGTCGGGCCGGAACCCGGGCGCGTACTGGACGGCCTGGAAGAGCTCGTACAGCAGCTCGGTGGGGGTGCGGTGGTGGCCGGAGAGGTGGACGACGCCGTCGGGGGCGATGTCCGCGCAGTCGGCGGCGACGGCGGCGAGGAGGGTGCTGCGGCCGGAGCCGGCGGGGCCGGTCAGGCGGGCGGAGCGGCCCCGGCTGAGGTGGTCGACCAGGAGCGCGCGCTGTTCCTGTCGTTCGAGCAGGGGCAGGGCGGTGGGGGCGGGACCCGGCGGTACGGGGGGCGCGGCGGCGCGGGCGGCCTCGGCGCGCTCCTCGGCGGTGCGGCGGCGGGGGGCCGGGGGCTGTTCACCGGGCGGGCAGACCTCTATCTCGCTGCCGTCGACGGGGTTGACGGTGAGCAGCAGGCCGCCGGCGACGACGCGGGTCGTGCGGACCCGGGTGGGGGCGGTGGAGGCGGGCACGAGTGCGGCGTGTCCGGGGCGGGCGGCGTCCTCGCCCTCGGTCTCGTGACCGTATTCCTCGGGTCCCCGGTTGATCGGGTCCATGGTCCAAGCTCCCAGCGGCGCGCGATGTGCAGGAGAGCCGACCCTAGACGGTTGTCCGGGCTCCGGGAACAGGCGGGGTGCCGTGGAGACCAAGACGTCACGGTCTTGTGAGGATTGAGCGTGACGCCTGGTTTCCACAACAGCTTCACAGGTGCGCCGGTGTCCCACGGGCATCCCGGTCACGGGTGACGCGGGGTCAGACGCGCGGCAGCGACTCCGCGGCGAGGCCGCCCTCGATGGCGAGGATGCGGTGCAGCCGGGTGGCGACGAGGAGGCGCTGCATCTGGGGCGGTACCCCGCGCAGCACCAGTCGGCGGCCGCAGCGGCCGGCCCTGCGGTGGGCGCCCATGATGACCCCGAGCCCGGTGGCGTCCCAGGAGTCGAGGCCGGTCAGGTCGAGCACGAGGTCGCCGACTCCGTCGTCGACCGCCGAGTGCAGGACCGTACGGGCGTCCGCCGCGCTGCGGACGTCGAGGCGGCCCCCGACGACCAGCTCGACGTGGTCGCCCCTGATGTGCATATGCGCTCCCCGAGAGTGCTCCGTCGTGTGCCCGTCTTCGCAACGACTGACTGCCGGGTCGGCAGAAGCGTTGCGCCTTGTAAGCGAACCGATATCGAAATTCACCCCTGAGGGCGATGGCGCGGGGGACGGTCGGACCCCTGTGCGGACTCCGTACCGACCCCCGTGCGGAATCAGTACGTGTAGAAGCCCTGCCCGCTCTTGCGCCCGATGTCACCCGCGTCCACCATCCGGCGCATCAGCTCCGGCGGGGCGAACTTCTCGTCCTGGGTCTCGGTGTAGATGTTGCTGGTGGCGTTGACGAGGATGTCGACGCCGGTGAGGTCGGTGGTGGTGAGCGGTCCCATCGCGTGCCCGAAGCCCAGCTTGCAGGCGATGTCGATGTCCTCGGCGGTGGCCACGCCCGACTCGTACAGCTTGGCGGCCTCGACGACGAGCGCCGAGATGAGGCGGGTGGTGACGAAGCCGGCGACGTCGCGGTTGACGACGATGCAGGTCTTGCCGACGGACTCGGCGAACTCCCGCGCGGTGGCGAGGGTGGCGTCGCTCGTCTTGTAGCCGCGGACCAGCTCGCAGAGCTGCATCATCGGGACCGGCGAGAAGAAGTGGGTGCCGACCACGGCCTCCGGACGCTCCGTCACCGCGGCGATCTTGGTGATCGGGATGGCGGAGGTGTTGGAGGCGAGCACGGCGCCGTCCTTGGCGACCTTGTCGAGGGCGCGGAAGATCTCGTGCTTGACCTCCAGCTTCTCGAAGACGGCCTCGACGACGATGTCGGCGTCGGCGACGGCTTCGAGCTCGGTGGTCGCGGTGATCCGGCCGAGGGCGGCCTCGGCGTCGGCGGCGTCCAGCTTGCCCTTGGCGACGAAGCGGTCGTACGAGGCCCTGATGGTGTCGGTGCCCCGGGTCAGCGCGGCGTCGGTGACGTCCCGCAGGACGACGTCCCAGCCCGCCTGGGCCGAGACCTGCGCGATGCCGGACCCCATGAGTCCGGCCCCGATGACGGCGAGCTTCCTGGCCACGTCTTCCACCCCTCTATGCCCTCAACAACTGTTCACTTCTGGCTCTTCGGCGGAGATTAGCGGGCCCGGGGCGCCAAGTGACCGTGAAGTAACGCGCGTCACGCCCGGTTTGACGGACGTCACACTCGCGACACCCCGCCGACGGGCCGACCCGCCTCGCTTCATACCCCTGGGGGGTATACACTCCGCTGTCATGCGTCGCTACGACCCGAGAGCCGCCCCCGCGCCGCTTCTGCTGCTGGCGGGCATGATCAGCCTGCAGTTCGGCTCCGCTTTCGCGAAGACGCTGTTCGAGCAGACCGGCCCGGCCGGCGCCACCCTGCTGCGGCTGCTGTTCTCCGCCGCGCTGCTCTGCCTGTTCTCCCGGCCCGCGATCCGGCTGCTGCGCACCCACTGGCGGCTGCTGCTGCCGTACGGGGCGGTCTTCACCGTGATGCAGTTCGCGTTCTACGAGGCCACCTCCCGGCTCCCGCTGGGCGTGGTCGTCACCCTGGAGTTCAGTGGGCCGCTGCTGCTCGCCGCGCTGACCTCACGGCGGGCCCTGGACCGGCTCTGGGTGCTGCTCGCGGCGGCCGGACTGCTCGTGCTCGGCGGTACGCGGGGCCTCGACGACCCGGTCGGGCTCGCCGCCGCCCTGCTCACCGGCGCCGCCCTGACCGGCTACATCCTGCTCGGCGCCCGGGTCGGGCGGGCCGTCCCGGGCGGCGCGGGGCTCGCCCTCGGCCTGAGCGTGGCCGCCGTGCTCGCCCTCCCGACCGCCCCGGCCCTGGGGCTCCCCCCGCTCGCCGTGCTCACCGAACCGGCCGTCCTGGCCGCGGCGCTCGGGGTGGCGGTGCTGACCACGGTCATCCCGTTCTCGCTGGAGTTCGCCGCGCTGCGCCGGCTGCCGCCCCGGGTGTTCGCGGTGCTCTCCACCGTCGAACCGGTCATCGCCGCCCTCGTGGGCCTCACCCTCCTCGGCGAACACCTCTCACCGCTCCAGTGGGCCGCCGTGCTCTGCGTGGTGGGCGCGGCGGTCGGCACGGGCGCGGGCGCGGCGAGCTCCGCGAAGGCCCGCGAGGCCGACACCGGCCCCGATCCGGGCGCCGCCCCCGACCCCGTACCCGGTCCCGCCCCCGTACCCGGCACGTCCTCAGCACCGTCCGATCGAACTTCCCCGAAGCAGAACGGAGTGCACCAGACATGAGCCCCACCACCCTGAGCACCGAGCGCGCCGCCCGCGTCGCGCCCCTCCTGGAGACCGTCTCCCGCACCACCCGCTCGGCCGTGCTCGTCGCCGGCGGCTACTTCGAGACCGCCGCCGGGATCGGCGCCTTCTCCCTGAACTCCTTCGACCTCGCCCTGGAGACGGGCGCGGTGGCCCGCAGGCTGCACCGGGGCAACAAGGTGCTCTACGACGTCATCGTCAACGACCTCGGCACCTCCTGTTCCACCGGCGTCTGTACGGTCCCGGCCCCGGGCTCGCCCGCCCCCGAGGTGCTCGACCTCGGCCCGCTCGACGCCGCCGCGGCCGCGGCGGGCGTCGCCTACTCGGTCACCCGCGAGCGGACCCTGCGCAACCGGGCCGCCCGCGCGATGAAGCACGCCGCGCGCGGGACGGAGCTCACACCGCCGTTCTCCCGCGAGGGCGACGAGATCCTGTTCCGCTCCCGGAGCTACGCGAAGGTGCTCGCCGGCGTGGTCAAGGACGCCCATGTCGTGCCGCGCTGCCCGCTGATCGTCGCCGAGTACTTCGCCCGCTACTTCGCCCGGCTGCGGGCCTTCCCCGACTGCCCCCGCCGCCATGTCGTCGACATCAACTCGCTGGCCGACCGCGACAAGGTGACCAAGGGCGCCGAGATCTACCTGCGCACCCGGGGCACCTCCGAGGAGGAGATCACCCTGGTCTTCGCCGACGCGGAGTGCGCCGACCCGATCGCCCTGACCTACACCGCGTACGACTTCTGAGGGGAGCGCGACATGGCGACGATCTATCTCGACCACCAGGCGACCACCCCGATGGACCCGGCGGTCGCCGACGCGATGCACACCGCAGCGACGGAGTGCTTCGCCAACCCGTCGAGCCCGCACGCGGCCGGCATCCGGGCCTTCCGCGAGGTCGAGCGGGCGCGCGGCACCGTGGCCCGGTTCATCGGGGCGGCGCGCAGCGAGGTCTACTTCACCTCCGGCGCCACCGAGGGCAACAACCTCGCCGTCAAGGGCGTCCTCGGGCGCGGCCCCGGCGGCCGGGCCCGGCACGTGGTGACGACGGCGGTGGAGCACAAGTCCGTGCTGGACACCTGCCGTTCGCTGCGCGCGGCGGGCCACGAGGTGACCGTGCTGCCGGTCGACGCCGAGGGCCGGGTGGACCCGGCGCGGGTCGCGGCGGCGCTGCGGCCGGAGACGGCGCTGGTGTCGGTGATGCTCGCCAACAACGAGGTCTCCACGATCCAGCCGGTGGCGCGGATCGCCGAGCTGACCCGGGCGGCCGGGGTGCCGCTGCACTGCGACGCCACCCAGGGCGTGGGCAGCCTTCCGGTGGACGTGCGGGAGCTGGGCGTCGACCTGCTGACCTTCTCGGGGCACAAGATCTACGGCCCGAAGGGCATCGGCGTCCTGTACGTGTCCAACGAGCTGTCGGACCGGGCGCCGCTGGTGCCGCTGCTGCACGGCGGCGGGCAGGAGCGCGGGCTGCGGGCCGGCACGCTGAACACGGCCGCCGTCGTGGGTCTCGGCACGGCGGTGGAGCTGCTGGCGGCGGGCCGCGAGCGGGAGGCGGGCCGGCTGGCCGCGCTGCGCGGGCGGTTCCTCGCGGAGCTGGCCGAGCTCGTGCCGTACACGCTCAACAGCGGTACGGGCGTGGGGTTCCTGCCGCACGCGGTGAACCTGTCGTTCGCGGGGGCGGACGCCCAGCAGCTGCTCCTGGAGGTCACGGCGGTCGCCGTCTCCTCGGGTTCGGCGTGCAACAGCTCGGCGCAGGAGCCGTCCCACGTGCTGACCGCGATCGGGCTGCCGCCGGAGCGGATCCGGGGCAGCGTCCGGGTCGGCTTCGGCCGCTTCACCACCGAGGAGCAGGCCATCCGCGCGGCCGGTGCGCTGGCGGCGGGGGTGCGGGCGGCTCAGCCGGTGCGCACCGCGTAGCCGAGCACGCGCCCGCCCAGCAGGTCCTCGATCTCGTCGAGCAGGTCGAGGGCCTCGCGGGAGACCTCGGACGCCTTGCGGCCGGCGGTCATCTCGGCGCTGATGAAGCCGATGACGGTGTCCTGGATCCAGGCGATCTGGCTGCCGACGAGCAGCGGCATCGGGTCGTCCGCCGGGGCGCCGGTGTCCTCGCGGAGCGCGGCGACGGTGGTCTCGCGGACCTCCTGCTGGAGGTGGAAGAGGCGGGCCTTGAGGGTGGGCGCGTCGTCGATCACCCGCATGAAGGCGTCGTAGCCGTCCATCAGTCCGTACGCGGGAGAGACGGCGGTGACGTGCCCGCGGATCTCGCGCAGCACGGCGCGGGCCGCGGACTCCCCCTGGTCCCGGCCGCGGATCATCCGCGCGAGCCGGTGGGTGATGCCCTCCATCCGGTCGAGGAAGAGGTCCTCCTTGGCCGGGAAGTAGTTGTAGACGGTGTTGACGGAGACGTCGGCCGCCTCCGCGATCTCCGCGACCGTGACGGCCGTGAAACCGCGCTCCAGGAAGAGCCCGGTCGCGATGTCCGAGATCCGCTGTTTCGTCTGACGCTTCTTGCGTTCCCTGAGCCCCTCAGCCATGCGCCCATCCTAGGCGTCCTTTAATTTTGGAGACGTTGCAAAATTTCAGTGACTCTGTTTTTGTGGTCACCATGCCAATCATCAGCACCTCCGGGCTGTCCCGGACCTTCCGCACGCCCAAGGGCGAGGTCCACGCCGTCCGCGGGATCGACCTCACCGTGCGGCCGGGCGAGATCGTCGGCTTCCTCGGACCCAACGGAGCCGGCAAGACCACCACCCTGCGGATGCTCACCACCCTGCTCGCGCCCACCGGCGGCGCCGCCACCGTCGCCGGCCACGACCTCGTCCGCGACCCCGTGGGCGTGCGGCGCGGGATCGGCTACGTCGCCCAGTCCGGCGGGGTCGACCCCCAGGAGACCGTGCGCTCCGAGCTGGTCCTCCAGGGGCGCCTGTACGGGCTCCGCCGCCCCCGCGCCGAGGCCCGCGCGGCCGAACTCGCCGAGGACCTCGACCTGACCGCGCTCCTCGACCGCTCCACCACCGCCCTCTCCGGCGGCCAGCGGCGGCGCCTGGACCTCGCCCTCGGCCTCACCCACCGCCCGGAGCTGCTCTTCCTCGACGAGCCGACCACCGGCCTCGACCCGGGCAGCCGCGCCGACCTGTGGGCCCTGGTGCGCCGGCTGCGCGACGAGCACGGCACCACCGTCGTCCTGACCACCCACTACCTCGACGAGGCCGACGCCCTCGCCGACCGCCTGGTCGTCGTGGACCAGGGCGTCGTCATCGCCGACGACACCCCCGCCGCGCTCAAGGCCGCGCACGGCGCCGACACCCTCCAGGACGCGTTCCTGGCCCTCACCGGCCGCGGCCCCGCGCCCGCCGACACCGCGCCCGTCTCCGTCTGACCGCGCTCCGGCGCCCGCACCAGGAGTTCCCCATGCCCCTGCACGACACCGCGGTGCTCTTCCGCCGCTACGCCCGCCAGACCCTGCGCTCGCCGTTCCAGATCTTCTTCGGCGTGCTGATGCCGCTGCTCTACCTGCTCCTCTTCGGCCCCCTGCTCACCGGCCTGCCGCTCGGCCGCACCGGCGACTCCTGGCAGGTCCTGGTCCCCGGACTGCTGCTCCAGCTCGGCCTCTTCGGCGCCTCCTTCGCCGGCTTCGCGGTCATCATGGAGAAGAACTGGGGCGTCCTCGAACGGATGCGCGTCACCCCCGTGAGCCGGCTCGCGCTGCTCCTCGGCCGGGTCCTGCGGGACGCCGCGCTCTTCGTCTTCCAGGCCGTGCTGCTGGTGCTCGCCGCCCTGCTCATGGGGCTCCGGGCACCGCTCGCCGGCATCCTGATCGGCTTCGGCTTCGTGGCGCTGCTGACCTTCGCGCTGGCCTCCCTCTCGTACGCGCTGGCGCTGAAGCTGCGCAGCCCGCAGGAGTTCGGGCCCGCGATCAACACCCTCGCGGTGCCCTCGATGCTGCTGTCCGGGCTGATGCTGCCGATGACCCTCGCCCCCGGCTGGCTCGACCTGCTCTCGCGCCTGATGCCGTTCCGCTACCTGGTGGACGCGGTCCGGGACGCCTACGTCGGGCGGTACGCGACCACGACGATGCTGTACGGAGTGCTGGTCGCCGTCGGACTCACCGCGCTGGCCGTGACGGTGGGCACACGCACCTTCCGCGGGGCCCAGGCCTAACTAGGCTGGCCCCATGGTCAACCTGACGCGCATCTACACCCGCACCGGCGACAAGGGCACCACCGCCCTCGGCGACATGAGCCGGACCGCCAAGACCGATCTGCGGATCTCCGCCTACGCCGACGCCAACGAGGCCAACGCCGTCATCGGCACGGCCGTCGCGCTCGGCCGGCTCGACGAGGAGGTCGTGAAGGTCCTCGTCCGTGTGCAGAACGACCTGTTCGACGTGGGCGCGGACCTGTCGACCCCGGTGGTCCCCGACCCGCAGTACCCGCCGCTGCGCGTCGAGCAGAGCTACGTCGACAAGCTGGAGGCCGACTGCGACCTGTTCCTGGAGCGGCTGGACAAGCTGCGCTCCTTCATCCTGCCCGGCGGCACGCCCGGCGCCGCGCTGCTGCACCAGGCGTGCACCGTGGTCCGGCGGGCGGAGCGCTCGACGTGGGCCGCGATCGAGGTGCACGGCGAGACGATGAACCCGCTGACCGCCACGTACCTCAACCGCCTATCGGACCTGCTCTTCATCCTGGCCCGGACCGCGAACAAGGAGGTCGGGGACGTCCTGTGGGTCCCGGGCGGGGACCGCTGACGCCTTCGGCTTCGGCGCCTTCTTCGGGAAGAGCGCGTACGAGAGGGCGATCAGGCCGTGGATGCCGGCCGCCCGCCAGGCGACGGCGATCCAGCCCGTGAGGGACCCGGTGTCGCCGGAGTCGCCGACGTACCAGGCGGCCAGGAGCAGCAGGCCGGTCGCGACGGACGCCGCCACCAGCGAGCCGAGCCACACCCGGCCCTCGTGGCGGGCCCGGGCCATGCCGTACTTCGGCGGCCCCTCGGGCGGCGGGCCGCCGCCGAGGCGGTGGGCGGCGTGCCCGTCGAGCCAGCGCACGGTGCGATGGCCGTGGCCGACGGTGTAGCCGATGTAGACCGCGGCCAGCCCGTGCTTCCAGCTCGGGTCGGCGCCGTTCTTGAGGTCGATCGCGGTGACCACCAGCAGCACCACCTCCAGGAGCGGCTCGCCCAGCAGCAGGGCCAGGCCGAGGCGCGGCTTGCGCCACAGGTAGCGCGCGGCGAGCCCGGCGGCGAGCAGGACCCAGAAGCCGACCTCGCAGATCACGATCAGGGTGACGATCACGGGACTCCCCTTCCGGTACCCCACCAGCCTCGCGGCCGGCGGGGCCGGGCGCGTCGTCGGCGGTGAGGAACCGCGTCTACATCCTTCGACGGAGGGGCGGCTCGCCCCGTACGAGGACGTCCCGGCCCGGACCGGCGTGTTGGATGGAGGGGTGCGCCTCCCCCGACCCCACCGTGACGACCTGTTCATCGCCGCCGCCGGCCTCGCCTGCGGCCTGCTGCTGTGGTCGTTCGGGCTGTACACCAAGGTCGACAACGTCTTCCCGCAGCCCTGGGCGACGCTGATCCCGCTCGTGGTGATGGCCTCGATGGAGGCCGTGCGCCGCACCGCGCCCCGGACGGCCCTGACCGTCGGTACCCTCGCGATCGTCGCCGACCAGCTGACCAACGGCAATCTCGCCACGGTGCTCATGTTCACGGACGTCGTCTACGCCGCCGTGGTGTACGGGACGCCCTCCTCGGCCAAGCGGATCCCGTACTCGACCGGCCTGATCACCGTCGGCCTGACGATCGGCCTGCTGGTCTGGTGGCAGAACGCGATCGCCCTGCTGGTCGGCGTGGTCAGCGGCATGGTGTCGTTCCTGCCCGCGGTCACCGGCGCCGTCGTGCGCAACCACCGGGAGGCCGCCGAGTCGGCCCGGCTGCGCGCGGAGCAGACCGCGCTGCTGGCCGAGATGGACCGGGCCCAGGCCGTCGTCGCCGAACGCGCCCGGATGGCCCGGGAACTGCACGACATGGTCGCCAACCACCTGTCGGCGATCGCGATCCACTCCACGGCCGCGCTCTCCCTGGACGACGAGGCCACCACCCGGCAGGCGCTGGGCGTGATCCGGGAGAACAGCGTGGCCGGGCTCGCCGAGATGCGGCGGCTGATCGGCCTGCTCCGGGACAGCTCCGACGACACCGCGCCCGCCGCCGTGCCCCGGCTCTCCGGCCTGGACGCCCTGGTGGCGCAGGCCCGGACGAACGGCGCGAGCAGCGGGCTCGTGTTCCGGCTCGACGACACCCGCGAGGAGACCGGGGAGCAGCTCCCGGCGCCGGTCGAGCTGGCCGCGTACCGGATCGTCCAGGAGTCGCTGACCAACGCCCTCAAGCACGCGGCGGCCGGTACGGTCACCGTGACCCTGGCGCGTGACGAGCGGGCCCTGGCGGTGCGGGTGACCAGCCCGTTCGGGGACCGGCCGGGCCCGCGCGCCCCCGGCTCGGGGGCCGGTCTGGTCGGGATGCGGGAGCGGGTGGCGCTGCTCGGCGGGGAGTTCGAGGCGGGACCCGTGCCGGGCGCGGACGGGACGAAGATCTGGCGGGTGCGGGCCGAGCTGCCCGCCGAGGAGAGGACACCGGAGGCATGACGATCCGGATCGTGGTCGCGGAGGACCAGAGCGCGGTGCGCGCGGGGCTGGTGCTGATCCTGGGCAGCGCCCCGGACATCGAGGTGGTCGGCGAGGCCGCGGACGGTGAGCGGGCCGTGGAGCTGGCCCGTGAACTGCGCCCGGACCTGGTCCTGATGGACGTGCAGATGCCGCGGATGGACGGGGTGACGGCGACCCGTCAGGTGGTGGCGGAGGGCCTGGCGGACGTGCTGGTGCTGACCACCTTCGACCTGGACGAGTACGTCTTCGGGGCGCTGCGGGCCGGGGCCTCCGGCTTCCTCCTGAAGAACACGGACGCCAAGGACCTGATCGGGGCGGTGCGGACGGTGGCGGGCGGCGAGGGGCTGATCGCGCCCGCGGTGACCCGCCGGCTGATCGCCGAGTTCGCGACCCCGAGCCGTCCCGCGCCGACGGTCGACCCGGGGATCACGGACCGGCTGACGCCCCGTGAGCGGGAGGTGCTCGGGGCGCTGGGCGCCGGTCTGTCGAACGCGGAGATCGCGGTCCGCCTCGACATGGCGGAGGCCACGGTGAAGACGCACGTCAGCAAGGTGCTGGGGAAGCTGGAGCTGCGCAGCCGGGTCCAAGCGGCGGTGCTGGCACAGGAGTTGGGGATCCGCTGAGGAGCGCCGGAAGTCCTGGCACGTACCCGCGGGATGCCTGGCACATACCCGCGAGATATCTGAGAGAAATCTGAGAGAGACCGTTCCAACGTTGGTCTGGACCTCTTGACGGCTGGTCCAGACCTTTCTACGCTCGGCGGGCGCGCGCACCTTTTCGGACCACCCCCACCCTTGTCGTCCGCAACTTGAGGAGCACCGTTGAGCACTCAAGCACCGACGCGCAGAGCAGGGTTCAGACACCGGGCTGCCGCCGGTCTGACCGCCCTCGTCCTGCCGCTGGCCGCCATGATCGGCCTCGCCGCCCCCGCCGAGGCCGCCACCTCGGCCACCGCCACGTACACCAAGGCCTCCGACTGGGGCTCCGGCTTCGAGGGCAAGTGGACGGTGAAGAACACCGGCACCACCTCGCTCTCCTCCTGGACCGTCGAGTGGGACTACCCCGCCGGCACCGCGGTCACCTCCGCCTGGGACGCCACCGTCACCGGCGCGGCGAACCACTGGACCGCCAAGAACCTCTCCTGGAACGGCACCCTCGCCCCCGGCGCCTCCATCTCCTTCGGCTTCAACGGCAGCGGCACCGGCGCGCCCAGCGGCTGTAAGATCAACGGCGCTTCCTGCGACGGCTCCACCCAGCCCGGGGACAACCCGCCCTCCGCGCCCGGCGCCCCGGCCGCCTCCGCCATCACCGACACCTCGGTGAAGCTCACCTGGAGCGCGGCCACCGACGACAAGGGCGTCAAGAACTACGACGTGCTGCGCGACGGCACCAAGGTCACCACCACGACCGCCCTCACGTACACGGACAGCGGGCTCACCGCCGGCACCGACTACAGCTACACGGTCGTCGCCCGCGACACCATCGACCAGACCGGCCCGGCCAGCGCCGCGACCCCGGTCCGCACCACCGGTGGCGGAGGCGGCACCCCGCCCCCGAACGTCGTGAAGATGGGCTACTTCACCAACTGGGGCGTCTACGGGCGCAACTACCACGTGAAGAACATCGTGACCTCCGGCTCCGCGCCCAAGATCACGCACATCAACTACGCCTTCGGCAACGTCACCGGCGGCAAGTGCACCATCGGCGACTCCTACGCCGACTACGACAAGGCCTACACCGCCGACCAGTCCGTCGACGGCGTCGCCGACACCTGGGACCAGCCCCTGCGCGGCAACTTCAACCAGCTGCGCAAGCTGAAGAAGGCCTACCCGAACATCAAGGTCATCTGGTCCTTCGGCGGCTGGACCTGGTCCGGCGGCTTCGGCCAGGCCGTCCAGAACCCGACCGCCTTCGCCCAGTCCTGCTACGACCTGGTCGAGGACCCGCGCTGGGCCGACGTCTTCGACGGCATCGACCTGGACTGGGAGTACCCCAACGCCTGCGGTCTGTCCTGCGACACCAGCGGCCCGGCCGCCTTCAAGAACATGATGCAGGCCATGCGTGCCAAGTTCGGCGCGAACGCCCTGGTCACCGCGGCCGTCACGGCCGACGCCTCCACCGGCGGCAAGATCGACGCCACCGACTACGCGGGCGCCGCGCCGTACATGAACTGGTTCAACGTGATGACGTACGACTTCTTCGGCGCCTGGGCGGCCAAGGGCCCGACGGCCCCGCACTCGCCGCTCACCTCGTACGCCGGCATCCCGCAGCAGGGCTTCAACTCCGCCGAGGCCATCGCCAAGTTCAAGGCCCAGGGCGTCCCCGGCAACAAGCTGCTGCTCGGCATCGGCTTCTACGGCCGCGGCTGGACCGGCGTCACCCAGGCGGCGCCCGGCGGCACCGCCACCGGACCGGCGCAGGGCACCTACGAGCAGGGCATCGAGGACTACAAGGTCCTGAAGAACTCCTGCCCGGCCAACGGGACCGTCGCCGGCACCGCCTACGCCCACTGCGGCACCAACTGGTGGAGCTACGACACCCCCGCCACCGTCACCTCGAAGATGGGCTGGGCCAAGAACCAGGGCCTCGGCGGTGCCTTCTTCTGGGAGTTCAGCGGCGACACCGGCAACGGCGAGCTGGTCGGCGCCATCAACAGCGGGCTGAGCTAGCCCACGATCCGGCGGGGGCGGCGCAGCACGCCGCCCCCGTCGTGCCGGACGATCCGGTGCGCCCCGCCCAGCAGGGCGACGGCGCCCCGGTAGCCCTCCCCCGCGTCCAGGTCGTACAGCCGCACCTCCGGGTGCGGCTGTACGGCGTCCCGGCCCCGCCAGGCCAGCAGCTCGGCCGGCCGGTCCGGCGCGGAGACCGTGAGCCGCGCGGGATCCACCCGCAGCCCCTCCCCGGTCGCCTTCAGCACCGCCTCCTTGCGCACCCAGTACGTGGTGAACGCCACCGCCCGCTCCGGCCCCGGCACCCCGTCGAAGACGGCCCGCTCCCGCTCCGAGAGCACCGGCAGCGGCAGCTCCGCCAGCCGGGTGATCCGCTCGACGTCGACGCCGACGGGCGCCCCGGCTGAGAGCGCGACCGCGACCAGCTCGCCCGAGTGGGAGATCGAGAACTCGACCGGGGCGTCCGTCAGGAAGGGCTTGCCGTGCGGGCCCGCCGCGAAGGCCAGCCCCGCCGGATCCCGGTCCAGGGCGGCGCCGAGCACCGAACGCAGCAGCGCGTGCGCGGTCAGGTACTGCGCGCGGACCGGCTCCCCCGTCAGCGACTCGTACACCCGCCGCTCACGCGCGTCGAGCAGGGCGCACAGATGCCCGGAAGCGGACACGGAAACGGCCCGGGCGGTCCACACGTGGCACTCGCCGGGCCGGACGGTACAAGCGGGATCAGGCGACATTGACGCGCTGGCCGGGCGGCGCCGCCTCCAGCCAGGCGAGGAAGCCGGTGAGCGCGTCCTCGCTCATCGCCAGCTCCAGGCGGGTGCCGCGGTGCAGACAGCCCTGGATCACCGAGTCGGAGAGCAGCGCGAGCTCCTCCTCGCCCTCGGGCATCCGGCGCTCCACGACCTCGATGGCCGAGCGCTCCAGGACCCTGCGCGGGCGGGGGGCGTACGAGAAGACGCGGAACCAGGCGATCTCGTCACCGCTGTAGCGGGCGACGCCGTACACCCAGCCCTTGCCGGAGGGGTCCGGCTCCTCGGCGACGTTCCACCGCAGGGAGCAGTCGAAGGTGCCGCCGGCGCGCTGGATCAGCCTGCGGCGCAAGCCGAAGACGAAGAGTCCGATCACCACCAGTGCGACGACCAGGCCGCACACGAGCAGAGCGAGGAACATCTTCACCGACCTCCTCGCTGCGTCCCGTAACCGGTGGACCCGGCCGTACCGAATACAACCTGCATCTGCATCGCCTCAGCCGCGGTACGGTCCGGAAAATTCCGGACCGTACCGCGGCTGAGGGCTTGGGCTCTCGCGCGGTCCGCTAGCGGACCGATACCGCGCGCAGCCGGACCTCGGCGCGACGCTCGGCGGCGCCGTCCGAATCCGTCTTCGCGCGCTCCAGCGCGCGCTCGGCGCGCTGGGCGTCGATCTCGTCCGCCAGTTCGGCGATCTCCGCGAGCAGAGACAGCTTGTCATCGGCGAACGACAGGAAACCGCCGTGGACGGCGGCGACGACAGTGCCGCCCTCGCTCGTACGGATGGTCACCGGGCCCGACTCCAGCACACCCAGCAGCGGCTGGTGACCGGGCATGACGCCGATGTCGCCGGAGGTCGTACGCGCGATGACCAGGGTGGCCTCGCCAGACCAGACACTCCGGTCCGCGGCGACCAGCTCGACGTGCAGCTCAGCAGCCAAGGGTGGCTCCTCGGGTCACCACCCGGCGGTGCTGCCGGGTGTTGGGATCAATTCTAAAGGGCGTGAAGAGGGGGGCGGGAACGTCTCCCGCCCCCCTCAGGCGAGCACGGGGCTCAGGAGACGCCGAGCTCCTTGGCGTTCTTCTTGAGGTCCTCGAGACCACCACACATGAAGAAGGCCTGCTCCGGGAAGTGGTCGTACTCACCGTCGCAGATCGCGTTGAACGCGGCGATCGACTCGTCGAGCGGAACGTCCGAACCGTCCACACCGGTGAACTGCTTCGCCGCGTGGGTGTTCTGGGACAGGAAGCGCTCGACACGACGCGCGCGGTGCACGACGAGCTTGTCTTCCTCGCTCAGCTCGTCGATACCGAGGATCGCGATGATGTCCTGGAGGTCCTTGTACTTCTGCAGGATCCCCTTGACGCGCGTGGCGGCGTCGTAGTGCTCCTGCGCGATGTAGCGCGGGTCCAGGATCCGGGACGTGGAGTCCAGCGGGTCCACGGCCGGGTAGATGCCCTTCTCGGAGATCGGACGGGAGAGAACCGTCGTCGCGTCGAGGTGGGCGAAGGTGGTCGCCGGCGCCGGGTCGGTGAGGTCGTCCGCGGGGACGTAGATCGCCTGCATCGAGGTGATCGAGTGACCACGGGTCGAGGTGATGCGCTCCTGGAGGAGACCCATCTCGTCGGCCAGGTTCGGCTGGTAACCCACCGCGGAGGGCATACGGCCGAGCAGGGTCGAGACCTCGGAACCGGCCTGCGTGAAGCGGAAGATGTTGTCGATGAAGAACAGCACGTCCTGCTTCTGCACATCGCGGAAGTACTCCGCCATGGTCAGACCGGCCAGGGCCACGCGCAGACGGGTGCCCGGGGGCTCGTCCATCTGGCCGAAGACCAGCGCGGTCTTGTCCAGAACGCCGGACTCTTCCATTTCCGCGATGAGGTCGTTGCCCTCACGGGTGCGCTCGCCGACGCCGGCGAAGACGGAAACGCCCTCGTGCAGCTTGGCCACACGCATGATCATTTCCTGGATCAGAACGGTCTTGCCGACACCGGCGCCACCGAACAGACCGATCTTTCCACCCTTGACGTACGGGGTGAGAAGGTCGACGACCTTGAGGCCGGTCTCGAACATCTCGGTCTTCGACTCGAGGTCCGCGAACGCCGGGGCCTTGCGGTGGATGGACCAGCGCTCGCCGACCTCCGACTCCGCCTCGGGCTCGTTCAGGATCTGGCCCAGCGTGTTGAACACGCGACCCTTGGTGACGTCACCGACGGGCACCGTGATGCCGTTGCCGGTGTCGACCACGGGGGCCTGGCGGACCAGACCGTCGGTGGGCTGCATCGAGATGGTACGGACGATGCCGTCACCGAGGTGCTGCGCGACCTCGAGGGTCAGCGTCTTGAGGGCGCCGTCCTCGGCCGGGTCGGCGACCTCGACGTGCAGGGCGTTGTAGATCTCCGGCATCGCGTCGACGGGGAACTCCACGTCGACGACCGGGCCGATGACCCGGGCGACGCGGCCCGTGGCGGCGGCCGTCTCAACAGTGGTCGTCATTACTTGTCACTCCCCGCGGTCGCGTCGGCCAGGGCTGCGGTGCCACCGACGATCTCGCTGATTTCCTGGGTGATTTCGGCCTGTCGGGCCGCGTTGGCAAGTCGGGAGAGGTTGTTGATCAAGTCTCCCGCGTTGTCGGTCGCCGACTTCATCGCGCGGCGCGTGGCGGCGTGCTTGGAGGCAGCCGACTGGAGCAGCGCGTTGTAGATCCGGCTTTCGACGTAGCGCGGCAGGAGGGCGTCCAGGACGTCCTCCGCCGACGGCTCGAAGTCGTACAGCGGGCGGAGCGTGTCCGACTCGCCGGCGTCCTTCGCCACCTCGTCGAGGCTGAGGGGCAGCAGCCGGGCCTCGACCGCCGTCTGCGTCATCATCGAGACGAACTCGGTGTAGACGATGTGGAGCTCGTCCACACCACCCTCGGCCGTGTCCTTCTCGATCGCCTCGATCAGCGGTGCCGCGATCGTCTTGGCGTCCGCGTACGTGGGCTCGTCCGTGAAGCCGGTCCACGTGTCGCTGAGCTTGCGCTCACGGAAGTTGAAGTGCGCGACACCACGGCGGCCGACGACATAGATGTCGACCGCGCGGCCCTCGCCCTCCAGCTGCTTGATGAGCTTCTCCGCCGCCTTGATGGCGTTGGAGTTGAACGCGCCGGCCAGACCGCGGTCGCTCGACAGGAGCAGGACCGCGGCACGGACGGGGTTCTCCGCCTCGGTGGTCAGCGCGTGCTTGTCGCTGGCCCCCGTGGCCACCGCGGTGACCGCGCGGGTCAGCTCGGTGGCGTACGGGGTCGACGCCTGCACCTTGCGCTGCGCCTTGACGACGCGAGAGGCGGCGATCATCTCCATCGCCTTGGTGATCTTCTTCGTCGCGGTGACGGATTTGATGCGACGCTTGTAGACCCGGAGCTGCGCTCCCATGAGTCAGGTCCCTTCCGTCGTCACTTCGAGACGTTGACGGCGACAGCGTCCTCGCCGAGCAGCTTGCCGTCGGACGTCTCGAACTGCTTCTTGAACTCCGCGATGGCGTCGGCGACGGCCGTCAGCGTGTCGTTCGACATCTTCTTGCCCTCACGGATGGAGGTCATCAGGCCGGAGTGGCTCTGGCGCAGGTACGCCAGGAGCTCGGCCTCGAAGCGACGGATGTCGGCGACCGGGACGTCGTCCATCTTGCCGGTGGTGCCGGCCCAGACCGAGACGACCTGGTTCTCCGTGGGCATCGGCTGGTACTGAGCCTGCTTGAGCAGCTCGACCATCCGCTGTCCACGCTCCAGCTGCGCCTTCGACGCGGCGTCCAGGTCCGAACCGAAGGCCGCGAAGGCCTCCAGCTCACGGAACTGGGCCAGGTCCACGCGGAGGCGACCGGCGATCTGCTTCATGGCCGGGTGCTGGGCGGAGCCACCGACTCGGGAGACCGAGATACCGACGTTCAGGGCCGGACGCTGGCCGGCGTTGAACAGGTCGGACTCCAGGAAGCACTGGCCGTCGGTGATGGAGATGACGTTGGTCGGGATGAACGCCGAGACGTCGTTGGCCTTCGTCTCGACGATCGGCAGACCGGTCATCGAACCCGCGCCGAGCTCGTCCGACAGCTTCGCGCAGCGCTCGAGCAGACGCGAGTGCAGGTAGAAGACGTCGCCCGGGTAGGCCTCACGGCCCGGCGGGCGGCGCAGCAGCAGCGACACGGCGCGGTAGGCGTCGGCCTGCTTCGACAGGTCGTCGAAGACGATCAGGACGTGCTTGCCCTGGTACATCCAGTGCTGACCGATGGCGGAACCGGTGTACGGCGCCAGGTACTTGAAGCCGGCCGGGTCGGACGCCGGGGCGGCGACGATGGTCGTGTACTCGAGGGCACCGGCCTCCTCCAGCGCGCCGCGGACGGACGCGATGGTGGAGCCCTTCTGGCCGACGGCGACGTAGATGCAGCGCACCTGCTTGTTCACGTCGCCCGAGCGCCAGTTGTCACGCTGGTTGATGATCGTGTCGATGCACAGCGCGGTCTTGCCGGTCTGACGGTCACCGATGATCAGCTGACGCTGACCACGGCCGACCGGCGTCATGGCGTCGACGGCCTTGTAGCCGGTCTCCATCGGCTCGTGGACCGACTTACGGGCCATCACGCCCGGGGCCTGCAGCTCGAGGGCGCGGCGGCCCTCGGTCGCGATCTCGCCGAGACCGTCGATCGGGTTGCCGAGCGGGTCGACGACGCGACCCAGGTAACCCTCACCGACACCGACGGAGAGGACCTCGCCGGTGCGCTGCACCGACTGTCCCTCCTCGATGCCGCTGAACTCGCCGAGGACGATCGCGCCGATCTCGCGCTCTTCGAGGTTCAGCGCGAGACCGAGGGTCCCGTCCTCGAACTTCAGCAGCTCGTTCGCCATGGCCGAGGGAAGACCCTCGACCTTCGCGATGCCGTCACCGGCCAGGCTGACCGTGCCGACCTCCTCGCGCGAGGCCGCGTCCGGCTGGTACGACTGGACGAAGGTCTCCAGCGCGTCCCGGATCTCCTCCGGCCGGATCGTGAGCTCCGCCATCTGGGTTCCCTGCTCTCCTTGTTGGGCCCGAAGTTTCTTAGGGGTCTGGGGGCCGACCCCCAGGAACTTCTGCAATCTCTGCACGGCCCAACCGGGCCGCATGTGTTGCTGTCTTGCTTGGTGTGGCGGCTGGTGTCAGCCGGCCAGTCGCCGGGTCGCCTCGCCGAGGCGCTCCGCGATGCTGCCGTCGATGACCTCGTCGCCGACCCGCACGGTGATCCCGCCGAGGACCGCCGGGTCCACGTCCAGGTTCAGGTGCATCTGGCGGCCGTACAGCTTGGCCAGCACGGCACCGAGGCGCTGCTTCTGCTGATCGCTCAGCGGCACCGCCGAGGTGACGACCGCGACCATCCGGTCCCGGCGCGCCGCGGCGAGCTTGGACAGGGACTCGAGTCCCGCTTCCAGGCTACGTCCACGGGGCTGGGTCACCAGACGGACGACGAGTCGCTCCGTGACCGCGTTGGCCTTGCCGCCGAGCAGGCTGCGCAGCAGCTCGCCCTTGGCCGTGGCCGTGGCGGTCTTGTCCGTCAGCGCCGAGCGGAGCTCGGGGTTGGACGAGACGATCCGGCCGAACCGGAACAGCTCGTCCTCGACGTCGTCGAGGGCACCCGACCGCTGGGCGGCGGTGAGGTCGGCGATGTTCGCCAGTTCCTCGACCGCGTCGACCAGGTCACGGGAGCTCGACCAACGCGCGCGGACCAGACCGGAGACCAGGTCGACGGTCTCGCCGCCCACCTGACCGGCCAGGAGTCGCTGCGTGAGCTCGGCCTTGGCCTCGCCCGCCTGGGCCGGGTCGGTCAGGACCCGGCGCAGCGACACCTCGCGGTCGAGCAGCGCGGTGACCGCGGCCAGCTCACCGGCGAGCTTCGCCGCGTCGACCGACGTGTTGTCGGTCAGCGCGTCGAGGGCCTCGCGTGCGGCGCCCAGTGCCTCGCGGCTCGCTCCGTTCATCGGACGGCCTCGGCCTTCTCCTCGAGCTCGTCGAGGAAGCGGTCGATGGTGCGGCTCTGGCGGGCGATGTCCTCGAGGGACTCGCCGACCAGCTTCGCGGCCAGGTCGGTGGCGAGCTTGCCCACGTCCTGACGCAGCGCGGCGGACGCGGCCTTGCGGTCGGCCTCGATCTGGGTGTGACCGGCCGCGACGATCTCTTCGCGCTGGCGCTGGCCTTCCGCCTTCATCTCCTGGATGATCGCGGTGCCCTGCTCCGTCGCCTCCTGGCGGAGACGCGCGGCTTCGTGGCGGGCCTCGGCGAGCTGGGCCTTGTACTGCTCCAGCACACTCTGAGCCTCGATCTGGGCCGACTCGGCCTTCTCGATGCCACCCTCGATGGCCTCGCGGCGCTCTTCCAGAACCTTGTTGATGTTCGGGATGAGCTTCTTGGCGAGGAAGCCGAAGACGATGACGAAGGCGATCAGGCCGATGACGAGCTCATCGAGATGCGGGATGAGCGGAGGCTGGGGCTCCGCCGCTTCCGCAAGAAGCAGAGCGTTCACATCAGTGCCTTCCGTAAAAAGGGTCGGGCTGTCGGTCCGGCTTACTTGTAGACGAAGCCCATGACGATGCCGATGAGGGCAAGCGCCTCACAGAAGGCGAAACCCATGATCTGGTTGGTACGGATCAGGCCGGCGGCCTCGGGCTGACGGGCGAGGGCCTGGGTGCCGTTACCGAAGATGATGCCGACGCCGACGCCGGGGCCGATGGCCGCGAGGCCGTAGCCGATGGAGGCGACGTTTCCGTTGACGGCGGCGAGAGTCTCGAGAGCGGACATGCCGGTTCTTCCTTCTCTTTCAAGGACCCGGTGGGGGTTGGCCACCGGACGACTGTTGGTTGGGGGGTGTGGAGCTGCGGGCCGGGTCGGCTCAGTGGTGCTCGGAGAGCGCGCCCTGGACGTAGCTGCAGGCCAGGAGGACGAAGACGTACGCCTGGACGGCCTGGATGAAGAGCTCGAAGGCGGTCATCACGAGAACCATCACGAACGAGGCGCCGGCGTAGACGAAGCCGAGGCCGTGCATGAGGTAGTACGTGGCCAGCGAGAACATCACGATCAGCAGGTGACCGGCGAACATGTTCGCGAACAGTCGGACCGCGTGCGTGAAGGGCCGGATCAGCAGGTTCGAGAAGAACTCGAGAACGACGACCAGGGGAAGGATCGGGCCGAGCGACTTGTCGTAGCCGACGATGTTCTTCCAGCCGCCGACGAAGCCGTGCTTCTTGAAGGTCAGCGAGACCCAGAGGACGTACACGATCAGTGCGAGGGCCGCCGGGAAGGCGATCAGCGACGTGACCGGGAACTGGGCGAGCGGGATGATCGACCAGAGGTTGAGCATCCACACGAAGAAGAACAGCGACACCATCAGCGGGACGTACTTCTCGCCGTCCTTCTTGCCGATGATCTCGTAGACGATGCCGCGGCGCACGAAGTCGTAACCGGCCTCGCCGACCATCTGCATCTTGCCGGGGATCAGCTTGGGCTTGTTGAAAGCGGCCCAGAAGAAGCCGACGACCACGATCGAGCCCAGGATCGCGAGCAGCATGGGCTTCGTGAGCTCGAAGCTCCCCCACGTCGCGATCGGCTCGTACATGAACGTGTGCAGGCCCGGCGCCGGGAAGCCGCATCCGGTGAAGATGTGGCAATCCGGGTCGAAGGCAAGCGTCTGGTCAGCACTCACCGCGGGCTCCTTCAGCGTGGCGCATAGGTACGGCAACCTCGTTGTGTCGGCGCGGCACGCAGCCGCGGGTCGGCACTGGACTGGTCTTACGGATAAGGGGGCGGCGGTTCGGCATCGAGCCTCGCGCTGGGACAGGCGCCGTTTCGGATGCCCGCGCCCGCAGTGCCGCAGTTGGCACCGGACGATAGCAGGAAGCCGAACTCGTCTTTATCCCGGCCCTACCCTTCACGACTTCGGTCCCGACTTGTCGGGTTCGACGTACATGATCTTGGCCTTCATGTAGGCCCGGGCCTGGGCGGCGACCCACACCACGGTCGTGGCGAGAAGCGTGAACGCGAAGGCCTTGAAGTCGAACGCTGTCGTGTCCTTCAGCAAGGCCAGGAAGATGAAGAGCACCAGCAGTTGGGCCGTGTAGAGCATGAGCCCCATGGCCTGGAACAACTGCGGGAGCTTCTTCGCCGTCCGCTGCAGAACCACCAACCCGAGCCCCATGAAGAGGAGTACCACCAGGGTGCCGACGACGGCGCCGAGTGCGCCCTTGCCGCCCGCGACGACACCACTGACGACGGTCGCGATGGCGCCGGCGGCAGCGGTGGGTACAGCGGTGTGCAGCAGTAGGCGTGCGTCGTTGGACGGCATGGCGGTGTCTCCGCTTGCTGGAGGGGGCGATGGTGTCGTCATGGACGAGCGTAAGCCCGGTCCGAGGTGGGTCTCGGGGCCAACAGACCGTCGCACTACGGTCTTTCGGCACTGGCGCCGGGTCTCGTGAACCGTATCACAAACTATTTGAATAGGTCTTTACTCGTGAGGTGTGCCAACTGTCACACCTGAGAGTTAACGCGCCCGTGTGTGCAGGACAGTGGGGCGGGTTGTCTGGTATTGGCACCGGATGCGGCATTCGCAAACGGGTGCGTCAACCACGCGCTCCGGCCTTACTCCGGTCGGTGAAGCGCGCCCGGTTGCCGATCGCGGTCGATCCGTTGACCCCGGCGGGCACCGGAACGCGCTCCTCCGCCGGCTCCGGCCCCTCGGGCACCTCGGCGAGCGGGACGACCTTGCGGCGCCGGTAGCGCGGCGGCACGACCGCCTCGGCCCAGCGCGGGGCACGCGGCGTGAACCGCGGCAGCAGGAGCAGCACCAGACCGACCGCGCTCAGGAAGACCACGGTGAGGACGATCCACATCGACGTCGAGTGCACCGAGTAGGCCAGCGTGCCGAAGGCGATCAGCGCCGACCAGAAGTACATGATCAGCACCGCGCGGCTGTGCGAGTGCCCGATCTCCAGGAGCCGGTGGTGCAGGTGCCCGCGGTCCGCGGCGAACGGCGACTGGCCGTTCCAGGTGCGGCGCACGATGGCGAGCACCAGGTCGGCCATCGGGATCGCGATGATGGTCAGCGGCAGCACCAGCGGGATGAAGACCGGCAGCGCCGCGTGCGTCGCCGCCTTCGTCGAGCCCTCGAAGATCTTCAGCGCGTCCGGGTCGACCTGACCCGTGATGGAGATCGCGGAGGCGGCCAGGATCAGGCCGATCAGCATCGAGCCCGAGTCGCCCATGAAGATCCGCGCCGGGTGCATGTTGTGCGGCAGGAAGCCCAGGCACATGCCCATCAGGATGGCCGCGAACAGCGTCGCGGGGGCCGCCGCCTCGATCGTGTAGCCGAACCAGATCCGGTACGCGTAGAGGAAGAAGGCCGCGGCGGCGATGCAGACCATGCCGGCGGCGAGACCGTCGAGCCCGTCGACGAAGTTCACCGCGTTGATGGTGAGGACGACCAGGGCGACGGTCAGGAGGGTGCCCTGCCACTGGGTCAGCGCGACCGTGCCGACACCGGGGATGGGCAGCCACAGGATGGTCAGACCCTGCATCACCATCACGCCGGCGGAGATCATCTGCGCGCCCAGCTTGATCAGCGCGTCCAGCTCGAACTTGTCGTCGAGGACACCGATCAGCCAGATCAGGGCGGCGCCGGACAGCAGCGCGCGGGGCTCGTTGGACAGCTCGAAGACGCTGTTGAGGTTCTGCAGGTGGTCGGCGACCAGGAGTCCCGCGCACAGCCCGAAGAACATGGCGATGCCACCGAGCCGCGGTGTCGGTTCTCGGTGTACGTCGCGGGCGCGGATCTCCGGCATCGCCCCGGTGGCGATGGCGAACTTCCGCACCGGCCCGGTGAGCAGATAGGTCACCGCGGCCGTGACACAGAGCGTCAGCAGGTAATCACGCACGGGCTGCCCCACAGGAATCGCTGGCCATCTCAGCCCCACACCCTAGCCGGGCCGTCCCCATGGTCGAGGACACACCGGCGCCCCGGACGGTTGCGGCGACCCGCCTTTTACCGGCCATACGGGGGAAAACGCCCGGCCAGCTCCCGTACTTCTGCGCGCACCCTGGCCGATTCCAGCGGGTCGTCCCGCAGCGCCGCGGTGAACAGCGCGGCGATCCGGGCCATCTCCGGCGCCCCCATCCCCTGCGTCGTCACCGCGGCCGTGCCCAGCCGGATGCCCCGGCCGTCGCCGTACGGCAGCGCGCACGTGTCGAGCACCACACCGGCCGCGGCCAGCCGGGCCCGCGCGATGCGCCCGTCCACGCCCAGCGGCGCCGGGTCGGCGGTGATGAGGTGGGTGTCGGTGCCGCCGGTGGTCAGCGCGAAGCCCTCGGCGCCGAGCGCGGCGGCCAGCACACGGGCGTGCTCGACCACCTGATGCGCGTACGCCGTGAAGGCCGGCGTCGACGCCTCGCCGAAGGCGACGGCCTTGGCGGCGATGGTGTGCATCTGCGCCCCGCCCTGGGAGAACGGGAACACCGCCCGGTCCACCCGCTCGGCCAGCTCCGCCCCGCACAGCACCAGACCGCCGCGCGGCCCGCGCAGCACCTTGTGCGTGGTGCCGCAGACGATGTCCGCGTACGGGACGGGGTTCGGGGCCGCGCCGCCGGCGACCAGGCCCAGCGGGTGGGCCGCGTCGGCGATCAGATAGGCGCCGACCTCGTCGGCGATGGCCCGGAAGACCGCGTAGTCCAGGTGCCGGGGGTAGGAGATCGAGCCGCAGACGATCGCCTTCGGCCGGTGGTGCCGGGCGAGCGCGGCGACCTGCTCGTAGTCGACGAGCCCCGTCTCCGCGTCCACGCCGTACGGGACGAAGTCGAACCAGCGGCCGGAGAAGTTCGCCGGCGAGCCGTGCGTGAGGTGCCCGCCGTACGCCAGCCCCATGGCGAGCACGGTGTCCCCGGGGCGCAGCAGCGCCGCGTAGGCGGCGAGGACGGCCGAGGAGCCCGAGTGGGCCTGCACGTTGGCGTGCTCGGCGCCGAAGAGGGAGCGCGCCCGGTCGACGGCGATCCGCTCGGCGGCGTCCGCGTACTCGCAGCCGCCGTGGTGGCGGGCGCCGGGGTAGCCCTCGGCGTACTTGTTGGCGAGCTGCGAGCCGAGGGCGGCGAGGACGGCCGGCGAGGTGAAGTTCTCGGCGGCGATCAGCTGGAGGCTGTCCCCCTGCCTGCGCGCCTCCCCGAGCAGCACGTCGGCGACCTCGGGGTCCTGGCGGCGCAGCACGTCGAGCGGGCTCTGGTGTTCTGCCTCGGGAGGCGCGGTGACCGGCATGGGGGGCTCCGGGCGTGAGCGGTCTGGGAATCCACTGTAGGCACGCCGAGCCGCCTTCGCCGCCCCACTGGGCCGCCCGGGCCATCGGGCCGCCCGCCGGGCCGCCGGAACCCCCTCCGGTACCCGTCTGGGCACGTCGGGACCGCGTCGGGGCCGCGTCGGGGCACGTCCGAGCCGCCTCGGGGCCGCGCCGGGAGGTCAGCGCTTCGCCGACACGCCCGTCAGCGCCGTGACCACCGGGTCCAGGGCCTGCTGGATCTCGTCGCCGATCGAGCGGAAGAACGTGATGGGCGCCCCGTACGGGTCGTTCACCTCGTCCGCCTCGGCCGACGGCGCCAGGAGCCACCCGCGTAGAGCGGCGGCGGCACGGACCAGGGCGCGGGCGCGGTCGATCGTGTCGTGGCCGTCGCGGGGGTCGGGAAGGGTCGTCGGGTCTATGGCCCGGACCAGGCGGGTGAACTCCTTCAGGGTGAAGGTGCGCAGACCCGCCGAGTGGCCCATCGAGATGACCTGCGCGCGGTGGTCGCGGGTCGCGGTGAGGACCAGGTCGGCGCGGATGACGTGCTCGTCGAGGAGTTCGCGCCCCACGAAGCCGGTGTGGTCGGCGCCGAAGTCGGCGAGGACCAGCTCCGCGTTGGCCTCCATGGGGGCGCCCTCGTGGCCCCAGGTACCCGCGCTCTCCACGATGAGGCCGCCGCCCAGCGGATCGCCGAGGCGGTCGCTCAGGGCATGCCGGGTCAGCCGCTCGGTGATCGGCGAGCGGCAGACGTTGCCGGTGCTGACGTGGAGGATGCGGAAGGTGGTGCCGTCGTTCGGGTGCCCCGCTATGCCACGCCCCTCAGGGGCGGTCAATTCGCCACCTCGAGGTCGGGTACCACCTTCCGGAGCTCCTCCGCGGTGAGCGCGCCGGCGCGCAGCAGCACCGGCACCTTGCCCGTCACGTCGACGATCGACGACGGCACGATGCCGGGGGTCGGCCCGCCGTCCAGGTACACGGAGACGGAGTCGCCGAGCATGCCCTGGGCGGCGTCGCAGTCCTCCGGCGACGGGTGCCCGGTCAGGTTGGCCGAGGAGACGGCCATCGGGCCGACCTCGGTGAGCAGCTCGATGGCGACCGGGTGCAGCGGCATGCGGATCGCGACGGTGCCCCGGGTGTCGCCGAGGTCCCACTGGAGCGAGGGCTGGTGCTTGGCGACCAGGGTCAGGGCACCCGGCCAGAAGGCGTCGACGAGCTCCCAGGCCTGCTCGGTGAAGTCCGTGACGAGGCCGTGCAGCGTGTTCGGGGAGCCGATGAGGACGGGCGTGGGCATGTTCCGGCCGCGGCCCTTGGCCGCGAGCAGGTCCGCGACGGCCTCCGAGCTGAAGGCGTCCGCGCCGATCCCGTACACGGTGTCGGTGGGCAGCACGACGAGCTCGCCGCGGCGTACGGCGGACGCGGCCTCACGCAGACCCGTCGCCCGGTCCGTCGCCTCGTTGCAGTCGTATCGCCGGGCCATCACTCGCCTGCCTTCTCGTACGCGTCGTGCCTGGACTGGTTGCTCATGGGGTGGCCTTGCGGGCGGTCGCGAAACGCGGCCGGTTGTTCAGGTCGGGGTGGTCGGCGGCGTCCGCCCAGCCGGCCTCCTCGTTGAAGATCCACGGCACCTGGCCGCCCTGGGTGTCCGCGTGCTCGATGACGACGAGCCCGCCGGGCCGCAGCAGCCGGTGCGCGGTGCGCTCGATGCCCCGGATGGTGTCCAGGCCGTCCTCGCCGGAGAACAGGGCCATGTCCGGGTCGTGGTCGCGGGCCTCGGGGGCCACGTACTCCCACTCGGTGAGCGGGATGTACGGCGGGTTGGAGATGACCAGGTCGACCTGGCCGTTGAGCTCCGGCAGCGCGGTCAGCGCGTCGCCCTGGTGCACGGTGACGCGCGAGCCCTGGGCGTTCTTGCGGGTCCACACGAGCGCGTCGTCGGAGAGCTCGACCGCGTGCACGCGCGAGCGCGGCACCTCCTGGGCCATGGCGAGCGCGATGGCGCCCGAGCCGGTGCACAGGTCGACGATGAGCGGCTCGACGACGTCCATGGCCCGTACGGCGTCTATGGCCCAGCCGACGACCGACTCGGTCTCCGGGCGCGGCACGAACACGCCGGGGCCCACCTGGAGCTCCAGGTAGCGGAAGAACGCCCGCCCGGTGATGTGCTGGAGGGGTTCGCGCGCCTCGCGGCGCGCGATCGTCTCCCAGTAGCGGGCGTCGAAGTCCGCGTCCTTGACGTTGTGCAGCTCCCCCCGCTTGACGCCGTGCACGAACGCGGCGAGCTCCTCGGCGTCGAAACGCGGTGAGGGCACGCCGGCGTCGGCCAGCCGCTGGGTGGCCTGGGCCACCTCGGCAAGCAGCAGGTTCACGCTGGTCCTCCGTGGTGCGGGTGGGGCTTTACGAGGTCGTGCGGGCCTTACGCGTTGGCCAGCTTGGCGGCCGAGTCGGCGTCGACGCAGGCCTGGATCATCGGGTCCAGCTCGCCGTCGAGCACCTGGTCCAGGTTGTACGCCTTGAAGCCGACGCGGTGGTCCGAGATGCGGTTCTCCGGGAAGTTGTACGTCCGGATCTTCTCGGAGCGGTCGACCGTGCGGACCTGGCTGCGGCGCGCGTCCGCGGCCTCGGCCTCGGCCTTCTCCTGCGCCGCGGCGAGCAGCCGGGACCGCAGGATGCGCATGGCCTGCTCCTTGTTCTGGAGCTGGCTCTTCTCGTTCTGGCAGGAGGCGACGATGCCGGTCGGCAGGTGGGTGATGCGGACCGCGGAGTCGGTGGTGTTGACGGACTGGCCGCCGGGACCGGACGAGCGGTAGACGTCGATGCGCAGGTCGTTGGCGTGGACCTCCACCTCGACCTCCTCGGCCTCCGGGGTGACGAGCACGCCGGCGGCGGAGGTGTGGATGCGGCCCTGCGACTCGGTGGCGGGCACGCGCTGCACGCGGTGCACCCCGCCCTCGTACTTCAGCCGCGCCCAGACGCCCTGGCCGGGCTCGGTGGCCCCGTTGCCGCCCTTGGTCTTCACGGCGACCTGGACGTCCTTGTAGCCGCCCAGCTCGGACTCGGTGGCGTCGATGATCTCGGTCTTCCAGCCGACGCGCTCGGCGTAGCGCAGGTACATCCGCAGCAGGTCGCCGGCGAACAGGGCGGACTCGTCGCCGCCCGCGCCGGCCTTGATCTCCAGGATGACGTCCTTGTCGTCGCTGGGGTCGCGCGGGACGAGCAGCAGCCGGAGCCGGTCCGTCAGCTCCTCGCGCTGCTTCTCCAGCTCCTTGACCTCGGCGGCGAAGTCGGGGTCGTCGGCGGCCAGCTCCTTGGCGGTGTCGATGTCCTCCGCCGTCTGCTTCCACGCCTTGTACGCGCCGATGATCGGGGTCAGCTCCGCGTAACGCTTGTTGAGCTTGCGCGCGTTCGCCTGGTCGGAGTGGACCGAAGGGTCGGCGAGCTTCTTCTCGAGGTCGGCGTGCTCGCCGACCAGGTCCTCGACCGCTTCGAACATCGGGTGCTCCTGGGGTGAATTTCGGAAAGGGCTGCTGCGGGAACCACTGCGGGGACGGCAAAGCGCCGGTCCGGTGCCCCCGAGCGGGAGCGACCAAGGACCGGCGCAGTGACGTGCTACTTCTTGGCCGCACCCTTGCCGAAGCGGGCCTCGAAGCGGGCGACGCGGCCGCCGGTGTCGAGGATCTTCTGCTTGCCCGTGTAGAACGGGTGGCACTCGGAGCAGACCTCGGCACGGATGGTGCCCTCGGTCAGGGTGCTACGAGTGGTGAACGACGCGCCACAGGTGCAGCTGACCTGGGTCTCGACGTACTCGGGGTGGATCTCGCGCTTCAAGGTGTCTCCTAGTTTCGGGAGGGCTCCGGGTCGCCGTGCTGGCTGCACCTGCGTGAACCGGGGCCGACGTACCAGTCTGCCAGGACCGGCCGCATCTCCCAAAACCGGGGTATGGCCGAAACTATTCCTGGGCTTCCCTGACGGTGCCCCCGAGGGCTCCCCCGGGCTATCTCACGAGGCCGTCGGCCTTGCCGGTGGCCCCGTCCTTCGTGGCCGAGGCCGGGATCGGAAGGTCGGCCTTGAGGGCCTTCCAGACCTGCTGGGACTGGGCTTCCAGGGGGACGACGCGGTTGGGGTCGAGCGGGTCGTACTCGACCGGCAGCGTGATCATGTGGACGTCGTCGGCGCCGAGGCCGGAAAGGCCCTTGGCGAAGCCCATGAGCTCGTTGACCGAGTCGAGCTCGGAGTCGGGCGTGATGGCCTTGGTGGCGGTGTCGGCGAGGTCGAAGAGCTTCTTGGGGTTGCTGAAGACGCCGACGCTCTTCACCTGGTCGATGAATGCCTTCATGAATGCCTGCTGAAGCTGGATGCGGCCGAGGTCGCTGCCGTCGCCGACGCTCTTGCGGGTGCGGACCAGGCCGAGTGACTGCTCGCCGTCGAGGGTGTGGGTGCCGGGCGCGAGGTCGAGGTGGCTCTTGGTGTCCTTGATGGCCCGCGTCGTGGTGATCTCGACGCCGCCGAGCCGGTCGATGAGCTTCTTGAAGCCGGTGAAGTCGACCTCGACGTAGTGGTCCATGCGGATCCCGGACATCGACTCGACGGTCTTCACCGCGCAGGCCGGCCCGCCGACCTCGTACGCGGTGTTGAACATGGCCCGGTGCTCCCCCGGCACCGCGTCGCCGCGGGTGTCGGCGCACGCGGGGCGGTCGACGAGGGTGTCGCGCGGGATGGAGACCACGGCGGCCTTCTTGTGGCCCTCGTAGACGTGGACGACCATCGCGGTGTCGGAGCGGGCGCCGCCCTCGTCCTTGCCGTACGCGCCGTTGGCGCCGGAGCGGGAGTCGGAGCCGAGGACGAGGATGTCCATCGAGCCGTTGTCGACGTCGTCGGGGCGGTCCTTGCCGAGCTGGGCGTTGATGTCGACGCCCTTGATGTTGCCGTCCAGCTTGACGTACACGTAGCCGAGTCCACCGCCCCCGAGGACGACGAGCGCGGCAACGCTCCACGCCACCACGGCAACCACGCGGCGCCCCTTGGGGGGCGGCTTCCGGCGGCGGCCGCCGGAACCCCGTATTCGGGTGCCTCGGTTGTGCTCGGTCATCGTCACCCCTCAGGCCTCGGTTTCACCTTCTGTGACGGCGAAACACCCAAAAGGGTTGCACAGGAGCCTGTGAGGTTTCGGAGGGCTACGGACGGTAACGCGACTGCGCCCACCGTGCGGACACGGTGGGCGCAGTCGTTCGTGCAGGTCACGGCTTGATCACGGGGCCGAAGCCGGTCCGTGGCCGTGTGACCGACGTCTCGCGTCAGTCGTTGTTCGCGGCTCCGGGAGTCGTCTTCTGGATCTGGAGCAGGAACTCGCCGTTGGACTTCGTCTGCTTCATCTTGTCCAGCAGCAGCTCGATCGCCTGCTGCTGGTCGAGCGCGTGCAGCACGCGACGCAGCTTCCAGGTGATGGAGAGCTCGTCGGCACCGAGCAGGATCTCCTCCTTGCGCGTACCCGAGGCGTCGACGTCGACGGCCGGGAAGATGCGCTTGTCGGCGAGCTTCCGGTCGAGCTTGAGCTCCATGTTGCCGGTGCCCTTGAACTCCTCGAAGATCACCTCGTCCATGCGCGAGCCGGTGTCGACCAGCGCGGTGGCCAGGATGGTCAGCGAGCCGCCGTCCTCGATGTTGCGCGCGGCACCGAAGAAGCGCTTCGGCGGGTAGAGCGCGGTCGAGTCGACACCACCGGACAGGATGCGGCCGGAGGCCGGCGCCGCGAGGTTGTACGCGCGGCCCAGGCGGGTGATGGAGTCCAGCAGGACGACCACGTCGTGACCCAGCTCGACGAGACGCTTGGCGCGCTCGATGGCCAGCTCGGCGACGGTGGTGTGGTCCTCGGCCGGGCGGTCGAAGGTCGAGGAGATGACCTCGCCCTTGACCGACCGCTGCATGTCGGTGACCTCTTCCGGACGCTCGTCGACCAGGACGACCATCAGGTGGCACTCGGGGTTGTTGTGGGTGATCGCGTTGGCGATCGCCTGCATGATCATGGTCTTGCCGGTCTTCGGCGGGGCCACGATCAGACCGCGCTGGCCCTTGCCGATCGGCGACACGAGGTCGATGATCCGCGTGGTCAGCACGCCCGGGTCGGTCTCCAGACGGAGGCGGTCCTGCGGGTACAGCGGGGTGAGCTTGTTGAACTCGGGGCGGCCGCGGCCGGACTCCGGCGCCATGCCGTTGACCGAGTCGAGGCGCACCAGCGCGTTGAACTTCTCGCGGCGCTCGCCCTCCTTCGGCTGGCGCACGGCACCGGTGACGTGGTCGCCCTTGCGCAGGCCGCTCTTGCGGACCTGGGCGAGGGAGACGTACACGTCGTTCGGGCCGGGCAGGTAGCCGGAGGTCCGGATGAACGCGTAGTTGTCGAGGATGTCGAGGATGCCCGCGACGGGGATCAGGACGTCGTCGTCGGAGACCTGCGGCTCACCGGCGGCGAACTCGTCGCGCCCGCGACGCCCGCGGCGGTCGCGGTAGCGCCCGCGACGGCCGCGACGGCCGCCCTCGAAGTCGTCGTCGTCCAGCGGGCCGGCCGGCTGGCCGCCCTGCTGGCCCTGGACCTGGGTCTGCGACTGGCCGCCCTGGCCGCCGCCCTGCCCCTGGCCCTGGCCCTGACGCTGGCGCTGGCGCTCCTGGCCACCGCCCTGCTGCTCGTCGCCCTTGCCGCGGTCACGGCGGTCGCGCTGACGCTCGCGGCGGTCACCGCGCTCGCCCCGCTCGCCGCGGTCGCGACGGCCGCGGCCCTCGGCGCCGTCGACGGCGGCCTCGGCCTTGGCGTCGCCCTGCGTCTCGGTCTTGGCCTCGGCGCGGGTCTCGGTCTTGACGGCCTGCGCGGACTCGGCCTTGGCCTCGCCCTCCGGCGAACCGGCGGGGGCGGTGGCGCGACGGCGGCGGCGCTCGCCGGCCGGGGCGTCCTCGGAGGCAGGCTGGCCCGGGATCTCGATCTGCTGCTGGGCCACCGGCTCGGCCTTCTCGGCCTTCGGCGCGGCCTCGGCGTCGCTCGTACGGGCCTTGGCGGCGGTGCGGCGCTTGGGCTTGGTCTCGGCGGCGTCGGCCGACTTGGCGGGGGCGGCGGAACCCCCTCCGGCCTGCGCCTCCTTGATGACCTCGATCAGCTGGCTCTTGCGCATCCGCGCGGTGCCCCTGATGCCGAGGCCGGACGCGACCTGCTGCAGCTCGGCCAGGACCATGCCCTCAAGGCCGGTGCCGGAGCGGCGGCGCCGTGCGGTGGTGCCGGAGGCAGCACCTTCGGCGGGCGCGGAGGTGTCGACACTGTTGTCGGCAGTCACGCCCATCAGATCGGTGGTGTCGCTCACGAAGGGTCCTTCCCTGGAGCGGACGTCGGCCATCTGGCTCGGCGACCGGTTGTGCTGTCCGGCAGCGGTCCTGCTTGGTGGACCGTGTCCGGGGCGGTGGTCCCGCCGGGTACGGCGGAAGAGAGAAAAAAGCTGTGGGTCCGGCCCGAGCGCCCCCTGCTCGGCCCTCGAAGAAGAAAGCGAGGGGTGTCGTGCCGGTTCCGGAGCGTGCTCGAATCTGCTCAGGCAGTGGAGGAGGCTCCCGGAAGAATTGGCGGTCCCTGATGGGGACACTCAGCACCGCGCCACAAAGACGTCGGGTGCAGACTTGAGGTTAACACTACCGGCTCCAACAAACATTCCCCCTCTCCGTCACCGGCAATCCCGTGTCCGTGCGGCCCCGGCTCAGGAGCCGCACGGGCTGCCCGTCAGGGCGCGAGCGGCAGGACGCTCGCTCCGGGCGCGTCGAGGTCGAGCCGGTTCGCGGCCCATCCCTCGCCCGCGAGCAGCGCGACCTTGTCGGCCGTCGCGTGGTCCGCCAGCGCGAGGACCGTGGGGCCCGCGCCGGAGATGACCGCGGGGACGCCGTCCGCCCGCAGCCGGTTCACGAGGGCGATGCTCTCGGGCATCGCGGGGGCCCGGTACTCCTGGTGCAGCCGGTCCTCGGTGGCCGCGAGCAGCAGCTCGGGGCGGCGGGTCAGGGCCTCGACGAGGAGGGCGGCACGGCCGGCGTTGGCGGCGGCGTCGACGTGCGGGACGGTGCGCGGGAGCAGGCCGCGGGCGGTCTCGGTGAGCACGGGCTTCCCGGGGACGAAAACCACCGGAACGATGGAATCCGCGGGTTCCATCCTGATCGCCCGGGCAGCTCCGCCCTCGGTCCAGGCGAGCGTGAAGCCGCCGAGCAGGCAGGCCGCGACGTTGTCGGGGTGCCCTTCGATCTCGGTGGCCAGTTCGAGGAGCGCCGTCTCGTCGAGGCGGGTGTCGCCGCCTATGGTCACGGCGCGGGCGGCGACGATGCCGGCGCAGATGGCGGCGGAGGAGGAGCCGAGGCCGCGGCCGTGCGGGATGCGGTTGGCGCAGACGACCTCGAGGCCGCGCGGCTGTCCGCCGAGCAGGTCGAAGGCGGTGCGCATCGAGCGTACGAGCAGGTGGCTCTCGTCGCGGGGAAGGGTGTCGGCACCTTCTCCGGCGATGTCGACGTGCAGCCCGGAGTCGGCGACCCGGACGACCACGTCGTCGTAGAGCCCCAGCGACAGGCCGAAGGCGTCGAAGCCCGGGCCCAGATTGGCGCTGCTGGCGGGGACGCGCACCCGTACGGCGGCGGCGCGGAACGCGGGACCGGCCATCGCTCGTTGACTCTCCTTGACTTGCGGGAACTCTGCGGGGGAAGAACTGCGGCACTGCGAGAACTGCGGGCACTGCGAGAACTGCGGCGGACTGCGGCACTGCGTACGGACTGCGGGGATGGCTGCGGAGGTACGGAGAACCCGGGGGCCGCACGTGCCGCGGGGGCGACAACGGCAACAGCACCGCGCATATGCAACGGGCTGGGTTCGGTACAGCCTATCGAAGGAAGGTTCTGTGGCGACATAGGGCGCACAGGAGGCGCACGATGCGTGTCGCGCGCCAACCTGTGCGCCTATGTGGGTTCCTGATCGGGTGCGACCCCGCTCGGGAACCGTACGGCGCCTGAGGTCAGGCCAGGCCGAGCCGCTCGGCGGCGGCCGCGGCGTCGACCGGGACGGTGACGGGCTGCGGAGCGCCCGCGACGGCCCAGTCGGGGTCCTTGAGGCCGTTGCCGGTGACGGTGCAGACGATCCGCTGGCCCGGGTCGACCTTGCCCTGCGCGGCGGCCTTCAGCAGACCGGCCACCGAGGCGGCCGAGGCGGGCTCGACGAAGACGCCCTCCTGAGCGGCCAACAGGCGGTACGCCTGCAGGATCTCACGGTCCGTCACCTCGTCGATGAAGCCGCCCGACTCGTCGCGCGCGGCGATCGCGTAGTCCCAGGAGGCCGGGTTGCCGATGCGGATCGCGGTGGCGATGGTCGACGGGTCCTTGACGACCTCGCCGCGCACGAGCGGCGCGGAACCGGAGGCCTGGAAGCCCCACATGCGCGGGGTGCGGCCGGCCATGCCGTCGGCGGCGTACTCCTTGTACCCCTTCCAGTACGCCGTGATGTTGCCGGCGTTGCCCACGGGCAGCACGTGGATGTCGGGGGCGTCGCCCAGCATGTCCACGATCTCGAAGGCGGCGGTCTTCTGGCCCTCGATACGCACCGGGTTCACCGAATTGACCAGCGCCACCGGGTAGTTCTCGGAGAGGCTGCGGGCCAGCGTGAGGCAGTCGTCGAAGTTGCCGTCGACCTGGAGGATCTTGGCGCCGTGCACGAGCGCCTGGCCCATCTTTCCGAGCGCGATCTTGCCCTGCGGGACGAGCACCGCCGACACCATGCCGGCGCGCACCGCGTAGGCGGCGGCGGAGGCGGAGGTGTTGCCGGTGGACGCGCAGATGACGGCCTGCGCGCCCTCCTCCTTGGCCTTGCTGATGGCCATGGTCATGCCCCGGTCCTTGAAGGAGCCGGTGGGGTTGGCGCCCTCGACCTTGAGGTGCACCTCGCATCCCGTGCGCTCGGAGAGCACCTGAGCGGGGACGAGCGGCGTGCCGCCCTCACGGAGCGTGACGACCGGCGTCGTGTCCGTGACCGGAAGACGGTCCCGGTACTCCTCGATGATGCCGCGCCACTGGTGGGTGCCCTTGGTGGTCATGGGTCCTTACTCCCCTTCAACACGCATGATGCTGGCGACACCACGGACGGTGTCCAGCTTGCGCAGCGCCTCGACGGTCCCGGAGAGGGCGGCGTCGGGCGCGCGGTGGGTGACGACGACGAGGGAGGCCTCGCCGTCCTTGCCCGTCTGGCGGACGGTGTCGATCGACACGCCGTGCTCGGCGAAGACCGTCGCGACCTGGGCGAGGACGCCCGGCTTGTCGGCCACGTCGAGACTGATGTGGTACCGCGTCACCACGTCGCCCATGGGGCTCACGGGCAGCTGGGTGTACGCGGACTCGCCGGGACCGTTGGCCCCGTTGAGCTTGTTGCGGCACACGGCGACCAGGTCGCCGAGGACGGCCGACGCGGTCGGCGCGCCGCCGGCCCCGGGGCCGTAGAACATGAGCCGCCCGGCGGCCTCCGCCTCGACGAAGACGGCGTTGTACGCCTCGCGGACGGAGGCGAGCGGGTGGCTGAGCGGGATCATCGCCGGGTGCACGCGCGCGGTGACGGACTCGCCGTCGGCGGCCCGCTCGCAGATGGCGAGCAGCTTGATGGTGCAGCCCATCTGCTTCGCCGAGGCGAAGTCGGCGGCGGTCACCTCGGTCATGCCCTCGCGGTAGACGTCGTCGAGGCGCACGCGGGTGTGGAAGGCGATCCCGGCGAGGATGGCGGCCTTGGCGGCGGCGTCGAAGCCCTCGACGTCGGCGGTCGGGTCGGCCTCGGCGTACCCGAGCGCGGTGGCCTCGTCGAGCGCCTCGGAGTAACCGGCGCCCGAGGTGTCCATCTTGTCGAGGATGAAGTTGGTCGTCCCGTTGACGATGCCCATCACGCGGTTGATCTTGTCGCCGGCGAGCGACTCGCGCAGCGGCCGGATCAGCGGGATGGCACCGGCGACGGCGGCCTCGTAGTAGAGGTCCTCGCCGTGCTCCTGCGCGGCGGCGTAGAGCGCCGCGCCGTCCTGGGCGAGCAGCGCCTTGTTCGCGGAGACGACGGAGGCGCCGTGCTCGAAGGCGGTGGTGATCAGGGTGCGGGCCGGCTCGATCCCGCCGATGACCTCGACGACGACGTCGATGTCCCCGCGTTTGACCAGGGCGGTGGCGTCGGTGGTGATCAGCTCGGCGGGCACGCCGCCGCGCACCTTGTCGGGCCGACGGACGGCCACGCCGGCGAGCTCGACCGGAGCGCCGATGCGCGCGGCGAGGTCGTCGGCGTGCGTCGTCATGATGCGCGCCACCTCTGAGCCGACCACTCCGCAGCCCAGCAGCGCCACCTTCAGCGGACGCGTACGCATCATCCGACCTCGTTTCTCGGTACTTCTCGATCTTCGTATCGCTACGGTTCCTACGGTGGGAACCAGTCTCACTCACCGGACGGGCGATTCCGCCCTCGGTCCGGATCGTGAGACATCGATTCCATCACCCGACTATTTCATCATCCGACGTCGAGACGCAGGAGATCTTCCTCCGTCTCACGGCGCACGATGACCCGCGCCTCGCCGTCCCGCACCGCGACGACGGGCGGGCGGAGCGCGTGGTTGTAGTTGCTCGCCATGGAGCGGCAGTACGCCCCGGTGGCCGGCACGGCGAGCAGGTCGCCGGGCGCCACGTCGGCGGGCAGGAAGGCGTCGCGCACGACGATGTCGCCGCTCTCGCAGTGCTTGCCGACGACGCGTACGAGCATGGGCTCGGCGTCACTCGTACGGGAGACGAGGGCGACGCTGTACTCGGCGTCGTACAGCGCGGTGCGGATGTTGTCCGACATGCCGCCGTCGACGGAGACGTACGTGCGCAGCCCCTCCAGCGGCTTGACCGTCCCCACCTCGTACAGCGTGAAGGCGGTGGGCCCGACGATGGCGCGCCCCGGCTCGACGGAGATCCGCGGCGTGGCGAGGCCGGCGGCCTCGCACTCGCGCGTGACGATCTCGGAGAGCGCCTTGGCGATGTCGTGCGGCTCACGCGGGTCGTCGTCCGACGTGTACGCGATCCCCAGCCCACCCCCGAGATCGATCTCGGGCAGCTCGACCCCGTGCTCGTCCCGCACCTCGGCGAGCAGCTGCACCACGCGCCGGGCGGACACCTCGAAGCCGGCCATGTCGAAGATCTGCGACCCGATGTGCGAGTGGATCCCGATGAGCTCGAGCCCGTCGAGCGACAGCGCCCGCCGCACGGCCTCCGCGGCCTGCCCGCCGGCCAGCGCGATCCCGAACTTCTGGTCCTCGTGGGCGGTGGCGATGAACTCGTGGGTGTGCGCCTCGACGCCGACCGTCACCCGGATCTGCACCCGCTGCCGCTTGCCGAGCGCCTGCGCGATGTGCGCGACCCGGACGATCTCCTGGAACGAGTCGAGCACGATCCGCCCGACCCCGGCCTCGACGGCCCGCCGGATCTCGTCCTCCGTCTTGTTGTTCCCGTGGAAGGCGATCCGCTCGGCGGGCATCCCGGCGGAGAGCGCGGTGCTGAGCTCGCCCCCGGAACACACGTCCAGGTTCAGCCCCTCCTCCTTGAGCCACCGCACGACGGCCCGCGACAGGAACGCCTTGCCGGCGTAGAACACGTCGGCGTCCTTGCCGAAGGCGTCGGCCCACGCCCGGCAGCGCGCCCGGAAGTCGTCCTCGTCGAGGAAGTACGCGGGCGTGCCGAACTCCCGCTGCAGCGCGTCGACTCCGATGCCGCCGACGGTCACGACCCCCCGCTCGTCGCGCCCGACGGTCCGCGCCCAGACCTTGGGGTCGAGCTGGTTGAGGTCGGCGGGCGGGGCGGAATAGTGCCCCTCGGGAAGGACATCGGCGTGACGGGGCCCGGCGGGGTGTGCGGAACGGCTCATGGCGACTGGCTCTTTCAGATCTGGTCGGGTGCGCTGATGCCGAGCAGGGAGAGGCCACCGGCCAGCACCGTCCCGGCGGCTTCGGCGAGCGCGAGCCGGGAACGATGGGCGGCCGAGGGTTTCTCGTCGCCGAGCGGCAGAACGGCGTGCTGAAACCCGAGGAGCCCGTCGGCGACACCTTCGAGATGCCGGGCGACCCGGTCGGGCGCACGGAGGCGCGCGGCGGCGAGGAGGACGGCGGGGTGATCGGCGAGGAGGTCGAGGAGGGCGGAGGCGGGCCCGTGGACCTGGGCGGCGTGGGGGTCGGCCTGGTGGAGGTCGGCGGCGCGGAGGTCGGCCTCGCGAAGGTTGACGGCGTGGAGGTCGGCGGCGCGGAGGTCGGCGGCGCGGAGGTCGGCGGCGCGGAGGTCGGCCTCGCGAAGGTCGACGTCGTGGAGGTCGGCCTCGTACCCGGCCCGGATGCCGAGCTGTGCGCCGTTGCGGATCAGGGCGCGGGCGCGGGAGTGGGCGTACCGCACGCGGAAGAGGGCGTTGCGCTCGTGCTGGACGAGGAGGGGACCGCCGGGGAGGGCGTGGTCGTGGGGCGCGGGCCGGAGCAGCGCCCAGCGGGCGGCGTCGGGACCGAGGAGATCGCGTGCGAAGGGAGCGGGAAGCACATGGATCCGCTCACTCGCCCCGGCCCCGGCCCCGCCCACCTCGGCGTCGGCCCCCTGGGACCGAAGCAGCCGGACGACGGTCTCGCCGACGAGCCGGGCGCGGTCCTCCCCCGTATCGGCGAGCCGCACGACAGTGCCGGCGAGCGCGTCGGAGTACCCGTACCGGTGCCCCGCCTCCGCCACCTCCCGGACGAGCCGCGCGCCCTGTCCGACGTCGAGGGTGAAGTTGAGGAACCCGGGCCCGGTGATGTCGACGGCACGGATCCCGGGGCTGCCGTGCAGCCGCTCCTTGAGGATCCCGGCGACGTCGAGGGGCTTCCGCCCGGAGGGCCGCGCGAGGCTGAGGGCGATGCTGCTGGCGTAATCGCCGACACCGCCCGGCCGGGGCCGCTCCACCTTGACGCGCGGGGGCACGTCGACCCGCAGCGCACCCTCGTCGACCGCACGGCGCACGGCGTGCAGCACGGTGAGGGAGAGGTCCGCGGGGGTCACGGGACCAGCCTAGGGGAGGAGGGGGGTGAGAACGCGAACCGGTTTCGGCATGTGGGCGGTGAGGACGACCGCCCCGACGTTTCCGCACGTGAGAGCCCTCCGGGCCTCCGGCGCACCCAACCGCGCACGCTCCGGGCCCCCGGCGCACCCAGCCGCGCGCTCCGGCGCCCTAGCGCACCCGGCCGCGCGTGCTCCGGGCTGCGGGCGGCTCCTCGCCGCCCTCCTGCTCCTGGCCCGCCCCCTCGCCGTGCTGCCCGCGCCGCTCGCGGTGCATGAGCTGACGCACGACCCGCACGAGCTCGGACGGCTCGAAGGGCTTGGCGAGGAAGGCGTCGACGCCGGAGGCGCCGCCCTCCCTCTCGTATTCGGTGCCGGCACTGATGATCGCCACGGGGAGATGACTGGTCCGTGGATCGGACCGCAGGCGAGCGGCGGTCTTCAACCCGTCCAGACGGGGCATGACGACATCGAGGGTGACGACATCAGGACAGACCCGATGCACGACATCCAGACACTCGGCACCATCGGCCGCGGTCACGACCTCGAACCCCTCGAGTTCGAGATTGACCCTGATCAGCTGGCGGATCACCCTGTTGTCATCGACAACGAGCACCCGCCCCGACACGCCTGACACACGTCGAGAGTAGGTCTACGGGAAGGGCCACGTCCGGCTTTTGCCCACTTCCGACCCACCCGAGCGAACACCCCCTGGTGACGCGGCGGAAATACCTGTTCACAGGCACACCTCACGAGCTGGTAGTGTTCAACCCGTCGCCGCCGAACGCGGCGGACGCCCCCGTAGCTCAGGGGATAGAGCAACGGCCTCCGGAGCCGTGTGCGCAGGTTCGAATCCTGCCGGGGGCACTTCGCAAGAAGTGCCAAACAGACCCCGTGATCAGCGGAAACGCTGAACGCGGGGTCCTGTTGTATGCGCGGGCGGGTGCCGGGCTGAGCCACCGTATGTCGCGGTCTGTGGACGAGGCGTGGACGGGATCTTGGGGCATCGCTGCAGGTGAGGACCGACTGCCTAGCAGCGTCATACAGCCCCGGCGAGCCGGGAGATCATGGGTGCTGTCGATGCAGGCAATGCCGGCGTGCCGCGAAAAATCCGCTCCCGTGAGGGGGAGGATGATCTGAGGTCACTTGGCAAACTCGCTTGCCTCATATGGCTGTTCGTCTGACAAAACGCCGAACTGGCAAGGTTCGCAACGTTAGACTCCCTCGCGACGGCGGTCAGCGACAGACAACACGGAGGACAAGAATGAGCGCGAGCGGGACCCGCACTTGCTCTTGGTGCGGCGAGGGAGGGCACGACAAGCGGTCGTGCGGCGTCTCTCCCAACGCTGGGAAGTGCAGCGTGTGCGACTACCGCGGGCATGACAAGCGAAACTGCCCGCGCAAGTGAGGAAGCACCACCGCAGGTAAAGCTCAAAACGAGGAAGGCCCCAGACGACACGCCTGGGGCCTCAGTGTTGGGACGGGACGGCTCACTCGTATTCGCGGAGTAGACCCTCGATGCGCCGGTTGGCGACATCCTGACGCCCGTCGAGGCACTTCGCATAGCGGGTCAACAGCACCTCAACGCTGTTGCCGGCGCGCTCCGCCACCTCAGTCGGGTCCACGCCTGCGTTGAGCCAGGTCGACAGCGCTGAGTGCCGAAGGTCGTACGGCCGACTCGCGAGCGGCGAGGCAGCGGAGGCCGGCGGAAGCGCGAGGAGCCGGGCTTCCTGCCACACGCGGTAGTAGGTAGAGGACGGAACCACCGAGCCCTTCTCACTGAAGAACAGGCGCCCGTCGCCCGCTGTGCCGAAGGTGTTCAAGTGCTCACGGAGAACGGCAACCAGCTGGGGCGGGACAGGCACACGCCGAACATCCTCGGTCGGTCGGTTCTTCAGCCCGCGGTCGTCATGGGTCTCCCCCGAATCAGTCCACTGCTTGCCGACTGACGGTCGAGTCCGATGAAGGAGTGCCGTACCCTAGCCTTGCTCTGGAAGGGCGAGGTCCGTCTCGGCCAGGCCTACGGCTTCTGCCGGGCGAAGGCCACCGAAGTACATCGCGGCGAAGAACCCGACGAGTCGACGACCGCGAGCACGCCGGTGCCCGCCGACGTAGGAAACGGCCACCAGGAGGTTGCGAGCCTGCTCCGGGTTGGCGACGACGCGAGGGTCGACCTGGTTGGACACCTTCGGCTTCTGCCAGCGGACAGCCGTGATCGGGTTCTCCCGCAGCTCCCCCAGGTCCACTGCATAGTTCGCTGCATTTACGAGGGTCCGACGCTTGCGCCGCACGGTTTCCGCGGCGGCCGAAGTCCCGTCGAGCTTGAGTTTCAAGGCATCGAGCACCGCACGGGCCGTGGCAGGCTCAGCGAGATCACCGAGCGGCCGAGACGCCTTGGATACCCAGTGAAGGACGTTCCTCACGTCGTCCGGCACCTCTCGCTCGCCAGGCCCAGGGAGCACGAAGGCCCAGTTGCGCAGGGCTCTGCGGACCAATTCGTCGGCCGGCCGCCCAGGACGGTCATCGCAGAGTTCCACCGTCACGCTGGTGAGCGCTTCATTGATGCCGTCTCGCGTATTGGGGGCGGCATGCGGCCACTTCAACGCGAGATACCTGAGGGCAAAGTCGTACCAGGACACGGCCGACTTCTTCTCATCCATCGAGCCAGGCAGGCCCGACTCTGTGTCGAACTCTTCGCCGTCCCGCATCGCTCTCATGAGCTTCGCGCGGTAGTGATCTGCAAGCGCCTTGGTACGGAAGGACTCCGAGAAGACGTTGCCCGCCACCGACCAGCGGGCACCGTACGAGGGCGTCTTGGTGTCCCGCTTACGGACGCTCCAGACCTTCACATCGAGCGACTTCACGCAGCCGCCTCCAGCTCTCGAAGCCACGTGGCGAAGTCGCTCCGCCAGACTCGGAGCTCCCCATTGGGGAGCTTGAAGGCCGCCGGCCCCTGCCCCAACTCACGCCAGCGGTAGAAGGTCCGCCGCGAGACTCCACCCAGCTCGGCGAGAATCTGGCGAACGGTCATGAGCTCGTCTTTCACGTCAGCTCCCCCTCCAGGTCGAGTTCAGCGCGGATCTCACGGGCGGTTTCGCGGTTGTGCTGGATGTCGCGGTGGATGTTGGCGGCGAGCCAGGACTCCCCCGGGGTGTGGCCGTGGCCGGCGTAGGCCCAGTGGGCGACGACGAGGACGGTTGCTTCGGGGTGTTCGTCGGGGTCGGGCAGGCCGAGGGCGGTGCGCTGTTGGGTGGCGCGGTAGTCGGCGCGGACCTGACGTAAGGCGCCGAGGGTGGTGGAGTAGCGGCGGGATTTGGTGGAGAAGTGGCCGCGGAAGCCGAGCATGTGGGCCCAGGCGCGGAGCCGCCGGTCCGGGTAGGCCGCGTCCAGGTCCATGCAGGCTTCCATCAGGCGCCGGGGGTGGTCCGGGACGCCGAGGAGGACGAGTGCTTCCTTGTTGCCGACCGGGTGGTCCACGGTGCCGGTCGTCTCGGCCGCCTTGGTGGCGTATTTGGCGACGTAGGAGGCGACGGCCTGTTCGGTCAGTTCCTCACCCTGGCCGAAGGCGCCGATGGGCTGGACGTCGATCTGCTCGCCCCAGGTGAGTGCCAGGTCGTCGGTGATGCCGTGCGCGGGGGCGGCGGGGACGACGACGCGGACGCGGCTGGCGGCGGCGCGGATGGCGTCGGTGAGGAGGGCGAGGGTGGCCCAGGCCGGGGGCGGGGTGTCGGGGCCTTCGGGGCCGTCGAAGCGGATGACGGCGTGGAAGTGGACGGCTCCGCGCTTTTGGTACTCGGCGACCTTGCCGAAGGAGACGCGGGACTGTTCGCGGGCGGCTCTCTGGGTGAGGCCGGCACGGGCGGCGATCTCGCGGCGGAGGTAGATCGTGAAGTAGCGCCACAGCTCGGAGGCGTGGTTGTTCCACAGCACGGCGCCCGCGTAGTCGTACGCGGCGAGGTTGAGCGGGGTGCCGAGTTCGGGAGCGTCTTCGGGGTGGCGGGTGCCGCAGCGGCAGGGCCGGTTGCCGGGGCGGTTGTGGACGGGGCCGAAGGAGGGGGCGGTGAGAGTGGCGAAGACGCGGGGGTGGTCGCGGATCGTGTCGGGGGTGCCCTTGTCGGGGGCGCCGAGGAGTCCGGCGCGGATCAGGTGGTAGGTGTCACCGGCGAAGGTCCACGCGCAGGCGGGGCAGCGGGAGGCCCGGCGGTTGCCGCAGGCGACGCGCAGGACGCCGCCCGGCTCGGCGTCGGTCGTGTAGGCGTGGAGAACGGTCTTCGTGGCGGGGTCGAGGAGCTTGGTGCCGCCGGTCAGGCGGATGGGGGCGGCGCATCCGCCGGTGCGGCGGATCTGTTCGGTGAGGCGGTCGAAGCCGGGGGACCCGGCGACCCGGAGCAGATCGCTCAGGGTGGCCGGGTCCAGGCCCGCCGCCAAGGTGGCGGAGTCGATCACGCGAAGACCTCCTGGCGGGCGGTGCGGAAGGCGGTGCCGATCCAGTGGGTGAAGGCGGGCGGGATGGCCTCGGTCAGCTCCTCGCGGACGTCGGTCCAGGTGATGCCCATGGCGTGCTGCATCTCGGGGACGGTGGCCTTGCCGCCTCCCTTGCCGTACGCAGCCACGTAGGGGCCCTCTCGGCGCACACCATGGCGGTGCCCGCGTACGTAGCCCCGGTGGCGCGGGTGGGTCGGTTTGGCGGTGGCCCAGCGGCCGAGTTCAAAGTTCCGGTGCCGCAGGACACCCAGGCCGAACATCTCGCCGCACAGGGTGAGGTCCTTGCGGATCACGGCGCGGCCGTTGGGCTGCTCGATCACGTACGGCAGGCCGCAGACGTCGAGCAGTTCGCGGGTCGGGGCGACGAGGTCCACGTGCGCACCGCCCCAGCCCTTGGAGGCGTTGGTGCCGACGGTCACGGAGCAGCCGGCCTGGCAGGGCGGCGAGGCGTGCACGAGGTTGTACCGCTCGATGTCGCCCGTGGCGATCAGGTGGGCGAGGTATTCGAGGGCGTCGCCCCGGTGGTAGGCAAAGGGGTAGTTGGGGCGGTCGGCGATGTCGCAGCCGTCCACCTCGAACCCGGCGAGGTCGTAGCCCTTGCCAGCCCCGCCCGAGCAGCAGAAGAGGTCCAAGGCGCGGGGGCGGACGGTCGTGGTCACTGGTCGTTCTCCTTTCGGGTGTGATCGTCGATCCACTGCTCGGCGCAGACCTTGTGGACGGGCTTGCCGCGGTCGGAGCGGAGCGGGGTGGGCTTGGTGCAGATCACGCAGGGCTTGTCACCGGAGTGGTCGAAGTGCTCGGGCGAGCGCCAGTCCAGGAGGGCCACGCGGTCACTTCCCGGCGCGGGCGAGGGCCGCGGGGGTGGTGTGGCCGGCGCCGCGGCAGGTGCGGCAGTGGACCGGGATGGTGTCGCGGGTGCCGTCGGCGGTGCGCAGGCCGGTGGTGATGGTGGCGGTGGCGAAGCCGTCGCAGTCGCGGCAGATACGCGGGGCCTGGGTGGTCTGGGGCATGATGAGCTCTCCCTTTCGGGTCCGTTGGATCTGGAATGGGGTTCAGGCGCCCGGGGCGGCGGAAGTTTGGCGACCGAGGCCGCCCCGGGGGCCGCTTAGCGTGTGTTGCGCCTGCCGTGGCCCTTGACCGCGTACATCGACGCGTCGGCGGCGGACAGAGCGTCGGTGAGGACCGGGACCGTGAGCTGTTCGCGGTGGCAGTGGCCGACCGAGGCCGAGACCCGAAGGGTGTGGCCGTCGTGCGTGACCGGGGCGTCGAGGGCGTCCCGGAGGGCGCCGAGGCCGGCGGTGCGGGCGGGGTCGGTGACGATGGCGGTGAACTCGTCTCCGCCGAGGCGGGCGGCAATCCCGTGGCGTCCGCACCAGTCCGCGAGACGGCGGGCGGTCGCGGTGAGCACAACGTCCCCGGCAGCGTGGCCGTGGGTGTCGTTGATGGCCTTGAAGTCGTCCAGGTCGACCAGGACCACGAGCGCGTTGGCGTGCCGGGTGATGAGGTGGTCGGCGTGGGCGGTGAATCCGGCACGGGTGTGCAGGCCGGTCAGGGGGTCGCGGCGGGCGGTGGCCAGGCGGCGCAGGAGCAGTCCGCCGTGCAGAGCCCAGCCGAGGGCCGGTAAGCCCGCGGCGGCGATCGTGTACGTGTCCATGGCGGTCACCGGCTCTTCCGGCGGTTCCGGGCGGGCTTGATGGGCGGGATGGAGTCGTAGGCGTTCTGGCCCTGCTGGAACGAGGCGGCATCGGCGTCGGTGGAGGCGGTGTTGGTGTACTCGCGGCCGATGCGGCGCATGGTCTTGCGGTCGCCGTGGCGGCGGGCGATGGCGAACTCGCGGCCCAGCTCGGCCATCTGCGGGTTGGCCGGGGTGTCGTTGGTCTTGCGGCTGAAGAGGCCCATGTCAGCGGTTCCTTTCCTGGTTGAGCAGGGAGCGGAGGACGACGGCGCACACGGCGACCGAGGTGGCGGTGATGGCGACCGCGAGGAGCATGGAGACGAGGACGGCGCCGACGACCAGGACCACGGCACCGCCACCGGCCACGAGGGCGAGCGCGCTGCCGGGGGTGAGCTGGACCGTCGAACGGGCCGGGGTGACCGGGGCCGGGGTGTGGCTGTGGTTGTGGCCGCAGTCCACGAGCTCGGAGGTGTGGTGCAGCTCGACGGCGCCGGTGGGGGCGGGCGTGGGGTGGATGAGCGGGGTGACGATGCCGGTCGGGAGCGGGTTGACCGGGATGCGGGGTCGGAGCATGGCGGTTCTCCCTACTTGTTGATCGGGTCGATGAGCGGGGCGATCATGCTGTCGGCGAGGAGGTAGCCGCCGAGGAGGATCACGGCGACGAGCCACCAGGGCGGGCGGATGAGCTTGATGCCGAGGGCGCCGACGACGATCAGGGCGAGCCAGAGCGGAACGTCCACGAGAAGGGGCTCCTTCGGGTCAGCGCGGGTTGCAGCGGTGGGTGCGGGCGGCGAGCTCGGCCGCCGCGCGGCTGGCGTACGGGGCGGTGGCGAAGTCGCAGCCGGGGGCGGTGCACACGGCGGTGTGCTTGGTCCGGCCCAGGCGGTCGCGGTGGGTGCCGACCTGCACCGGTCCGATGCGGATGACGTTGTAGAAGCGGTTCGGGCGCACGAGGTCAATCTCCTTTCGAGTTAGGCGAGTTGAACGGTGATCGCGTCGGCCAGCGGGGCCGGTACCCCAAGGCGAGCGCGCAGGGTCGCGGCGTCGATCGGGGCGCCGGTCTGTGCCTGGTGGGTGTCCGCGATCTTCCGGGCGTGGTCGAGCAGTGCGGGCGGAACAGTCACCGCGGGCGCCACGGGAGCGGGCTCCGCCGGGAGGTAATGCGCCTCCTCATCCGGCTTCACTTCCTCCGGCTCGGGTTCGGCCGGCGGGAGTTCGGGGGCAGGTTCCTGAACCCGCTCGACGGCAAGGTCCACGACCGGCGGCCCGGAGAGCGGTTCGTCCTCGACGGCCGGGGTGGGGTTGGGCTTGGGTTCGGGGGTGTGGGCGTGGGCGAGGAGGGTGCCGCCGAGGAAGGCGAGGGCGGGCCATCCGGCGACGAGGATGCGCAGCCAGGCCGGGATGTTGTTCATGTCGAGGAGTCCGGCGGTGGCGATGTTCGCGCCGAGGGATGCGGTCAGGGCGATGGCGAACCACAGCCAGGCGTCGCTGTTGCCGGAGTTGGTCCGCATCCGGCGCCAGGCGGCGACAAGGAGCAGGTCGACGCTGACCGGGTAGGCCCACGCCTTCCAGCCATCCTGTCCGGCCGCCGCAGCCAGATCGTGCAGGTGGGCGAAAGACAGGGCCCCGGCGATGACGGCCTGGATGAGGACGGCGTCGAAGCGGAGGGTGCGGGACACCAGTCCGCCTCCTTTCGGGTCAGGCGGTGCCGGTGCCGAAGCAGTCCGAGCACAGCGCGGTCTGAGTGGCGCCGATCTCCCGCCGCTTGCGCCCGACCCGGACGGCGGTCGTGGTCTCCCCCGTGCCGTCGCAGGTGCCGCAGGACGGCGGGGCGGACGCGGGCTTGGTCGTGCGGCGGCGCGGGGCCGGGGTCTTCTTGGTGGTGTTCACGGGCGGTTCCCTTCGGTTTCGGGCATAGGTCGGGTAGGGACCTGGCGTGAGACGGTCACGCCGACCGAGGAGGGAGAGCTCCGCTAGTCCGTCGCCGGGACCGGCTTCACCAGCGGCACGGACTCCACCGGCGGGGCCTGAGCGAGTATCACCGGCCGATACGGCGCAAGGGCCGGAAGGACTGGGGTGAGGTGCGCGTACTCGGCGCAGATCGCGGCAGCCTCGGCCGCGGACAGTTCGGGGGTGCGGATGCGGGACCAGCCCCCGGAGGAGTCACCGGCGACCGCGACACCGGGCTTGTCGGGCGGGATCGTCGTCACCGCGACCACCGCGTCCGGGGCGATGTCGCCCAAGCCCATGTCGGCGGTCTGCTTGTCGTTGACGCGGTGCACGGCACGGCCGGTGAGCTGGGCGCGCAGGGTGGTGGCACCCTTGCCGAGGTCGGAGCCGAAGCGCTGCCCGCAGATCTCCAGGAAGATGCCGGCCGCGCGGGCCATCTGCCCCAGGCGGATCATCTGCGTGACCATCCGGTCCCGGCGCTCTTCGTCCTTCTTCCCCGTCACGAGGAACAGCTCCGCCACCTCATCCACGAGGAGCACGACCGGCACCGGACGGACCTTCTCGGGCAAGGCCCAGATGTCGGCGGCGCCGTACTCGCTGAGCAGGTCGAAGCGCTCTTCCATCTCCCCCACGAGAGCATCCAGGACACCGGAGGCCTCATCGGGAGTGATGGCGAAGGCGGAGAGCCGCGGCGCGTACCCGCGCTGCTCGACACCGCGCTTGCAGTCGATCCCGACCAGGGCGACATCGAGGCGGGCGAGCCCGGCGATGAGGTTGCGCTGGTACATGGACTTGCCCGACTGGTTGGCGCCGAGCGTCAGCGCATGCGGGACCTTCAGGTAGTCCCGGACGAACGCGGTGCCATCCTCCCGCAGCGCGACCGGAACCGTCAGCGGCCCCAAGGAGCGCTTCCGGCGCGGCATCTTCACCCGCCGCAGCACGTCGTAGCCGGTCATCCGCAGCTCGACGTACCCCGGCTTGGTCTCCACCACGTTCACGGAATGGACGCCCCAGGCGTGCCGCAGCCGTTCCGAGGACGCCATCACATCGGCGGGCTCCAAGCCGGCGGGGAGACGGAGGGTGACCCGCATCCCAGTCGACGAGCCCCGAACCCGACGGATCTTCGGCGGCACCGGCTGCACGTCACCACGGCGGGCGACCGTGCGGACCATGAACGCCCGCAGGCGGGACGGCTGCACCGTCAGCCCGCACACGTCCATCGTCGAGCGGTACGTCATCGCGAACCGCACCCGAGCGACCGGCAGCCCGACCAGCGACCAGTAGACGCGGGGAGCGCGAACCCTCGCAACCCCGAGCCCACCAGCACCGGCCAGCGGGAGGCCGACCTCCCATAAAGTCGACAGGTCCGTCACGATCAGACCCCGGCCGTAACGGCGACGGCGCGGAACGAGATGCCGTGCCGGGTCTGGCCGTTGAACGTGTTCTCCCAGTCCCTGGCCTTGAGTCCGATCACCGACACCGGGGTGCCCGGCGTCAGACTCTCCGGGAGACCGGTCTCCGGGACGGTCACCTGGTACAGGTTGCCCTCCCCCTCGTCCGAGATGAGCAGACCCACCGTGGACAGCCCCGCACCGGTCTCCCGATCCACGGCCCTCTCACCGGTCTGCTTGCTCACGAGCTTCGGCGTCGGCGCGGTCGCCACGAACACGACGGCGGTCGAAAGATCGATCTTGAAGGACGGCATGAGCACTCCTACTTCGTCGAGGCAGCCCAGAAGAGGGCCACCAGCCCCGCTGTCCTAGGACTGCGAGCGGCTTGAGTAGATAGTGACCCGCAGTCCTAGGACTGTCAACAGTCCTAGGACTGTGTTTGACTAGATCTCGTCGAGAGGGGTTCGAGATGGCGCCCAAGTGGCGGGAGCTGGCAGACAAACTGGCTGAGCAGATCAGAAGTGGTGAGTACCAGCCGGGCCAGCGGTTGCCGCAGATCAGGGAGCTGGTCGAGGCCGGCGAGGGTTCCAAGGCCACAGTGCACGCCGCGTACAAGGCTCTGGAGACGGAGGGGCTCGTCACGTCATCCCGTGGCCACGGGACTGTGGTTCGTCAACAGGTGCCGCTCAAGCGACTCGGCATCGCTCGATACGACAAGGCCAAGTGGCGAGACGGCGACGAGGTGGCGTTCATCGCAGATCGCGTGGCCTCCGGACGGGCGTATCGCCGCAACGAACAGACGCAGACGGTCAGTCTCGTCGAGGCATCCCCCGAAGTGGCAGCCGCACACGGACTCGCCGTCGGAGCTCCGGTCTACGCCCGCGCGCGGTTGGTGAAGGAAGGCGACCAGCCGACGCACTCATTGACCAGCTACTACCGCCCTGAGCACGTCGAAGGAACCCGAATCGTCGACCCCATGCCCGGTCCGGCCGGCCGAGGTGGAGGCTTCCGCGTCCTGTACGACGCCGGTTACGAGATCGACCACATGAAGGAACAGCTCTTCGCCCGCACGCCCACGCCGGACGAGGTGAAGCTCCTACAGCTTCCCCCCGGCGAGGCAGTGGTCGAGCTACATCGGACGACGTACACGGCCTCCGGCACCGTGGTCGAGTTCGCCATCGGCATCCACGCGGCTTCGCGGTTCGCTTGGGAGTACGACTTCAAGGTCCCGGACTCCGCCAAGGACAGGGCAGACGTCAAGTGATCTCCGCGCAGGATTGGGCAGACACACAGCTCCTGTGGGACTACCACCAGATGGGGCACACCCCCCGGCCGTGCTCGGTCGCAATCGGGCTTGGCAGCCACGACCTAGGGGTGGCAGACACCGCGGTCGACCTGTACAAGCGCGGCATGGCTCCCCTTCTCGTATTCACCGGCGCCACCAGCCCGACGACACGGGAACGTATGCCCCGCGGTGAAGCCGTGCACTACCAGGAGAGGGCGATCGAGCTCGGTGTCCCCAGCTCGGCCGTACTGGTGGAGCCGCGCGCCCGGAACACGGGCGAGAACATCCGCTTCTCCCGGGACCTGCTCGAAGAGGCCGGCATCGACGTGTCTTCTGTTCTCCTGATCAGCAAGCCGTACGAGGAACGCCGGGCCTACGCGACGGCGCGGAAACTGTGGCCCGAGGTCGAGTTCGTCAGCGCCTCCAGCCCGATGACGCTTCAGGACTACGTCGATTCGATCGGCGACGCCCGCTTGGTGATCGACATGCTCGTAGGCGCGCTACAGCGGCTGCTGATCTACCCGGAACAGGGATTCATGATCAGCCAGCAGGTACCGGAGGGCGTGCTCGACGCGTACGAGCGGCTGTGCCGAGGGGGCTTCACTAGTCGCCTGATCCGAGACGAGGCAGGCCAGGCCGCCAGCAGCCGAACCCTCTAGGGCGGTGTTTCTTGGCCCCGGGTGACGGCTGCAAGTGGCCTCACCGAGCAACGGCTTAAGTTGGCCCCACCAAGCCGCCGCCCCCGTGACGCGCAGGAGACTAGGTGAAGACTGTCAGCGATTTCGTCCCCTTGCTCGGGACTCCCGTTAGGCAGGACGAAGAGCATCTGATCAAGGAGATCGCTTCGTCCTGGTCGGTCGCCTTCCCTGAGGACTTCATCGCGATCGCCGGCGCGTATGGCGACACGGTCGTCTCGGACTACATCTACTTCTGCGGGGCCAGAACGCTGCGCAGATACGCCGACGGAATGGGGCGGCAGCTGGAGGCGTCCCGGACGGTTCCCCACATGGTCCTTCCGACCCCGGGCGGGGCCCTGGTCTGGGGGAACACGATCGAAGGCGACCAGCTGTTCCTCGTTCCCCACGAGGGCGGGACCTGGACTGTCTCGGCGTTCCGCCGCGGCTGGGCAGACTGGCACGACACCGATCTCGGCTTCAGCGACTGGTTCCACCTCGCGCTAACCGGCGGGACAGCCACCGACTGGCTGCCGGAGTGGGAGCCCCTCCCGCACCCCCTTAAGCTCAACAACGGGTGACAGAACCCCGGTACTGGCCGCAGGAGACCGAGCACTGATCAGGTTGGGCCAGACGACGGCTGAACGCTCCACGACTAGCAACGGCGCGTGCAGGAGCCCTGTTTCGGGGTGAGCTGTTACAGGTTTCTCTACCTCATCAAGGCCCGCCCTTCCGGGCGGGGAAGGGGATGGGGAGAAGGAGCCATGTTGCGCTTCCTCGCGCCCGGCAGATGCCGGGGGCCAGACCCCACAGCTTCCGGGCCGCGTAGTGCTGCACCACCGCCCGCGGCATGCGACGCTCCCGCCCCGTTCGCGATCAACTCCCACGACCGGTCTTTAGGAGCCCAGCTCCCGGACACGGTGGCCGGAGGGCGGGGGCTCTTGCCCTACGGGCATCCGGCGCGCAGGCCAGTCGGCTGTCCCAGCCGCTCGCTACGAATCACACCCCACCGGCCCGCACAGCGGGCCGGCGCGGACTCGGGACTGGGGCCTGCGCTCCTGCCTGCGGCCCGCTCCGCCCCCGCCCCGGCCCCGCGCCACCTCACGTTGCCACGGGATGATCCGCTTCACGCTTTGACCCGCAAAAACATGCGCCGGACCGAGCACAACACCCCACCCCGACAACCCGCACCAGGAACAGCCCTCCTGCATGGCCAGGACGAGACCACGTCCGAACAGGTAAGCGTCCAAGCCATCAGCAAGCGATCACAGACGCACCGGCCATGCGGGAGGCCCGCCCGTCGCAAGGGCGCAGGCAACAGCGGGGGTGAGCTGAGGAGGGAGACGAGTGACGGTCAAAGAGGGATGCCTCCGGCGGGGGCGCTCCGGCTCCAGGATGGCGGGGGCACCGTACGCGAGTGCCGGCCGGTGGGGAGTGGCGATGGGGAACTCTCATCCCGTCCGCCGTCGACCCAGGCAGAGCCGAGCAGACACGGCACCGGGCGTCCAGGTCGTTCGTACAGTGGCGCGCTCCACCTGGACGCCCGGCACCGCGCCTGCTCCACGATGTGTGGGCCGACGGCAGACGGGATGAGAGTTAGGGGAAGGCAGTAGGGACCGACGTCGCAGCCCGAATGCCGCTGATCGGTGTCATTCCGTGCCCTTGGGATGACCGGGCCCCGCATGAAGCAGCCAGACGATGCGCTTGGCCTTGTCGACGCAATACCAGATGCGACCACCCGCCGTAACCTCGTACTGCCACAGGGGGTACTCCTGCCCGTCGAAGGTGGCGGTCTTATAACTGCCCTTCAAACGGTGCTGGCGAGGGGTCTCGAGAGCTGGGCAAGGGTCAGCCCGAAGGGCGTCGAATGCCCTCCGGGCGTTCCCTTTGGCCGTCCGGCAAAGTTCGTCCCAGCCCCGCTTCACGTCAGACTTGCCGAACTTGACGTCCCACTCGTCACCAACCGGCGGAGGAGCGACTCGTTCCCGCCTTCCCCCACTCACCAGGCGAACACCCCTATCGGGTCAGCAGACTTCGACCCGTCCGTGATCATCCAGCTCCCCCTCAGTCAGCGCAGCGCGCAGCTTGGGGTCAGCATAGACCTCGGCAGTACTCCGCCAAGCGGCTACAGCCGTCTCGAGCGGGGCGAGGTTGTCTAGGTCATCGCACGCGTGGATGGTCTCCACGAGATCCACGAGGAACTCGCGCACATCCTCATCCGGCAGGTAACGCACCCACGGGAACACGTCAGGCAGAACCATCAGCAGCTCCCTAGCGCCGGCATCGTGCTTCATGAGGGACACGAACATGCGGCTGGCGACGCTGAAGCCCTTAGCAGTGGACTCAGCATGGGCAGCACTCATCAGCACAAGATCTTCTTCGTTACGACGGCGCAGCAGTACCCCCTTACCGTGGGCAGCCTTATCGGCCACCTCACTCTGCTTACGCATGAGCTCGGAGAACGGGACTTGGTCGGCGAATCGCGTGCTCATGACTCCGATGATTGCAGAAGTAGTACTGAAGTCAACCGGGGCACATTCACGTTCCTGCAGGTCAGGGCGCCGGAAGCGTGACGCACCAGCTCACCACAAGGTAAAGTTTCAGTAAAGAAATCGGGCAAATCGGACTCCTTTTCGATAAAGCCCGGCACTTGCCGCTACGCTCCGGAATCGCTTGCGATTAGCGTAGCGCCGGAGCGTAGCGGCAAGTGGGGGTGGCGCAAGGATTTTGACTACGCAGCGTAGCATTCGAGGTGCCCTTTGGGCGATATCCTCAGGTTTTTGACAGCGCACACTCCGTCAAAAGAGTGATGTCAGCACACCCCAACACCCCTCACGCTCGACGCGAGAATGTGATGTACATCACACATTGGCCCGGTCGTTCTGTCTTCACGACAACTTCGCGATCCAACCGCCCTGAGGTGTCGATGCCGCCCCCCCTCCTGGCGCGTCTGCCACGTAGGCCGGCTGCGGGGCCAACCGTTCTCAGGCATGCGTTCATAGACCTGGCCAGGCAGCACACGAGAACTTCGGCGCCCGCTCACTCGGCTGAACAGGCTGACCACGTTGTCGGTGCTGGCCGCTAGTGTCACTGACTCACTCTGGGGTCAGCACTGTGGAGGGGGACGCATGGGCGGTCAGTTGCGTGTGGGTCAGGTGTATCGCTACGCCACTGGCAAGGATCCTCACCCCGCGATGTTGGGTGGGTATCCCAACTTCCACCATGAAACCCACTCACCAGAGCTCCCTCGTGCCCTGCTGGAGGCCGGCATCAACGGCATGGCGAAGGTCCGCGCGCCGGGCGGGGACAGGCGGCCGGTGATCCTCATCCGGTCGAGCCCGTGGAAAGCCGGCACCGAGCAGACTCCTTGGCACGACGTGTTCGACATGGACAACGGGCACGTCCGCTACTTCGGTGACCATAAGGCCACCACCACCGTCGAACCTGGCAAGACGAACGGCAACGCGGCGCTCCTCGACGCCTTCACCGGGCACCAGGGGCACACCCCGGAGGAGCGAGCCGGCGCTGTCCCGTTGCTGCTGTTCCGTGCGGTCTCGCGCAGCGGAAAGGTCAAGGGACACGTCGAGTTCTGTGGGCTGGGCGTGATCGAACGGGCAGAGCGGCTCGTGCAGTGGGGTGGAAGCGAACACACGACGTTCACGAACTACGTGTACGACATTGCTCTCATCGACCTCACCGACGAGGACGACAAGGTCTCCTGGGCCTGGATCGACGCCCGTCGGGACAAGTCCGTGAGCGACGCGGCATCGCTCGACCTCGCCCCGCAGGCTTGGCGCGAGTGGGTCAAGCACGGCAACTCGGCACTGCCCCGGCTCCGGCGGCGGGTCGCTCGGGCCAAGGTGACCAAGGTGCCCGAACAGCGTCCCACTCCTGGCAGCCCCGAGGCCAAGGATCTGGAACTGATCTACAAGTACTTCGACGGACGTAAGCACGATTTCGAGGCCGTCGCCTCCGCGGTCGCGTCGCGGGTTCTGCGCGGCGCTGGCAACAGCTACGTCGAAGGGTGGCTCACCCGACGCTCGGGCGACGGAGGTGCCGACTTCGTGGGTCGGCTCGACATCGGTAGTGGCTTGGCCGGCACCAGTCTCGTTGTCCTCGGACAGGCGAAGTGCGTCAAGCTCGACAACCTCGTTACTGCCGAGCAGATCGCCCGCGTCGTGGCCAGGCTCCGGCGGGGCTGGATCGGCGTCTACGTCACGACTGGGTCCTACTCCGTGCCCGCGCAGACCGAGATGGTTGAAGACCAGTACCCGATCGTCCTCATCAACGGAAAGGATCTGGCCCGAGAGCTCAGAAGCATGGCCCGGGACGACCACGGCGGGGACCTCGAAGCCTGCATCGAGCACATACTGACCGTGCGAGAGACCGCGGTCACGAACCGGCGCCCTGAAGAGATCCTGCTGGAGTAGCCGCCCATACGGCGCGCGGCCCATTCGTGGACGGCGGAGGCGCACCGGTGCGCTCATGACTCGCTGACCAGCAGTAATGCGTAGGACGCACTCGGCCTCCGGAGCCGTGTGCGCAGGTTCGAATCCTGCCGGGGGCACTTCGCAAGAAGTGCCGAACAGACCCCGCCTTCAGTGGAAACGCTGAGGACGGGGTCTTGTTGTATGTGCGGGCTCGGATTCCCTTACCCCCGTTGCCCCTCCCCCCTCCCCCCTTGTCCGGGTGTTCCGCGTTCATGCATCGGGCCGGGCGGCGTGTGGTCGTACGGGTGCGTGAAGGCGGGTGGGGTGTGCGCCCCCTGGCAACCCAACTGCGCTGGTTGTTCTTTTGGAAGTCTGGCCAGGGCCCCCTCCCCCGGCGCAACAATGCGCGCATGAGCGATGACTGGAAGCTACGGCTGGAGCGCATGAAGCGGGATCTCGTGGTCAGTGGGGATCCCGTCGCCTGGGTGAGTGAGGCCGATGCCGTGCAGGCCTCGCTGCGGTTCCCGTCTCTCGCCGTGCGGGGGGCCCTGTTCGGGGTGGCCGTGCAGCGGAGGGACGAGGAAGGGGGTGGGGAGTGGCGGATGGTGACGCCCTTGCAGGACGGGATGCCGCAGGTCTCGCGGGACAGCCTGAACTCCAAGCTCTGGTTCCGCGCCAAGGACGACACCGACGACCCGCACGTGCGGCGCGCGTTGCTCGCCGCCGTGGCCGTGCTGGAGCGCGAGGCGGTCGACGAGGTGGAGGTGCTCGACGAGCGGTACCGGATCGTCCGGGGGGACGAGCTCGCCAGGAGCGGGCCCGACGGTCTTGAGCCGCCCCGGCCCACCGACGTGGAGCCGATCGAGCGGACCTGGGACGACCGGGGGTCGGGCGATTCGCCCGATGTCGACTTCGTACTCGACCCGTTCAGAGAGCGCGGGCTCATGTCCGAGGCCCTGCGGCTCGGGCTGCGCAGCTTCGAGTACTCGGGGAAGCGCTACCCCGCCGCCGTACGCGAGGATTCCCGGCGCGCGGTCGTGCGGCATCCCGAGATCGCCCTGATGCCCGTCACCTTCGGCGTCGTCGAGCAGACCGGCGACACCTGGCGGCCCGAGGGCTCCCTCCTGGCCACCCCGCACGCCGCCCGGCGGTTCCTCTACTCCGCGCTCACCCGGCTCTGGCCGATGCTCTACGACTTCGGCGAGGCCAAGCGCGAGCGGTACGCCCGGATCGCCGAGAAGTACCGCGCCGCCGACCGGGCCGACGAACTCATGGTCGACGACCGCCTGTTCCGGATCTGCCGGGTCGAACGCATCGTCCGCTTCGGCCCGGACGGGCCGGAGAAGCCCCGCCCCTCGGACATCGACGACTACGGGCCCATGAAGATGCACCCCTCCATGGACGCCATGACCGGAGAGGTCCATCACGGCGAGTGAGACGGGGGCGGGGAAGGAGGAAGGGCCGCGGGGCAGTTCGCTGCCCCGCGGCCCTTCGTCATCATTCCTGTACCTGTACCTGCACCTGTACCGCTACTTGACGTTGATCGCCTTCCACGTCGCCGCCACCGCGTTGTACTCCGCGCTGCCGGCGCCGTACAGGTCGGTCGCCGCCGAGAGGGTGGCGGTGCGGGCGCCCGAGTAGCCCGTGGACGAGGTCATGTAGGTGGAGAGGGCCTTGTACCAGATCTTGTAGGCCTTGGTGCGGCCGATGCCCGTGAGGGTGGAGTTGTCGTAGGTCGGGGAGGTGTACGTGACGCCGTTGATCGTCTTCGTGCCGCTGCCCTCGGACAGCAGGTAGAAGAAGTGGTTGGCCGGGCCCGACGAGTAGTGCACGTCCAGGCGGCCGACCGTCTTCGACCAGTAGTCGGCGGACTTGCCGTCCTTGCTCGGCTTGTCCATGTAGCGCAGCGGGGTGCCGTCGCCGCGGATGTCGATCTTCTCGCCGATGAGGTAGTCGCCGACGTCCGTGGAGTTCGCCGCGTAGAACTCGACCGACGTGCCGAGGATGTCGGACGTCGCCTCGTTCAGACCGCCGGACTCACCGCTGTAGCGCAGGTTCGCCGTCGACGAGGTCAGGCCGTGGGACATCTCGTGGCCGGCCACGTCCAGGGAGGTCAGCGGCGCCGTGTTGTTCGTGCCGTCGCCGTACGTCATGCAGAAGCACGCGTCGTCCCAGAACGCGTTCACGTACGCGTTGCCGTAGTGCACCCGCGAGTACGCCGCGACGCCGTCGCCGCGGATGCCGCTGCGGCCCAGCTCGTTCTTGTAGAAGTCCCACGTGACCGCCGCACCGTAGTGCGCGTCCGCCGCCGCCGTCTCACGGTTGCTCGCCAGGCCGTTGCCCCACGTGTCCGTCGAGTTGGTGAACAGCGTGCCCGTGCCGGACGTGCCGCCCTTCAGGTCGTACGTCTTGTGCCCGCCGCGAGCCGCGTCGGTCAGCGAGTACGAGCCCGAGGTGCCCAGCGTGACCTGGCCGCTGTACTCGGTGTTGCCGATGCCCGTCTCGATGGACTCGTACGCGTACAGCTCCTTGCCGCTGGTCGCGTCGGTGATGACGTGGCGGCGGCTCGGCGTGCCGTCGGCCTGGGTGCCGGTGACCACCGTCTCCCACGCCAGGACCGGCTTGCCGGTCGCCGCCCAGATCACCTTGCGGGCCGAGGAGGCCGCCGCGGACCGCGCGCCCGAGGACGCCACGGCCGACTTGCCGACGACCGCCGCCGACAGCTCCGGGGTCGTGTCGGCCACGGCTATGCGGACCTGCGTCGCCTTCGTCGTCGAACGCGCGCCGTTCTTCTTCTGGTGCACCACGAGGTCGCCGCCGAGGACCGGGATGCCCTCGTACGTGCGCTCGTAGCGGGTGTGGACGGTGCCGTCCGCGTCCTTGACGACGTCACGGGCGACCAGCTTCTCCTGGGCGGAGAGGCCGATGGACTGCGCCGTGCCGGCGGCGCCGGCCTGGGCGTCCTGGATGGCGGCGGCGCGCTGCGTCTTGCTGAGGGCGAGGGCGGTCGCGCCGGCTTCGCGCTGGGCATCGGCGCTGGCGGAGCCGGACTGGACTCCGACGACGACCATGGCGGCCGAGGCGAGCAGGGCGGCGGCGCGGACGGTGGTACGGCGGTGCGAGGTCTGCTGGCGGGTCACGCGGGCTCCTTCGCTGTGAAGCGTGGGGGGAGTGTTGTGGGGGGTGGTGCGAGCAGCGAGCGTGCCAGCGAACGAGCGTTAATGACAGGTCCGCAACAAGGATTTGACCATCAGTTGTCCGAAGGGCGGCCAACTCCGTCCGTTATGCGGGGAGCTGACCGCCCTGAGGGTGGTGTAGGGGTGGGACGGGGGTGGGGGGAGGGGAGGGTGAGGGGGGCGGGGTGGGTCGCCGGCGGGTGGTGGCTCGGCGGGGTCAGTCGAAGACCGGGCCCGACACCCTCGCCCGCTTGAACTCCGCGAAGCCCGGCACCGATGCCGCCAGTCGCGTCGCCTGCCACAGGCGGGCCGCCGCCTCGTCCCGCGGCACCCGCGACAGGATCGGGCCGAAGAAGCCCAGCGACTCCCCCTCCGGTCCCGGCACCGCGAGGACCGGGCTGCCGGCCTCCTCCCCCACCGCCGCCTGGCTCGCCTCGTGCGAGGTGCGGACCTCACCGTCGTACGTGTCGTTCTCCGCGTACGCGATGAGCTCACCGGCCGCTCCGGCGGGCAGGCCCGCCGCCTCCAGCGCCTCCTGGATCACGTCGAGTTCGGGGGCCCGGCCGCCGGGGTGGAAGCGCTCGCCCAGCTCCGTGTAGAGGCGGCCGGCCGCCTCGTTGCCGAACTTGTCCTTGACCGCCACCAGCGCGCGCACCGGGCGCCAGCCCTTCGGGCCGAGCAGCTCCCGGAACTGCTCCGGGATCTGGTCGATCCGGTCCTGGTTGAGAATCGCCAGGCTCATGACATGCCAACGGATCTCGACGAGACCCTGGCGCTCCACCTCCACCAGCCAGCGCGAGGTCAGCCAGGTCCAGGGGCACAGCGGGTCGAACCAGAAGTCGACCGGGGTCGGGGTCTCGGTGGCGGCGGTCATGGGGCTCCTCCTTGCGGTGAACGGGTCGGTTGGCGCCGGGTCAGTTGGCGGCGAGGCCGAGGACGACCGGTGCGGCGGCGAGCAGCGCGAGGACCGCGGGGACCGGGGCGCCCTTGCCGTCCTTGGCTCGGATGTGCGTGACGATCGCCCCGAGGAAGTACAGGACCACGCCCACGCCGGCGGCGATGCCCAGGGGGCGGAACCAGATGCCCGCGATCAGGCCGACCGCGCCCAGGATCTCCAGCGTGGCGAGGCGGGGCAGCCAGTTGTCCGGGACGTTGACCTTCTGCATGCCGGCGACGATCTTCTCGTCGCGCACCAGCTTGCCGCGCGCCGATCCGAGCAGGACCAGCGAGACCAGGATCGCCAGGACGACGTATGCGATGAACACGGTTGCTCCTTGAGCGGGTGGGGATGGAGATGGGGATGGGGATGGGGATGGGGATGGGGATCGTGGTGGGTCGGGGAGGGGGAGCGGTGCGGCAACGGGGCCGCGGGTGCCGGGACTTGCTCAGCGGGTCGGGATCGCTTCGACCACGCTGCTCGGTGATGCCGTCGGCAGGATGCGGGTGAGCGTGAAGCCCGCCGCGTCGAGGAGGGTGCGGAACTCCTCCGCGGTGCGCTCCTGGCCGCCGCTGAGGACCATCATGTTGAGGTCGATGATCTTGCTCGGGGAGAAGCCGCCGTCCTCCGGGACGACCGTGTCCACCACCAGGAGGCGTCCGTCGTCCGGCATCACGCGCCGTACGGACTTGAGGATCTCGATGCTGGACGCGTCGTTCCAGTCGTGCAGGACCCACTTCATCGTGTAGAGGTCGCCGCCCTCGGGGACCTTCTCGAAGAAGCTGCCGCCGACCAGTTCGCAGCGGTCCGCGAGGCCCGCGTCGGCGATCCGGGCGCGGCCGTTGGCGACCACGTGCGGCAGGTCGAACACGATGCCCGACGCCTCGGGGTGGGCGCCGAGGATCGCGCTCAGGAAGCCGCCCTCGCCGCCGCCGACGTCGACGATCTTCCCGTACGGGGAGAACTCGAAGACCTCCAGGACGGCGTCGGCGACCATCGCGGTCAGGCCGGTCATGGCCTTGCCGAGGTGGTCGGCCATCTCCGGCGTGCGCGCGAAGTACTCCCAGATCGGGTGGCCGGACGCGGCCTCGAAGACCGGTTCCCCGGTGCGTACCGAGTCGGCCAGCAGGCCCCAGGTGCCGTGGTGCGCGGCGCCGAGCTCCAGTTGGACGAAGGAGGCGAGCGAGCCGGGCAGGTCGGTGCGCAGGGTGTCGCCGAGGGCCGTGGTCGCGTACCGGCCCTGGTCGTCGACGCTCAGCACGCCGGCGCCGGCCAGTGCGCGCAGCAGGCGGTGCAGGGAGCGCGGGTCGGTGCCGGTCAGGGTGGCGAGCTCGGTGGAGGTCCGGGGCCGCTCGGCGACGTGGTCGGGGAGGCCGAGCACCGTTCCGGCGTGCACGGCGCGGGCCGTCCAGAAGCTGGTGACCATCTCGAACATCCGGCCGAAGTCGGGCTGGCGCCGCTCGGCGGCGGCGCTGGTGGGTGCGTCCATGGGGAAGTCTCCGGGGCTCTGGCCGCGTGACGTCGTACGGGCGGCGGTGCGGAAGCGTTGCTGGAGGGCGTGCTGTGCGGGGTGCGGCCGTGCCGGGGTGGCCGGGGCCCGTGTGGGGGCCCCGGCCACCCGGTACGCAGGTGGTGCGGGTGTCAGGCGACGGAGACGCCGATCTTGCCGACCGTGCCCGCGCCGAAGGCGGCGAAGCCCTGGCCGACCGCGTCCAGGCCGTAGGTCTCGGCGATCGGCACCGTCAGGGCGCCGGAGACGACCGCGTCGGCGAGGCGCTCCAGGGTGGCCGGGTCGGGGTTGGCCATCACGGAGGTGACGGTGATGTCGAGCTCGGTGGCGGCCTCGGGGCCGAAGCCCAGGGTCGAGGCGAGCCGGCCGCCGGCGGCGACCAGCGCGGCCGCGGCGCCCGGGTCGCCAGCCAGGTGGGCCGCGGCGTGGACGCCGCCCGGGGAGAGCGCGCGGATCTGGGCGGGCAGGTCGCCGGTGTGGTCGACGACGTGGGTGGCGCCGAGGCCCTTGACGAACTCGGTCTCCGCGCCGGGCTTGGCGGTGGCGACGACGGTCGCGCCGGTCTTCGCGGCGAGCTGCACCGCGTACGCGCCGACGCCGCCGGTCGCGCCGATGACCAGCACCGTCTCGCCCCGCTGCGGGGCGAGCGCGTCGATCACGCCGACGGCGGCGGAACCGGCCAGGCCGAGGGCGCCGGCGTGGGAGGAGTCCAGGCCCTCGGGGGCGGCGGCGATGCCGTAGCCCTCGCCCACCACCACGTACTCGGCGAGGGCGCCGTCCTGGACGACCGGCTTCATCACGACGCCGAAGACCCGCTCGCCGGCGGTGCGGGCGACGCCCTCGCCGACGGCCTCGACCGTGCCGGCGAAGTCCTTGCCGAGGGTCACCGGGAACTTGTGCTCAAGGACGTCCTTGAGGAAGCCGTAGATGACGGCGCCGTCGAAGCCGTTGAGGGAGGAGTGGCTGACCTTGACCAGGATCTCGCCGGGGCCGGGGACCGGCTTGGGCACCTCGTTGACGGTGGGGGCGGCGCCGAATTCCTCGATGGTCACTGCACGCATGGGGTGTTCCTCTTTCACGATGAACGGAAGGGCGGTGGAGCGGTGGCGCGGTGCTGCGGAGAGGGGAGGGGCGGGAGCTGGGGGCGGTCAGGCCACGGCCTGCTCGTACGAGGCCTGCAGCACCACGGCCGCGACCTCCAGCTCGTCCTCGTCGCGGGGCGCGTAGAGCATCACGATGCTGTCCGGGAACTCCGCGCGCCGGGTGATGGGGTGCGGCTCGATCCAGCCGAGCTCGGTGAGCGCCGGCAGGGCCTCGACCGGCACCGCGAGGTGCATGAAGCCGGACCGGTGGATGTGCCCGAACTCGTCGACCGACGGGTGCAGGAACGCCTCGAAGGGGCGGTTGCTCCGGTTCAGCCGCAGGGCCATCGAGCCGGGCTCGGAGACCAGGCTGGGGCTGGTGAAGACGCCGGGCAGCTGCTGCGCGCGCGCCACCAGGGCGTCGCGGATCTCCGGCGGGGAGAAGTCCTCGAGCTGGTCGTGCGGAATCTCCCGGCCGGTCGTCTCGGGACGGGGTCCCTTGCGCGGGGGCAGAACGCTCAGATCGACGGCCATGGTTTTCCTCCGGTACGGGGCGCGGCAAAGGCGCGCACAAACAGTGCGCTGGTTACTTCTTGTTTCCCCAAGAATTCTGGGCGATGCTGCAGGGGTGGCAGAAGACGGCACTTCAAAGATCGCTACGCACATGAATGTTCCTGACCAGGTCAGCGAGGGTCTGGCCATCTGTCAGCTGCGCGATGTGCTCGACCGGGTCGGCGACAAGTGGAGCGTTCTGATCATGGCGATCCTGGGGGACGGTCCCCGGCGCTATTCGGAGCTCCGGCGCTCGATCGACGGCATCTCCCAGCGCATGCTGACGCTCACCCTGCGCAGCCTGGAGCGCGACGGCCTGGTGATCAGGACCGTGACGCCCAGCACGCCGCCGCGGGTCGACTACGAGCTGACGCCGGTCGGGCACACCCTGTCCACGGAGGTGGGCTCCCTCATCAAGTGGTCCGAGCAGCACCGCGAGTACATCAGCATGGCGCGGCGGACCTTCGACTCCGAGTGAGTCGAGCGAGCGGCGTGACCGGGTGACACGTACGGGTACGGGGCGGCGGTCGCCGCCCCGTACCCGTATCGCCCGCCCGCCCGTCCGCCCGTCCGTCCGTCCGTCCGGTCAGACGATCTTCATCGTCGCCATCATGCCCATCGCCGCGTGGTCGAAGATGTGGCAGTGGTAGAGGTACGTGCCCCGGTAACCGGTGAACGTGGCCTGGATCTTGACCGTCTCCCCCGGGTTCAGGTTCACCGTGTCCTTGAGCCCGACCTCCGGACCCGAGGTGACCGGCACCCCGTTGCGCTCCAGCACCCTGAACTGCACCAGGTGGATGTGGAAGTTGTGCGGGATGATGGTGTTGGCGTTGGTGACGGTCCAGATCTCCGTGGTGCCGTAGGTGATCTGGGTGTCGATCCGGTTCATGTCGTAGACGAGGCCGTTGATGTAGCCCATGTCCGAGGCCATGCCGTTCTCGTCCATGCTCAGCGTGATGGAACGGTTCACCGTGGCCGGCGGGAGGGCCGGCAGGGTGCGCAGCTCGTACGGGATGGTGCCGAACTCCTTCCCCGTGCCGGTGACGCGGAACTGGATCACCTTGGTGATCGCGTCGGCGGGGCCGCCGGGCATCGCGTCGGGCGCGTTCTTGAGCTCCAGCGTGGTGCCGATCGGGTACTCGTAGAAGTCGATCATGATGTCGGCGCGCTCGCCCGGGGAGAGGGTCACGCTGGTGACCTCCTGCGGCTTGGGCAGGAGTCCGCCGTCGGTGCCGATCAGCGTGAAGGGCGCGTTGCCGGTGAGGCTGAGCTTGAAGTACCGCATGTTCGCGGTGTTGAAGATGCGGAAGCGGTACAGCTTGCGGGCGACCTCGAAGTACGGCCAGGCCTTGCCGTTGGCGAGGATGACGTTCCGGTTGAGGAAGTCGTCCATGGCGTAGACGAGTTGGCCCTGTTCGTCGAAGCGGGCGTCGCGGAGCTGGATCGGTATGTCGTACGCGCCCTTCGGCAGGATGTTGCCCTGCTCGACGTCGTCGGTGAGCAGGTAGGTGCCGGTGAGGCCGAGGAAGACGTTCTCGGACTCCTGGTGGTGCGCGTGGTCGTGGAACCAGAGGTTCGCGTGCGGCTGCTGGTTCGGGTACGTGTAGGTCTTGGTGCCGCCGCCGGGCGCGATGAGGTCCATCGGGCCGCCGTCGCTGTCCTCCGGCACGTGCGCGCCGTGCAGGTGGACCGAGGTGGCCACGGGCAGGGTGTTGGTCTGCTGCACCACGGCCCGCACGCCGGACTTGGCGCGGATGACGGGGCCCGGGAAGCTGCCGTTGAAGGTGCGGACCCGGGTGAGCCGACCGGGGATGATCTCGACGTCGGCCTCCTTCATCGTCATCGCGTAGTAGTCCGCGGTGCCCGTGGAGGAGTACGGGGCGAGCGTCGGGGCCAGGGGCATGGGCTGGGTGAACTTGGGGATGCCCGCCGGGTCGAGGTCGGCCGCCTGCGCGGAGCCCCCCGTCGCCGGGACCAGCAGGCCGGCGGCGCCGACCGCGCTGGTGGCGACGCCCGCCTTGAGCATGTTTCTGCGACTGATCACGAAATCCCCCATGGTGATCCCGGAAATGAAGACGCCGGGTGTCCGTCCTGAACGAGAGAGAGGCCGGCCGCGGAGAATCGGGCCGGATCATGGCCTTGATTCTCCGGTGGGCCGGAAACCTCGATCAACGGAAGGGGATTCAGGGCTGTGCGCACTTTCGCAGGTCATGCGCACGCTCTGTCGGTTTTCGCCAAGCGAATGTCAATATTCCGCTAGGACGGGCGCGGGAGCACCCCCGTCACGCGCGGCCGGAATTCGATGTTCCGTGCGGGATCGGGCGATGGACTCGTGGTGCCGGATCACCTCCGCCACGATGAAGGTGAGGAACTTCTCGGCGAACTCCGGATCCAGCCGGGCCGACTCGGCGATGCTCCGCAGCCGGGCGATCTGCCGGGCCTCGCGGCCGGGGTCGGCGGGCGGCAGGCCGTGCCGGGCCTTCAGCTCGCCGACCCGGCGGGTGTGGGTGAAGCGCTCGGCGAGCAGGTGCACCACGGCGGCGTCGATGTTGTCGATGCTGTCGCGGAGCCGGCCCAGCTCGGCGCGTGCGGCGCTCACGCGTCCTCCTCCGGCCGGGCGGGCGTCGTCACGCGCCCTCCCCGCCGTGCAGGAACTCCGCGACCAGGAACGCCAGGTCGAGCGACTGGCTGCGGTTGAGGCGCGGGTCGCAGGCCGACTCGTAGCGGGCGAAGAGGTCGGGGAAGCCGAGGTCGTGGCCGCCGCCGACGCACTCCGTGACGTCGTCGCCGGTGAGCTCGACGTGGATGCCGCCGGCGTGGGTGCCGAGGGCGCCGTGCACCTCGAAGAAGGCGCGGACCTCGCCGAGGATGTCGTCGAAGTGCCGGGTCTTGTGTCCGGAGGGGGCCCCGACGGTATTGCCGTGCATCGGGTCGCAGACCCACGCCACCCGGGCTCCGGAGGCGGTGACCTTCTCGACGAGCTCGGGCAGCACCTCGCGCACCCGGCCGACGCCGAGCCGTACGACGAAGGTGAGCCGGCCGGGCTCCCGGTCGGGGTCGAGCCGGTCGATGAGCCGCAGCGCCGTGTCCGGGGTGGTGGTGGGGCCCAGCTTCACGCCGATGGGGTTGGCGACGCGGGAGAAGTACTCAACGTGGGCGCCGTCCAGGTCACGGGTGCGTTCGCCGATCCAGAGCATGTGCCCGGAGGTGGCGTAGACCCGGCCGGTGTCGGGGTCGTGGCGGGTGAGCGGGGCCTCGTAGTCGAGCAGCAGGCCCTCGTGGGAGACGTAGAACTCGGAGTCGTCGAAGGCGCGCGGGCTGGCGCCGGTGGCGTGCATGAACTTCAGGGCGCGGTCGATGCCGTCGGCGATGGCCCCGTACTGCTCGCGCAGCGGCGAGCCGGCGATGAAGTCGCGGTTCCACTCGTGCACCTGGCTGAGCGCCGCGTAGCCGCCGGCGGTGAACGCCCGTACCAGGTTGAGGGTGTTGGAGGAGGCCTGGTACATCCGCAGCAGGCGTTCCGGGTCGGGGACCCGGGCCTCGGAGGTGAAGGCGAGGCCGTTGACGGCGTCGCCGCGGTAGGTGGGCAGGGTGAGGCCGTCGCGGGTCTCGGTGGGCTGCGAGCGGGGCTTGGCGTACTGGCCGGCGATGCGGCCGACCTTCACGACGGGCATCGCCGCCGCGTACGTGAGGACCGCGGACATCTGCATCAGGGTGTTGAGCTTGCTGTGCACCGTCTCGGCGGAGACCCGGTCGAAGGTCTCGGCGCAGTCGCCGCCCTGGAGGAGCAGGGCCTCCCCGCGCGCGACGGCGGCCAGCCGGTCCTTGAGGCGGTCGCACTCGCCGGAGAAGACGAGCGGCGGGGCGGTGGCGAGCTCGCGGGTGACGCGGTGCAGGGCGGCGGGGTCGGGGTACGCGGGCTGCTGGGCGGCGGGGAGGCCGGCCCATGTGTTCACCAGTTCGAATGCGGGGGTCTCGGGCTTCAGGGTCTCCATGACGAAACCTCTCGGAGAGGAAGACAAAAGGGGAGGTGCGGCAGGGCGGGAGGGCGGGAACGGCGTCGTTCCGTACGTCAGAGGTGCACGCGCCGGGCGTGCGCGCGGGCGCCCTCCAGCGCCTCCTTCAGCGACTCGGCCGCCAGCCGCTGGAAGCCGGCCAGCCGGGCCACCTGCCCGGACTTCGTCAGCTCGGCGTGCAGGAAGACCAGGTCGTCGGCGAGGGCGACCATGCCGAGGGCGGCCCGCAGGTAGGGCTCCTGGAAGTCGTAGGCGTGCCGGGGCGTGCCCGGCCCGTACGCGCCGCCGCGGGCCGTGACCACCACGACCCGACGGCCGGCCAGCGGGCCGGTGCCGGTCTCCGGGTCGACGACGAGCGGCGGGATGAGCACCCGGTCGAGCCAGGCCTTGAACGTGGAGGGCAGCGAGAAGTTGTGCATCGGCAGGCCCAGGACGATCGTGTCGGCGGCGAGCACCTCGTCGACCAGCTCCCAGGTGGTGGCCCAGCTCGCCTTCTCGCCGGCCGTGCGGGCCGCGTTCCGCGCCTCGTCGAGGTCCCGGACGCCGGCCGCCTCGATGCGCTGCGTCACGGCGATCTGGTCGCCGTCGATGTGCGGCACGGGGGTGGCGGCGAGGTCGCGGTGGAGGTGGGTGCCGCCCTCGTTGGCGGCGCGCCAGGAGGCGGCGAACTCGGCGGTGACGCGGCGGGTGGTCGAGCCGAGGCGGGCGCTGGTGTCGATGTGGAGCAGGGTGGGCGGCATGGGGACCTCCTGGAGGGGGCGGGTGCCGGGCCCGGCGGCGGTGGCGGGCCCGGCGGCCCGAGGCGCCCTCAGGTGCGGGCGCTCGGGGCGAGCTGGTCGGAGCGGAGGCGCTCGCCCGGGTGCCGTTCCGCCTCGGTGGTGCGCACGGCCGCGGGGCGGGGGCGCCACCTCGGGTAGCTCCCCAGGAAGCGGGCCGTCGCGCCCAGGGCGTACAGGCTCGACAGGGCTCCCCGCACCGCCGGGTTCTCCACGTGTCCGTCGACGTCGACGAAGTAGCGGTAGCTGCCGAGGCGTTCGCCGGTGGGCCAGGCGTGGACGCGGCTCACCTCGATGCCGCGGTCGGTGAAGAGGGCGAGGATCGCGGCGAGCCGGGCGGGCCCGCCGTCCTCGGTGGTGACGACCAGGGAGGTGCGGTCGCGGGTGGTGCGGGCGGGCGGGAACCATGCCTCGGAGACCGCGACGAAGCGGGTGACCGCTCCGCCGCGGCGCCCGAGGCCGGCGGCCAGCACCCGCAGGCCGTAGCGCTCGGCGGCCGGCGGGGCGGCGATGGCCGCCACCCCGCCGGCCGGCCGCCGCGCCACCTCGTGCGCGGCGGCGGCCGTGGAGTCGGCGGGCACGGCCCGGGCGCCCGGCAGGTGCTCGTCCAGCCAACCGGCGCACTGGGCGAGCGCGTGCGGGTGGCTGTACACCTCCCGTACGTCGCCCAGGTCCGTGCCGGCCGGTGCCATCAGGGCGAAGGTCACCGGGAGTTCGACCTCGCCGGTGATGTGCAGCCCGGACTCGGCCAGCTGGTCCATGGTGGCGGGCACGACGCCCTTCACCGAGTTCTCCAGCGGGACCACGGCCGTCGCGCAGTCGCCGCGGCGGACCGCGTCCAGGGCCGCGGGGACACTGGGGTAGGGGCGTCGGGGCGGTTCCTCACCGTGGGCGGCGTACGCGGGAAGTCTGCGCAGCGCCGCCTCGGTGAAGGTGCCCTCGGGGCCCAGGAAGGCGTACGCGGTGGCGGATGTCATGGCCGAGGGCGCCCGTCAGCTCTCGATCACCCGGTGGAACGCGACCGTGTCGAAGATGTCCTCCATGCGGACGGCCTTGCCGTCGCGGAACGTCCAGGAGTGGACGAACTGGAGCGTCTCGGTGTGGCCGGTGCGGGAGGTCACGTCGCGGACGCCGAAGACGACGACCCGGTCGCCGTGGTCGAGGAACTCCAGGGGCTGGAGCCGCATCCCGCCGAGGACGGTCGGGACGTGGGCCAGGAAGCCCCGGACCCCGGCGTGGCCGTGCTTGGTGCCGCCGAGGCCGTAGGCGTGCATGCCCTCGGGGTGGATCCACTCCATGTCCTCGGCCATCGTGGCGACGAGCGCGTCGACGTCACGGTCGCGGAAGGCGGCGTAGGCCGCGTGGATCAGGTCCAGGTTGCTGGTGGTGGTGGTCATCGCTCGCCGCTCCTCAGCGCTGCTTCGCGTACTCGGGATACATGGACTCGACCGTGCGGCGGATGCCCTCGCGCCAGTCGACCTTGCACGGGCCGGTGAGCCGCTTCCGCAGCGTCGGGTCGAACTGGTAGGTCTCGCGGGTGACCTCGCTCGGCACCAGCTTGGCCTCGACGCCGGTGAGCTCCTCCAGGTGCCGGACGCAGTCGGTGATGCCGACGGACTCGTCGCCGCCCCAGTTGGTGAGGGTGGCGGGCACGGTCGCCGCGTTCCACAGGTGGGGGACCTGCTCGACGAGGTCGTCGGTGTAGAGCAGGGAGCACCAGTTCTGGCCCTCGACCGGGACCGGGATGGGCTCGCCGGCGAGCATCCGCTTGAAGTAGAGCATCGGGACGCCGCCGTAACCGCCGGGGCCGTACGCGATGTTGAGGCGGGCGATGATCGTGGGCAGGCCGAGGGTCGCGGCGTACGCGCGGACCGCGCCCTCGGTGGCGATCTTGACGACCGGGTAGGCGGGCAGCCAGTCGGCGACGCCGTCGACCGGGTCGTCCTCCCGGTAGGCGTGGTCGAGGGTCTGGCGCTTGTAGAGGGCGCCGGTGGAGACGTACAGGAACGCCTCGGCGGTGCGACAGTGGGTCATCAGGCGGCCGGCGGCCACGGTGTTGACCTCGACCGCCCGGTTGAAGTCGCCGTCCTCGCCGCGGTTCACCGCGGAGTGGATGACGTGGGTGAAGTCCTCGGGCAGGCCCTTGAGGGCGTCCTCGCCCGTGTCGTCCATGTCCCAGCGGAAGGTGGTGATGCCGTGCTCGCGCAGGGCGTCCTCCGAGCCGGGGGTGCCGAAGCGCCCGAGCGCCCAGACCTCGTTGTCCTGGGCGAGCGCCTTGGCGACCGGTCCGGCCACCTGGCCCGTGCCGCCGGTGACCAGGATCTTCTTGCCGTTCATCTGTGCAGTCCCCTTCGATTCGTGCTTACTTGCCGTCGCCGAGCGTCCGGTCGAGCTCCTTGCGGAGGATCGACTGGAAGCCGGCCACGTGCTGCGGGCCCATCAGCGTGTAGTGCTCGCCGGGGACGTCGATGAAGCTGACGTCGTCGGCGTGCTCCTTCCAGCGGCTGAGCTCGTTGTTCAGCCAGTCCTCCTTGGTGCCGCGCAGCGGTATCGCGTAGAAGACGGACATGCCACGGACATGACCGGACGGCGCGTAGCTGCGGCCGAGGTCGGTGAGCCCGTCGGCGAGTTCGGCCCAGGCGGTGAACTTGGCGAGGTCCAGGTCGAGTTCGGCGAGACGTGCCTGCGGCGCGTGCTCGATGAAGTAGGCCAGCTGCTCCTCCTTCGACAGGTGGCCCAGCCGCTTCGGCAGCTCCAGCGACTGCTTCTTGTCGATGAGGGCGAGGAAGAAGGCCAGGTTGGCCGCGGTCTCGACGAAGTCCAGCTCGTCCATGCGGTACTTGATGTGCGGGGGCAGGTTGAAGCTGCCGATGAAGTCGACCCGCTCGCCCTCGGCCTCCAGGACCTTGGCGATCTCGAAGGCGACGGCGCCGCCGTACGAGTAGCCGGCGACGGCGTAGGGGCCGTGCGGCTGCTTCTCGCGGATGGCGGCCACGTAGGTGCTCACCATCTCCTCGAAGCTCTCGAAGGGCTTCTCGCCGGGGTTGAAGCCGCGGGCGCGCAGGGCGTAGAACGGCCGGTCGCCGACGAAGTACTTGGCGAGGTTGACGAAGACGAGGACCTCGCCGACGCCGGGGTGGACACAGAACAGCGGCGTCTTGTCACCGACGACCTGCATCGGCACGATCGGGTCGTACGGGCGGTCCGCCGCCCCGCCGGCCGCGTCCTCGGCGAGCCGGGCGGCCAGCGCGCGGACGGTCGGCGCCATCAGGACGGTGATGATCTGGAGGTCGTTCGCGCCGAGCCGGCGGGCGACCAGGCTGCGCAGCCGCAGGATGTCGAGGGAGGTGCCGCCGAGGTCGAAGAAGTTGGCGGTGGCGCTCAGCTTCGCGGGGTCGGTGTCGAACATCTCGGCGTAGATCCCGGCGAGGACCGTCTCGGTCTCGCCCTCGGGCGCGGTGTAGCCGCCGAGGCGGCGCAGGATCAGGTCGGCGACGGCGTCGGCGGTCTCCGCGTACGCCCCGGCTTCGAGGCGCTTGCGCATGAGCGGGCGCTGGATCTTGCCGAGGCTGGTCTTCGGGAAGGCGTCCTTCGGCAGCGGGAGGATCAGCGAGGGGCGGAAGCCCCAGTGCATGACGACGCTGGCGCGGACCGCGGACAGGACGCGGTAGAGGGCGAGTTCGTCGCCGTCCTCGACCTCGGGGTGGAAGGCGACGACGAGCTGCTCGGTGTCGGAGCCCGGGGCGCGGGTGGGGAAGGCGGCGACGTAGGAGCGGGCGACGTCGTCGAGCTCCTGGAGCAGGGTCTCGACGTCGTGGCTGAAGTAGTTGACGCCGTTGACGATGATGCTGTCCTTGCTGCGGCCGACGAGGGTGAGGCGTCCGTCGTCGATCCGGCCCAGGTCACCGCTGCGGAACCAGCCGTCGGCCGTGAAGGCGTCCTTCGTGGCCTGCTCGTTGTTGTGGTAGCCGGGCGTGATCATCGGGCCGATGAGCTGGAGCTCGCCGGTCCGCCCCTCCCCCAGCGGCCGGTCCTGCTCGTCGGCGACGCGGATCCGCAGGCCGTCGACGGGGCGCCCGAGGTTGGCGAACTCCTGGCCCTGGTCGGAGGCGGGGAACTCGCGGGAGTAGATGGACCCGGCGCAGGTCTCGGTCATGCCGAACGCGGGCCACAGGGTGTCGCCCTTGAGGCCGTGCGGCGCGAAGTGGGCCAGGAACGCCTCGCCGGTGGTGCGGACGACGGCCTCGCCGCCGCTGATGATGTGCCGCAGCTTCGACAGGTCGACGGGGCCGTGCTCGTCGAGCCGGTCGGCGGAGGCGTTGAGCAGCCCGAGCAGGAAGTTCGGGGTGAAGGTCATCGTGACGCCGTAGCGGGAGACCAGCCGCAGGAAGTCCAGCGGCTCGCCGAGGACGACGGCGGCCTCGACGTGCAGCTGGGTGGCGCCGACCGAGAGCGGCAGCAGGTGGCACTCCAGGAGCGCGGCGACGTGGTCGAAGGAGACCCAGTTGAGCGAGATGTCCTCGGGACCGATGTGGTGGGCGGTGTTCTTGCCCGCCATGGAGGCGATCAGGTTGGCGTGGGTGAGGCGGACGGCCTTGGAGTTGCCGGTGGAGCCGGAGGTGAGGACGAGCAGCGCGGTGTCCTCGGGCGCGGCCTCGTGCAGCAGGTCGGCGGGCTCGGTCCCGTACAGGGTGTCCAGGGCGGTGACGGCGAGGCCGTCGACGCGGGGCAGCTCGGCGGCCAGGCTGTCGTTGGTGACGACCAGCGGCCCGTCGAGCAGGGTGTGGACGTGGCCGAGCTGGGCGGCCCAGCGCTCCGGGTCGCCGCCGAGCGGGGCCATCGGGACCGGCACGTAGCCGCCGAGGAGGCAGGCCCAGAAGGCGGTGAGGAACTCCTGCGGGCGCTCCAGGAGCAGGACGACCTTGTCCTGCGGGGCGAGCCCGCGGGCGCGCAGGCCGGTGAGGACCCGGCGGGCCTCGTGCACGAGCTCCGGGTACGTCTGGAGCCGCGCGGCGGCGGCGCCGGCGTCGCCCTCGTGGTGGAGGACGCCGGAGCCGGGGTGGGCCTCCGCGGCCTGGAGCAGCAGGTCCGCGACGGTCCGGGTCGATGGGATGGCCACGGTCATGGCGATGTCCTCTCTCTGGTGTGCGGTGGGTGGTGCGGTGTCCCCGTGGAGGGGTTCGCGACGGGTGCCGGAACACGGCCGCCGCCGGCTGCGGGATGGGCAGCACGACGGCGACGGAGACGGCGTGGGGGCGGCCGGGGGACGGTGGATCCGGCCGGGCGGGCCGCGCGGTGGAGACAGCGCACCGACCTTCGCGTCCAGCTTCTTCGGACGGGCGCCGGCGTTCAATGGGGCTTGTGTCAGAGCTGTGTCGGGTTTCTCAAATCCCGGTCGGACTGTGCGGGTTCTCTCACAGCTCGGTCAGGGACGGCACGTGGTGCGCCACCGGGGGCCGGGTGTCGGGGCGGGGCGCGCGCAGGGCGACGGCGGCGTGGTGGCGGGGCCCGCAGGGCAGGTCGTCCACGGTCCAGCCGGCCGGGTCGGCGGCCAGGTCGTCGAGGGTGCTGTCGCGGCCGAGACCGGTGCCGAGGCCCTTCAGGTACGCCTCCTTGCGGGCCCAGACCCGGCCGAACGCGGCGGCCCGCCGGGCGGGGTCGGTCTCGGTCGCGAGGGCGGCGCGTTCGGCGGGGTGGAGGGCCGGCAGCAGTCCGGTCACGTCCTCGGGCGCGGGGCGCAGCTGGGCGTCGGCGCCGACGGGGACGGGGGCGGTGGCGACGAGGACCAGGCCCTGGGTGTGCGAGAGGGAGAAGTGCACCGGCGGTTCGGGGACGGCGAGCACCGGCCGGCCGTGCGCGGCCCCGCAGCACGGGCAGGGCTCGCGGGCGAACACCAGCTCCTCGGGGCGGGCGCCGAGCCGCCGGGCGAGGAGCGTGCGCAGGGCGAGGTGCGCGACGGTGTACAGCCTGCGGTCGGAGGCCCGTACGAACGAGGCGGCGCGCTGCCGCTCGTGGGCGTCGAGGGCGGTGGTGTCGAGCACGTCGGCGGACGCGACGGGGTCCACCTCAAGGAACCAGGCTTCGGCCTGCATCGGGCGCGATCTCCTCGGAAACGGCCCCGCCCCGCCGTCCGGACGGGAGCCGGGGCGGGGCGGGGCGGGGTTGGGCTGGGTCGGGCGGCGTTGGGCGGGGCGGGGTTGGTGGACGTGGGCCTGCGGTGGGTACCGGGGGTACCCGGGGGCGGCCGCCCTCCCGGTCACTTCATCGCGGGAGTGCGGGGCCGGCGACCGCTGAAGCTGCCGTGGACGTCGCTCTCCGCGTAGTACGTGCGGCCGCACCGGTTGCGTCTGCGCCAGCGCTGTTCGCTGGCCAGCCGGTACACGGTGCCGGTGGGCGCGCCCCACAGGTCCGCGATGTCCCGGGCGGTGAGCCAGCGCTCGACCGGTTCGGGCGCGGGCGGCGCGGCCTGGGCGGGGACCTGTGGCGCGCTCTGGGCCTGACCCAGTGCCGTCCCTTGGGCGGGCACCCGTGCCGCGCCCTGGGCCGGCACCCGCTGGCCGGGCATGGCGCGGCGCAGGCGGGTCCACTCGTGGCTCGCCCACTGGTGGGCCGGGTCCGCGTCGCACAGGATGCGGCGGGTGCCGCCGACGACCGCGAGCCCGCCCGTACAGCCGGGTTCCACGCAGGGGCCGACCGGGAGGTGGCGCACGGGTTCGCGGGCCACCCGGCGGGCGGCGCCGACCAGCCGGTCCAGCTCGCGGGTGGCGTCCGCGACGGCGGGGTGGGCGGCCAGCCACTCGGCGCTGCGCAGCAGGAAGGCCGCCAGGTGGACGGGGGTGCGCCGGGGTGCGGGGAAGCCCCGCTCGTCGGCGACGAGTCCGCTCCAGGAGCCGAGGGTGGCGACGATCGCCGAACGTACCTCGGCCGCCGGGCCGTTGAGCGGGATCCCGGCGGGTCTGCCGCCGGTGCCGCGCCGTTCGCCGGACCCGCGCGCCGGTCCGGCGCCGCCGAGCACCCGCTCGCACGCGGCGTAGAGACCGGGAAGTTCTTCGAGGGCCGCGACCAGCCGGCCCAGACATGGGGGGCAGAGCCGGAGGTCCGGCCGTACCCGTCGTTTGCCGCCGCCGTCGACGGCGCTCCGCCTGCAGTCCTCGCCCACGCACACGGCCCGCGGGGGCAGGTGCGTCGCCGGGTGAGCCATTTTCCGATTCTCCGTGTTCCGAAACCGTGCGCCGACGCTGCTTATTACACTTTGCCGAGTTTGAATCCGACACCGCGAATGGTGACGATCCAGTCCCGACAGCCGAGCTTGTTGCGGAGGCTGCTCACGTGCGTGTCAACGGTTCTACGGGACCAGGAATCTCCCCATATCTGCTGCATGAGCCTTTTGCGGGGGACGACGTTTCCGGGATTGGAGGCGAGCAGGTAAAGGACGTCGAACTCTTTTCTGGTGACGTCGATCTGCTTTCCGTGGAGGCTGACCTGACGGGCTCCGGCGTCAATGCGGAGCGGGCCCTGGTCGATGACGTCCACGACGCGCGGCCGGGGCCTGGCCCGGCGCATGACGGCCTGCATGCGGGCCATGAGCTCGCGGAATCCGTACGGCTTGACCATGTAGTCGTCGGCGCCGGCCTGGAGGCCGAGGACCCGGTCGAGTTCGGAGCCGCGGGCGGTCACGGCGATGATCGGGGTGTCTCCGGCGGCGCGGATCGCCCGGCAGACCTCGAGACCGTCGAGGTCGGGCAGTTCGAGATCGATCAGGACCAGGTCGGCCGAGGTGTAGACCTGGAGCGCGGCGCCGCCGGTCTCGACGGTGGACACCTGGTGACCGTGGCGGCGCAGGCCCGTCACGAGCGACTCGGCGTACCGGAGCTCGCTCTCCACGACGAGGATGCGCCAGCTGTCGCTGCCGACGGAATCACGGTCGATATAAAAGTCGGGTATCAGAGGTTTCGGTTTCTCCTGCGTACGCTGACTCATCGTCTCCCCCTAGACTGTTGTCCAACGAGTCTAAAAACCACCGCTTCGCTTTGTCAAAGATCGACGCCGTAAACGGGCTGTGTCTGCGAAGTAAAGGGGAACATTGAATTCCGGTTACATTTTCCGGACCTTTTTTGATCCCCGAGGATACACCGGCCCCATGTACGGCCCGTGGCGGCCGAAGCATTCCGGACACACCGACCCCACCCCGGCCGGGCCGTCAGCAGGTCGGGGCGGCCCCCGGCCAGCGCGCTTCGCGACCGAAAACAGTCAGGAACACGCGTGTGCGCTACCCACAGACGTGTACGCGAGACCCCTCGACCACATATCGAGACGCGGCCGGGACTTCATGGCGAATTCTTTACCCGCGCCCTCATTCGGGATGTGGCTGGGGTCACTTCCGGCCACCCCGCCGGATCACGCGGAGCGCTTGCGGGGGGCCGCCTTCTTCGCCTGCCGCTTCGACGCGGCGGCGCTCTTGGCCGGGGCCTTGGCGGCCGACTTGGCAGGGGACTTCGCGGTGCTCTTGGCGGCACCCCCGGCCGCGCTCCCGGACGTGTCCTTCGCGGCGGTTCCGCCGGACGCCGCCCTGGAGGTCGACTTGCGGGCCGGTGGTGCCGCCGTCTTCTTCGCCGCCGTCCGCGCCGTGGACTTCTTCGCACCCGTCTCCTTGGGCGCGGCGGGCGCCCGGGCCGCCTTCTTGCGCGGCTTGAGCTCGGTCACCTCGGCGACCTTCTCGGCGGCCGCCGCCCCGCCCGTCGCCGCGGCCCCCTCGCCCCGGGCCTCCTTGGCCGCGCGGACGCTGCTCTCCAGGGCCGCCATCAGGTCGATGACCTGTCCGCCGCCCTCCGCCTCGGGCTCGGCGGGCCCCAGGGCCGCGCCGCCCTCGGCCTTCGCCGCGATCATCTCCTCCACGGCCTCCCGGTAGTCGTCGTGCAGGCCGGTGATGTCGACCTCGCCCAGGGTGGCCATCAGGGCGTCTGCCAGGTCGAGTTCGGCGTCCCGCACCGTGACGGGGGTCTCGGGGGCGACCCCCTCGGGGGCCCGGATCTCGTCCGGCCAGAGCAGTCCGTGCATGGCGATCACGTCGTCGACCACCCGCAGCATCCCGAGCCGCTCGCGCCCGCGCAGCGCGTACTTCGCCACCGCCACCTTGTCGCTGCGCTTCAGCGCCTCGCGCAGCAGGGTGTACGGCTTGGCGGCCGGGACCCCGTTCGCGGAGAGGTAGTACGCGGCGTCCATCTGGAGCGGGTCGATCTCCCCCGCCGGGACGAAGGCCACGATCTCGATGGTCTTCGCCGTCGGGAGCGGCAGGGCGGCCAGGTCCTCGTCGGTGATCGGGATCATGGACCCGTCGGCGTCCTCGTACGCCTTGCCGATCTCCGCCGCGGAGACCTCCTCGCCGTCGAGCTCGCACACCTTGCGGTAGCGGACCCGGCCGCCGTCCTCCAGGTGGATCTGGCGGAAGGAGACCGACCGGCTCTCGGTGGCGTTCACCAGCTTGATCGGGATGCTGACCAGCCCGAAGGATATGGCGCCGTTCCAGATGGATCGCACGTTTCATCACCTTTCGAGCCGATTGACCTTGATCGCCCCGTGGAGTCGGGAATCATGGGATTCTCATCGTATGACGCCCATCACAGAGGTGGAGGGGCGGCGGCTGGCGCTCAGCAACCTGGACAAGGTCCTCCACCCCGCCACCGGCACCACCAAGGGCGAGCTGCTGCACTACTACGCCACCGTCGGGGCCGCGATCCTGCCCCATCTGCGCGACCGCCCGGTCTCCTTCCTGCGCTACCCGGACGGCCCCGACGGCCAGCTCTTCTTCACCAAGAACCCGCCGCCCGGCACCCCCGCCTGGGTGAGGACCACCCCCGTGCCCCGCTCCGAGGACCCGAGGGCCCGGCAGGTGATGGTCCAGGACCTGGCCTCGCTGATGTGGGCGGCCAACCTGGTCGTCGAGTTCCACACGCCCCAGTGGCGGGAGGGCTCCCCGGCCGTCGCCGACCGGCTCGTCCTCGACCTCGACCCGGGGCCGCCCGCGAGCGTCGTCGAGTGCTGCCTGGTCGCCCGCCACCTGCGGGAACGCCTCGCGGCCGACGGTCTCACCGCGTACCCGAAGACCTCCGGCGCCAAGGGCCTGCACCTGCTCGTCCCGCTGGAGCCGACCCCGTCCGAGCAGGTCTCCGCGTACGCCCGCAGGCTCGCCGTCGAGGCGGAGGCCGAGCTCCCCCGGCTGGTCGTCCACCGCATGGCCAAGGCGCTGCGGCGGGGCAAGGTCTTCGTCGACCACAGCCAGAACGCCGCCGCGAAGACCACCGCCACGCCCTACACGCTGCGGGCCCGCCCGCTCCCCGCCGTCTCCGCGCCGGTCACCTGGGCGGAGGTCGAGACCTGCACCTCCCCCGACCGGCTCGTCCTGCTCCTGGACGACATCGCCCCGCGCCTGGAGCGGTACGGGGAGCTGCTCGCCCCGCTCTTCGACCCGGCCGCGGCCGGAGCGCTGCCGTGAGCGGCGACGGGGCCGGCGCCCGCACCCCCGAAGGAGCGCCATGACCACGGACCGGACCCCCGACCCCGCCGTCGTGCTCCGCCCGCCCCTCGACGTGATGCGCCCGCGGTCCGCCGACGAGCTCCCCGCGCAGGGCAGCGTCCCCGGCGGCCTCCAGTACTCCCTCAAGCTGGACGGCTTCCGCGCCCTCGCCTTCGTCCTCGACGGGGGCCGGGTCCTCCTCCAGTCCCGGGCCCGCCGCGACCTCTCCCCCGAGTTCCCGGCCGTCGCCGCGTACCTGGGCGAGCGGCTGCCGCCGGGCGTCGTCCTGGACGGCGAGCTCTGCGCGTACCGCGAGGGGCGGCTGAGCTTCACCGACCTGCTCCGCTCGCACCGGGAGCGCGAGCGGGCCGGCGTCCCCGTCTCGTACATCGCCTTCGACCTGCTCGCCCTGCCCGGCCACGACCTGCGGGCCCGGCCCCTGCGGGAGCGCTGGGAACTGCTCGGCGCGGCCCTCGCCGGGACCGGCCCGCCGCTCCAGCGGGTGCTCGCGACCGAGGACGAGGACACCGCGCGGGAGTGGTTCGGCAGTCTGCGGGGGACGGGCGTCGAGGGGATCGTGGCCAAGGCCTGGACCTCGGCGTACCGGCCCGGCGGCACCTGGTCCTGGCGGAAGGTGCGGTACGCGGACACCCAGGACGCCGTCCTGGCCGGCGTCTTCGGGCCGCCCGACCGCCCGCACGCCGTGCTCGTCCGGCTGCCCGACGGGCGCACCCTGCGCACCAGCCCCCGGCTGACCGCGCCGCAGGCCCGCGAGGTCGCCGAGCTGACGGCGGGGCTCCTCGCGGGACCGATGGCCGACCCGGAGCACGGCACGGTGCGCCCGCTGACCGCGCACCTGCCCGTCGAGCTGCGCATGCCGGCGGGCCGCCAGGACACCGCGCGCTTCGTCCGGGTAAGGGAGCCCGGGCGGGACGGGGCAGGGGAGCCGGACGGCGGCGCCGGCCCTGACTCCGGCTCCGGTCACGGCCCCGACCCCGGCCCTGAATCCGGCCCCGCCCCCGACTCCGGCTCCGGTCAAGCCACGAACGAGCCCACTGGCTGATTCCCCCGCCTGTCCCGTCCCCCTCCCCCGGCGCTCCGTTCAGGACAAACTCAGCAAACGCCGCCGCGGCCGCCCGACGGCCCACCCGGTGCGGAACAGGGCCGGTCGGCCGTCGGTGGGTACGGGTATGGACCGGGTGCGGGGGCCTCGTGAGGGTCCTGAGGGGGTCCGGGAGGGGTACCGCGGGGCTCCGGCGGGGTGACGGGCGTTCCGCCGGGTGGCGCAAAGCGAGCGGCCGCGCGGGGGTTCGCCGAGAGCGTCCGGCAGGCGGGCCCTCGTTATCGGCACGTTGGTGCACACTTGCTGCCTGGTACAGCGCTCACGGGGAAGGCGGCCTGGCATGCTGACGGGGATCGAGGAGGTCGACTGGGCCTCGCTGGGGCACGCGTACGGCCCGGCGGACGATGTGCCGGAGCTGCTCCGCGGACTCGCCTCCGCCGATCCCGCGGAGCGGGAGAACGCGATCGACGGCATGTACGGGGCGGTCCACCACCAGGGCGACGTGTACGACTCGACGCTCGCCTGCATTCCCTTCCTGCTCGAACTCGTCGCCGACCCCGAGGTCCAGGACCGGGGCTGCATCGTCGAACTGCTGACCAGCATCGGCGGCATCGACCTCGGAGACGACGAGGAGCTCGCCGAACTCGACGCGGAGGACGAGGACTTCATACCGGCGGCGAACTTCGCGATGGCCGCCGCCGCCATCGCCGCCGGGGCCGACGTCTTCCTCGGCCTGGTCTGCGACCCCGACCCCGAGGTGCGGATCGCGGCCCCGTGCGCCCTCGCCTCGCTGCACCCCGACCCCGTGCGGGTGCTCGGCCTGCTGCGGGAGCGGCTGACCGTGGAGCGGGACACCGAGGTGCGGCTGGCCCTGGTCGCCGCCGTCGGCCGGCTCGCGCTGCGGCACGAGACGCTGCGCGCGGAGACCGCGGACTGGCTGGCCTGGCTCTCGCGCGCCGCGCAGGCGCCCGGGCTGCGGCTCGCCGCCCTCGCCCAGCTGGCCCGGGTAGCGCCGGCCGAGATCCCGCACGACGTGGTGGAGCGCGTCACCGTCCTCCTCGACGAGGTGCGCACCGCGCCGGGCGAGCCGGCCGGGGAGACCCCGCGGGCGGCCACGCCGACCCTCATCGGGCAGGTCCGCGAGCTCCTGGAGGAGCACTCGGCGGGCCGCCCCACGCCGTGGACCGAGGAGCTGCTGCGCACCCTGCACACGGCCCTCGACGACCGGGTCGACGACCGCATCGCGCTCATCCTGGCCCAGCTCCGCAGCCCCGACTGGGGGCAGCGTTCGGACGCGATCTGGCTGTGTGGCGCCCTGATACGGGTGTGGCGAGGGCGGTACGAGGAGGTGGTCCGGCTCGTCGGCGCGCAGCTGAGCGACCCGGAGCCGCGGCTGCGCGAGGCCGCGACCTCCTTCCTGGAGCGCCTCTTCGAGCTGGCGGGCCCCTCGGCGGACGCGCTGGCGGTCCGGCTCTCCGCCGCCCCTCAGGGTCCGCTGGGCCTGCCGGGTCCGGGGGCGCGGGCCGGGCGGGGCGGAGCCCTGCTCGCCCTGGCGCGCTGCGGGGACGCGCGGGCGATCCCGCTGCTCGCGCGGGCCCTGGAGGAGGGCGAGGTGCGGCGCGAGCTGCTGTACGCGGTGAAGGCGCTGGGCCCGGCGGCGCTGCCGCTCGCCCCGGCGCTGCGGCGCAGGCTGGCCGAGGTGGAGCTGGACGAGCTCCTGTACGACCGGGCGGCGCCGCTGCTGTGCGCGCTGGGCGCGGTCCGGGGCGTCCAGGCGCTGCCGGAGGTGCTGCGGGTGCTGCGCGGGGCGCCGCCGAACCGGCGGGACTGGGTGCGGGAGGCCTGCCTGCGGACGCTGGCGGCGTTCGGACCCGCGGCCCGGGGGGAGGCGCTGGAGGACGCGCGGGCGCTGCTCGGCGCCGAGTCGGCGGCGGTGTCCTCGATGGCGGCGCAGGCCGTGTGGGCGCTGGACGGCTCGCCGGCGGAGGCCCTGGAGGCCCTGGAGCGCTGGCTGCGGCCGGGCGCCTCGGGCGCGGAGTGGTGCGCGGCGGCGCGGGCGCTGGGCGCGATCGGCCCGGCGGCGGCCGGTGCGGCCCCGGCGCTGCGGGCCGGGCTCGGGGCGCGGGACCTGTGGGTGCGGGTGCGTTCGGCGGCGGCGCTGTGGCGCGTGTCGGGCGACGCGGAGACGGTGCTGCCGGTGCTGCTCTCGGCCTGGGAGGAGAACCGGCACACGCGGGTGACGGTGGCCGAGTGCCTGGCGGAGATGGGTCCGGCGGCGGCGGAGGCGGAGTTCGCGATCCGTACCGAGCTGGCCCGAAGACACCGCCACAACGCGCGCGAGGACGGTGCGGGCTCGCACGACGTGCACGACGACGAGAAACTGCTCACGCTGTGCCGGGCGGCGCTGGCCCGGATGGAGCGGCACCGGATGTGACGGCGGGGGCGGGGGCCGGCACGTCGGCGGGGGTGCGGCCGGGACGTTCGCGGAGCCGCTACGGAACGTGACGCCCCTCGGGGCGGGGCCCTTGATCGAAGTCCGAAGGGCGGACGGTGCCGGGCCCGGTTCGCGGTCCGTGCGGTACAACGGGTAGACAAAAAGGACTTCCCTACGAATAAGGTCTATGGGAAGACCGACCTCCCCGAGCCCCGCCTCCGCGCAAGCGGGGGCCCGTCCGGGACGGGCACCCCACCCCCGACATCATCGTCATCACTGTCCTCACCGACCCGGTGAAGTGAGACGCGAAGGAACAGCGTGACACCGCGCGGAGTGCAGCTCATCGGCGCCGTGGCCGTCCCGGCCGCGGTGCTGTTCGGCGCGCTCGCCCTGGCCGGCTGCGGCAACCAGGGCGAACTGAAGAGCGCGGGCCCCACCCCCACCGCCGTGGGGCCGGTCCGGCTCTGGCCCGACCTGCCGCCGGCCACGAACCCGCCGATCGACTACGGCGAGTCCGACACCGAGCGGGTCCCCGGCGTCGACGTCCCCGACAACGACGTCCACTCCGTCGACCCGGTGGCGGTCGTCCAGGCCGAGGTCCGCGCCCACGGCGACGCCCGCAGCGGCGCGGACGGGCTGTACGAGCAGACGGCCCGGGCGATCGGCGCCTGCGCCACCGACCGGAAGGACTGCCCGGTCCTCACCCCGTACTACCGCGATCTCACCGGCAACGGGCGCGACGAGCTGATCGTCGGCATCCGGATGCCCGACCAGCAGCTCGGCGTGCGGGTCTACCTCGCCGAGAACGGCGGGCTGACCCGGATCATGTCCACCGTCGACCAGGTGGTCAACGTGGAGCTGGCCGGCCGGGACCTGATCATGCGGGTCAGCTCGGCGGGCATCCCGGGCTACGAGTACCGGACCGCCTGGTCCTGGGACGAGCAGCAGCGCACGATGCTGCCCGCGCGGGACGAGATCGTCCGGGTCAAGCCGCCGGGCCGCGGGACCTCGGTCGTCCCGGCGCCCGCGTTCGTCAGCCCCAGCGCCACCCCGCGCCCGGTCGCGCCGCCGTCCGCCGCGCCCGGGGCCGGGCGGGCCGACACGGCCCCGCCCGAGGTGAGCCAGTGAGGCGACCCCGGCTGCCCGCCTGGACCGCGACGCTCACCTGGAAGGCCGCGGTCTTCATCACCGTCATGTGCTGCGCGCTCGCGGCGCTCCTCGGCGTGCTCGTCCACGTGTCGGTGGCGAGCCAGACGGTCAAGGACTTCCGCGACAAGGCGCTCGGCCGGCTCGACGAGGTCGGCCGGCTGTACGAGTCGGGCGAGCCGCTCCCCCGCTTCGCCGGGGTCGACCCGGCCGGGCTGCCCCCCTCGCTGCGGGCGCTCGCGCTGCGCGGCGACCGGGGCACGATGGTCACCGAGTACCTGGGGCGGCCGACGATGTGGGCGGCGGGTCCGGCGGACGGCAGGGCCCTCGCCGTCCGCGTGGACTACACGGCCGGCGCGGCCACCATCGACGGCCTGGACCGCTCGATCCTCGGCTCCTCCGTGCTCGCCATCGGCGCCACCCTGCTCGTCGGCGCCTTCGCCGTCACCCGGATCACCCGGCGGCTGCACCTGACCGCGCAGGTGGCCCGGCGGATCAGCGCCGGCGACCTCGACGCGCGCGTCAACGACCCCCGTACCGCCGACCCTTCACGCCCCCAGGACGAGGTGGCCACGGTCTCCGGGGCGCTCGACACCATGGCCTCCTCGCTCCAGCGCAAGCTCCAGACCGAGCAGCGCTTCACCGCCGACGTGGCGCACGAGCTGCGCACCCCGCTGACCGGCCTGTCCGCCGCGGCCGAACTGCTGCCCGAGGGGCGCCCGTCGGAGCTGGTGCGGGACCGGGTGAAGGCGATGCGCGGGCTCACCGAGGACCTGCTGGAGATCTCCCGGCTCGACGCGGGCACCGAGACCGTCGACCTCGCCGTGCACGACCTCGGCCCGCTCGCCGAGCGGGTGGTGCGCCACTCCGGCACGGCGACCGAGGTGCGGATCGCCCGGGACGCGACGGTGGAGACGGACAAGCGGCGCCTGGAGCGGGTGCTGGGCAACCTGGTCGCCAACGCGCACCGGCACGGGCTGCCGCCGGTGGTGCTGAGCGTGGACGGGCCGGTGGTGACGGTACGGGACCACGGCCCCGGGTATCCGGAGTACCTGCTGGCCGCGGGCCCGCAGCGGTTCCGCACGGAGAGCGGCGGCAAGGGCCACGGCCTCGGCCTGACGATCGCGGTGGGGCAGGCCGAGGTGATCGGCGCGGAGCTGGTGTTCGCCGACGCTCCGGACGGCGGGGCGGTCGCCCGGCTGACGCTCCCGGAGTACGTGCCGTTCACGGACCCCGACGGCGGGCCGGACACCCCCGGGACCGCGGACCCCCGGCCCCGGGGGAACTGACGCCCGCCCGACGGCACACCGTCACACAAAAGGGACATACGGCTTACTGCTTGCTACGTTGCGGACCATGACCGCACCGCCGCCGACGAACACGAAGGACGCGCGGGACGCGCCCCCGCCGGGGCTGCGCATCCCCAGGCGCCGCGGCGTGGAACTCTCCCTCCTCGTCTGCGCCGTCCTCATCTGCGTCTACGGCTACGCGGAGGTCGGCCTGGCCCGCAGCGGCGCCGTGCCGCCGGACGCCGCCCGGTACGGCGCCGGGCTCGGCACGCTCGCCCTCCTCGCGCACCTGGCGGTCCGCTGGCGCGCCCCGTACGCCGACCCGCTGCTGCTGCCGATCGCGGTCCTGCTCAACGGACTCGGCCTCGTCCTCATCTACCGGCTCGACCTGGAGACCCCCGGCGACCGGGCCGCCCCCACCCAGCTGATCTGGTCGACCCTCGGCGTCGGCCTGTTCATCGTGGTGGTGGTGCTGCTGCGCGACCACCGGGTGCTCCAGCGGTACGCGTACCTGTCGGTGGCGACGGCCCTGGTCCTGATGATCCTGCCGATCTTCTTCCCCGCGGTGAACGGGGCCAAGATCTGGATCCGGCTCGGCGGACTCTCCTTCCAGCCAGGGGAGTTCGCGAAGATCCTGCTCGCCGTCTTCTTCGCCGCGTACCTCGCCGCCAACCGCAACGCGCTCGCCTTCACCGGCCGCACGTTCTGGCGGCTCCAGTTCCCCACCGGCCGGGTGCTCGGCCCGATCGTCGCGATCTGGTTGCTCAGCGTCGGCGTCCTGGTCCTGGAACGCGACCTGGGCACCTCGCTGCTGTTCTTCGGCCTCTTCGTGATCATGCTGTACGTGGCGACCGGCCGCACCGGCTGGATCGCCGTCGGGCTGGTCCTCGCGGCGGCCGGCGCCTTCCTGGTCGGCTCCCTCGAACCGCACGTCCACAGCCGGGTCCAGGACTGGCTCGACCCCTTCGCCTCCATCCGGGCCGGCGACGGCCCCGGCCAGCTCGCCCAGTCGCTCTTCGCCTTCGCCGCCGGCGGGATGCTCGGCACGGGCCTCGGCCTCGGCCACTCCGTCCTCATCGGCTTCGCCACCAAGTCGGACTTCATCCTCGCCACCGCCGGCGAGGAGCTCGGCCTGGCCGGCCTGACCGCCCTCTTCCTCCTGTACGCCCTGCTGGTCGCCCGCGGCTACCGCGCCGGGCTCGCCCTGCGCGACCCCTTCGGCCGGCTCCTCGCCATCGGCCTCGCCTCGATCCTGGCCCTCCAGGTCTTCGTCATCGCCGGCGGGGTGATGGGCCTGATCCCGCTCACCGGCATGCCGATGCCGTTCCTCGCCCAGGGCGGCTCCTCGGTCGTCACCAACTGGATCATCGTGGCCCTCCTCGTCCGGGTCTCCGACTCGGCCCGGGCCCCACGCCCCGACATGGCCGACGGCGGGGTCATCGCGCCGATCACGGAGGACACGAAGTGAGAACGGGCCGAGACACCGGGGACACCGAGGACACCGAGGACACCGAGGACACCGAGGACACCGAGGACACCGAGGACACCGAGGACACCCGATGATCCGCTACATCCGCCGCGCGGCCGCCCTCTGCCTGGTCCTCCTCGTCGCCCTGCTCGTCAACGCGGCCCGGGTGATGGTCTTCGAGGCCGACGCGTACGACGACAACCCGGCCAACCGCCGGATCGCGATCACCCGCTGGGGCGAGCCGCGCGGCGAGATCGTCGTGGACGGGCGCCCGGTCACCGGCTCCCGCGACAGCGGCCAGCAGCTGCGCTACGAACGCACGTACACCCAGGGCCCGTTGTACGCGCCGGTCACCGGCTACGCCTCCCAGACGTACGGCACGAGCCTGGTCGAGAACGCCGAGGACGCGCTCCTGTCCGGCACCGACCCGATGCTCGCGCCGCTGCCACTGTGGAACGACGTCAGCCGCGGCCGGATGCCCGGCGGCGACGTCGTCACCACCATCCGGGCCCGGATGCAGGAGGCCGCGTACCGCGGGCTGGACGGCAGGCGGGGCGCGGTCGCCGCGATCGAACCGGCGAGCGGCCGGATCCTCGCGCTGGTCTCCTCCCCCTCGTACGACCCGGGCGTCCTGTCCGGCACGGGCCCGGCGGTGGCCGACTCCTGGAAGCGGCTCACCACCTCGCCGAACCAGCCGATGCTGAACCGGGCGCTGCGCCAGACCTACCCGCCCGGCTCCACCTTCAAGATCGTCACGGCGGCGGCGGCCCTCGACGCGGGCGTGGTCACCGACGTCGACGCCCCCACCCGCACCCCCGACCCGTTCGTCCTGCCCGGCACCCGCCGGGTCCTCCCCAACGAGGCCACGGGCTGCGGCGACGCCTCCCTCGCGTACGCGATCCAGTGGTCCTGCAACACCGTGATGGCCGGCCTCGGGGTGAAGGTGGGCCTCGCGGACATGGTGACGGCGGTCGGGCGGTTCGGCTTCAACGACACGGGCCTGAAGGTCCCGTCCTGGGTGGCCAGGTCCACCTTCGACACCGACATGAGCGACGACCAACTGGCCCTCTCCTCGATCGGCCAGTTCGACACCGCCGCCACCCCGCTCCAGATGGCGATGGTCGCCGCGGCCGTCGCCAACAACGGCGAGATCGCCGCCCCCCACCTCGTCGAACGCACCACCACCGCGGGCGGCGGCACCGTCGACACCACCGGCCGCCGCAGCTACCGCCAGGCCATGCGCCCCTCCACCGCCAACCAGCTCCAGAACCTGATGGTCCGCGCGGTCGAGGAGGGCACCGGCACCAACGCCGCCATCCCCGGCGCCCGCGTCGGCGGCAAGACCGGCACCGCCCAACACGGCCTCGGCAACACCGGCACCCCCTACGCCTGGTTCATCGCCTGGGCCCAGGCCACCGACTCGGCCCAGCCGGCCGTCGCGGTCGCCGTCGTCGTCGAGGACGCGGAGGCGAACCGCACGGACATCAGCGGCGGCGGGAACGCGGCGCCGATCGCGCGGGCGGTGATGGAGGAGGGGCTGCGGCTGGAGGCGGAGGGGCGGGGGCGGTGAGGTTCCGGAAACGGCGGAACGCCCGGCCGAGAAGACTCGGCCGGGCGTCCCGGATGTTCGGTTACCGCTTCGCGGTCAGAGCTCGCCGCGGCGTGCGAGCTGCTTCAGCGCGTTCTCACGGATGATCTCGTTCTCGTCATCACGCAAGCCTTCGAGGGCTTCCTGGGCCTCCGGGCCGGGAATGCCGCCGAGCGCCCAGATCGCCTTCACCGCGAGCGCCCGGAACTCGTCGTAGTCCAGGTGCTCGGGAACCCAGCGAGTCGCCAGGACCAGCGTCGGCACCGTCCTGGGCGAGTGGAGCGTCCCCAGCAGGGACACGATGTCCTCGTGGTCCCTGTGCCATTCGCCGGGGAACAGCTCGATCAGCGGCTCCAGGAACTCCTCGACCGAGGCGTCGGAGGCGCGACGGACGATCAACGCCATCTCGACGTCGTCGGCGTCCTGGCGCTCGATGGCGCCTTGGAGCAGCCGCAGCGCGAAGGCCTGACCGTCCGACTCGCCGAAGTGGGCGAGAACCTCGTCAAGCGTGCGCGTCGGACCGTCACCCAGTCCGACCGCCAGGTCCATGATCAGATCCTGCTCCTCAGGGGTCATCGCCTGACCACCTCCCATCCCGTGATGTTCTCGTTGAAGAGCTTAAGTGCCTTACCGCCGCCCAGACCGATGTTGATGTGGTTGTCGCCCTCCTTCTTGAAGAAGGCGTGGTTGTCGCGCCAATTGTCCACGTTCTTGATCCAGGGCATGTTCGGGTACTTCCTCTTCACCAAGTTGGAAGCGTCCCGCACGCCGATCGCCTCGAGGGCCGCCTTGGTGCCCGGCTTCACCGTGAACTTGACGGTGACACCGGTGTAGCTGTCCGAGAACGCCTGCGTCGGGGAGGTGAACGTCTCTCCGGTCGCCGACAGACCGCCACCTTCCTCCAGGATCTTGAAGTGCTCCTCGGGCATCGTCCGGAAGAATTCTTCCCCGTCCGAGTCGCCACCGCCGCCACCACCATCGGCCTTGCCGGAGCCACCGCTGCCGCTGGAGCCACCGTTGCTGCGGGAGGAGCCGCCGGACTTGCCGCCGCCTCCGCCGCCGGAGCTCTTGCCGTTGCCGGCCGCGGGCTTGCGCTGCGGCATGGAGGACGGCTTGGGCGCCGCCTTGGCCTGGGCCTGCTTGTGGGTGTTGTTACCCGTCTTGCGCTTGGCCGCGGCTGCCGCGTCGGCCTTTCTCTTGGCTGCTTCGGCGGCCTTCTTCTTGGCCCGTTGCGCGGCCTCCTTCTTGGCCTTCTCGATGGCCAGCTTCTTGGCCTTCAAGGCCGCTGCCTCGGCCGCCTTGGCGGCCTTGAGGACGATCTCGGCGGCCTTCTTCGCGGCCTTGAACGCCTGGATGGCGTCGATGGTGCGGTTGATCGCCTTCAGGACCGACGGGATCTTGCCGAGCTTCGTCCACGGAATGGCGTCCAGGATGATGCTGCCGCACGACCACATGTCACCGCCGAAGCAGGCCATGGCGTCGGTGATGCCGATGAAGTCCTTCAGCGTCGACCAGGCGATCGAGAGGATCACCGAGGACAGCGACTTGCCCATCATGGACTGCGCCTGGGCGACCTGCGCCGGGGACAGTCCCGCGCCCTTGAGGGCCGCGCCCCGCTCCGAGGCGGTCAGGGTGATCGCGAGACCGCTCGGGTCGGCGTACGTGAGCGGGTTGTTCTGCGCGTACGCGTACCCGTTGGACTGCAGCGGGTCGTTCAGGTCGAGCTCGGCGTCGACGGACAGGAAGCGTCCGACCACCGGGTCGTAGAAGCGAGCACCCAGCGGCTGGAAGCCGGAGGAGTCGTCACGCGTCTGACCCAGGAACCCCTTGCTCGTCTGGATGTTCTGCCCTGCCCTGTCGGCACCGCGCTGGTTGCCGAAGGGGTCCTGCTTGCGCACGCGCACCGGCATGGCGGTGTAGAGGCCGACCTCCGCGTACACGCTGCCCTGGTGATCCGTGGCGAGCGCGGTGAGCGTCTCGGAGCCCGTGCCGTTGGCGTAGCGCAGGATCGCGCCGTCGGGCGTCGAGTACGTGCGCTCGCTGCGGACCAGGACACCGCCCTGCTGGACGGTGATCTGGGATTCGCCCAGGTGCAGCGTGGCCTGCTTGCCCTGGACGGTCAGCAGGCGGCTGCCGTCGGGGCCGTAGATGTGACGGGTGTCGTTCTGCGGCAGCCACTGCTGGGCCGCGGCAGCGGCGTCGCAGGTGGCGAGCACGATGGCGGTGCCGTTCACGTTCGCCGCGCCCTGCACCGCGAGGCACAGGTTGGAGGCGACGTGGATCAGCTGACCGGAGGCGTTGCGCTTGACCTGCTGGTTGCCGGCGCCGCTGCACTTCTGCAGCTGGACCGCGGAGCCCGCCGTGTTGGCGGCCGGCTGGAGGCACCAGTTGCCGTAGACCTTCAGGGTGCCCAGGTTCGGGTCGGCCTGCGGGGTCTGCGGCGTGCCGGGAACCGGCTCGAACTGCCAGCTCTGCGCCACCGTGCCGTTGCACTGGTAGAGCTGGATCGCCTGGCCGGCGGACGCGAGGCCCGACTTCAGGTCGAGGCACTTCTGGCCCAGACCCACGTACGGGGTCTTGCCGCCCGAACCCTGACCGGTGATCCGGTCCACCTGACCGTCGTAGGTCCAGCCCAGTTCCTGCTTGTCACCGTTCTCGGCCGAGGTGATCGTCTTGGTATCGCCGGTCAGCTCGTACAGACGCGTGGCCTCGGCCTTGACCTGCTGCCCCGCGGGGGTGGTGTAGGTCTTCGACACCTTGGTCAGCGTGTGCGGCTGGCTGCCGTCGGCCTTGCCGTACGCGTAGGTGCTGACGGCGTCCTTGGCGGTGTTGCCGGTGAGGTCCTTCTCGGTGAGCTTGGTCCGGTTGCCGAGAAGGTCGTACTCGTACTCCTGCCAGTAGCCGGAGCCGTCGGTGCCGGAGACGGCGTTGAGCGTGCCGTCGGTGTTCTTCGGGGTGGTGCAGCCCTGCGTCGCCGGCGCCTTGTTGGTCCAGGCGGACTTCAGCTGGCCCAGCGGGTCGTACGAGAAGCACTGACGCTCCTCGATCCCGACGGACTTCTCCTCGATCGAGCTGACGTTGCCGGCCGGGTCGTAGGAGTACGCCCGGTTCGACACCAGGGTCCCGCCGACGAGGGTCCGGTCGGCGGTCGTGTCGTTGGGGCCGCCCTTCTCGCGGTGGACCGACTGCTCGGTGAGCTCACCGGTGCTCTCGTCGTACGTGTTCTGCGTCCACACCCGGTACGGCATCGCGCCGAGGGTGGAACGGAGCACCTGGCCGTACGGCGAGTAGATCGTCTCGGAGCCGTACCAGTCCTTTCCGGAGATCGCGACCGGCTTGCCGTCCTCGTTGTAGCGGACGACCAGCTTCTCGCTGGCGAACTTGCCGGCAGCGGGAAGGGTGCTCTCGTTGAGCATGCCGTTGTCGGAGTACGCGTAGTCGTACGTGTACTCCTTGGCGAAGCCCCACGTGTCGACGATGGACTGCGGCAGGGTCAGCGCGGTCGAGGTCGGCTGGTAGTCCTTCGTGTAGCCGTTGACCTTCTGCGTGTACGCCAGGCCGTCCGTGTAGCGGGTGGCGCTGGCGGGCATGCCCTTGCCGCCCGGGACGGAGTCGTAGGTGAGGTCCTCCAGCAGCTTGCCGGCGGAGCTGGTCTCACGCGTCTGGGTCGGCCGCGACAGCTCGTCGTAGCCGGTCCAGACCTTGACGCCACGAGCGTTGGTCGTGGTCAGCGGACGGTCGTAGGAGTCGTACTCGATCCGGGTGGTGCCCTTGTCCGGGTCGGTGGTGGTCTCCAGGTTGCCGCGGTGGTCGTACGTCCAGGACCAGGGGTGCGTCGGGTCCGCCGAGGCGGTCGCCTTCACGGGCTGGCCGTCCGCGTCGTACTCGTAGCGGGTCGACGTGTAGCCACCCGGCGCCGCCGGGTTGAACGTGTCCGTCCGGACGGAGCGGCCCAGCGCGTCGGTCCAGACGCGGTAGGTCGAGTCGCCCTGCGGCTGGATGACCTTCGACCAGTCCGGTCCGTACTCGTAGCGGACGGCCTTCGCCGGGACGTCCTGCGAGATGGCCTCGGTCGTGCCCGGGGCCTTCACCTTGAGGACCGGCATCTCCTCGAGCACGCGGCCGAGACCGTCGTACGTGTACCGAGTGATGTTCGGGACCGTGGTGTCCGCGAGCGGCGTGAACAGGTCTCCGCTCGGGGCGTCCTGGTTCAGGTAGGCGTTGTTGGTCTGGTAGATCTCACCGGCACTGTCGTACAGCGTGTCGGTGATCAGACGGCCGCCGCCGTCCGCCTGCTCCTGGGACTGCCGCTCGCGTCCCATGCCGTCGTAGATCGTGACCGACTTCTCGATCCGGTCCTCGTAGCCGCGCGCGTACGTGGCGACGTAGGGAGGCTTGCGGATCTTCTTGCCGTCCGGGTCGTCCGGGTCCGTCTCCTCCTTCGGGATCACGTACTCGGCACGGAAGTCCGGCACGCCGGAGCCCGGGGCGCGGCCCGTCGCCCATGCCTCGGCCATACGGCCCAGCGGGTCGTAGACCGCCTCGCTGACGTAGCCGTTGGCGTCGGTCGTCTTCAGCGCGACCGAACGGCCCGGCTCCAGCTCCTGGATCTGGCTGTGACCGAGGATGTTGCTCGTGGTGACCTTGAAGACCTGGCCCGTGGCCGGCCCCTCGGAACCGTAGGTGATCGTGGAGGACTTCGGAGCCGGCTTGGCCAGCTGCTCCGCGTTGGTCTGCCGGATCACCCGGCCGATCTCGTCGAAGCCACTGGTGCCGTTGGTCTGGAAGTCGGTGCCGGTGCGGTTCAGCGACCACGACTCGGTGGCCAGGCCACGGGTCGTGGCGCCGAGCACCGTTCCGAACGTCGTTCCGTCGTACGCCGTCCGCTGACCGCCGCTGAGGGTGGCCAGATTGTTCCAGTTGGCGTTGTCGCACAGCGTCGGCGAGACGAGGACCTGCTTCGACAGACCGATCAGGTTCTTGTCCGTGCGGTGCAGGTACTCCAGCTTGGTGCAGCTGTCGTCCGCGCCCTTGTCGGCCGCGTCGTCGCCCAGCGACTCCACCAGCACCGGCAGGCCGTACGTCGGCTCGTACGTCGTGCTCGTCCGCACGGTCCGCAGGGTGCGCTTGTCGTCGCCCGTGCCGGACGACTTGGTGTACGCGACCTCCTCCGGCTCCGTCACCCGCCACGCCTTCAGCGCGGTCAGGCCGTCGCCTCGGTCGCGGCTGGCCAGTTCGGTGGCCTCGGGGATGGTGATGCTGCGGGTCAGCCAGTTGGTGTCGGCGTCCGTCGCGTTGCTGTAGGCCAGCTCTTCCGCGATGCGGCCCGCGAACGCGTCGCGGTCGTAGACCGGCCGGCCGTCCGCCGTCTTGATCGGGTTGCCGTGGACGTCCTTCACGGCGACGGTGTCGCCCATGCCGCGGTAGAAGCGGGTGACGGCCTTGGTCTTGGGCGCCTCGGCGCCCGGGCCGCCCTGGCCGGGGGTGTCCTCGCCGGGGGCGGAGCCCTCGCCGCTGTCGGAGGCGGCCTTGCGCTCACCGGTGATGACCGAGGTCTGCTCGAAGCCCGCGAACTGCGAGTAGGTCCGGGTGGACTTCTTCGTGAACTCGGCCTCGGCCAGCTTCCAGCCGGCGTTCTTGTAGTCGTACGCCGTCGTCGTCGAGAACGAGCCGGCGACGTTCGGCAGCTCCTCGATCGAGTCGACCACGTACTTGTTGAACCAGTCGATGTCCTCGACTTCGGAGTCCGGGTGCCAGTACGAGGGGTAGCACAGGCGCGTGTTGGACTTCAGCGCCGCCGTGTCGGTCTTGCCCGGCAGGTTGGTGCCGGACAGGCACTCGTCCTTGCGCTTCTTGTACTCGACGACCGTCTCGCCGCCGTACTCGTTGACGACGCGGGCGACACGCAGCCGGGAGAAGCCCGGGCGCGGGTCGGTGGCCTCGCTGCCGCCGCGCAGGACGCGGTTGGGCATGTCGTCGGCGTTGTACTCGAAGCGGACCGGGTTCAGCTCCACCTTGGCGTCGGTCGAACCCTTGCGGGCGAAACCGGTGCGCTGGATGGACTCCAGCCACAGGGCCGTGTTGGCGCCCGTCCGGAGGACCGGGAAGCTCTGCTTGAGCTGGTACTCGTCGACGACCTGGCGCGCGGAGGTGGTGGTCAGGCGCTGCGCGGACGTGACGATCTTGTCCAGGCGCTTGGTGGTCCAGAAGGTCGGACCGGCGTTCCAGCACTTCCGCTTGTACGTCGCGGTGACGGCCTGGCAGCGCAGGTCGGCCGGGGTGTCGTACCAGATGCGGTACTTACCCGGGTCGGGCGACGCGAAGTTCTCGTCCGAGCAGGTCAGCGCGCCCTCTTTGTAGCAACGCTCGCCGACTTCGAAGCCGATGCGCGCCGGGGCGGTGGCGGTGAAGATCGAGTCCTTGCGCTGGCCGTAGTAGATGTGCGACAGGTAGCCGCCGCGGTCGTACTTGACCGGACCCTTGAAGTAGAAGTTCTTCGCGTAGTAGTTCACCTCCTTCTTCCACCAGAAGGACATCGCGTTGCCGTGGATGTCCTCGACGTAGTCGAGGTTCCACTGCCAGCCCTGGGTGCAGGACGACTTCTTCCAGTCCTCCTTGGTCGGGCCCGCGTAGCAGGGCTCGTCCGGGTGGTTGCCGTAGACGGGCGCCGTGAGGACGGAGTCGGTGGTCGGGTCGTCGGGGTCGGCACCGTGGTTCGACCAGCCCGGGAGCCGGTTCAGACCGAAGTGGTACTTGGTGCCGTCCTTGGTGGTGACGATCCAGTACTCGTTGTTGCGGGCCTTGTTGTCGGTGTCCTCACCGGTGACCTGCTGGATCGTGGAGCCGTCGCCGTTGGCGGTGAACCACTGCTTCTTGCCGGCGTCCCACACCAGCTCGGTGGTCATGCCGCCGAGGGAGAGGGTGGCGTTGTTGGAGCCCCAGCACAGGTCCGCGGTGCGGTGTTCCTTGTTGTTGGCCCCGGCCTTCTTGGAGTCCTGCCGGCAGTTGGTGTAGTTCCGGCTGATGGAGCCCGGGTTGTAGTCCCAGCCGTCGCCGACCCAGGAGGCCTGGTTGTTCGACGAGGAGGTGCGGCCGTCGACGGACTGCGAGTTGTACGACAGGTTCACCTTCGGCATCAGGCCGCCGGCGGTCTCCGGGGACTGCACCTGGTAGGCGTAGGTGAAGGCGCCGTTGGAGGAACCCGCGGCCCACGAGCCGGCGGACAGCAGCGGCGAGGCCGTGAAGTCACCGGACGCCGAGGAGCCGGTGTCCATCGCGCCGACGACCTGGCGGCCGGAGGCGTCGACGACCTGGAGGCCGTCCGCGGCCGGCAGGGACGCCTTGCGCGCGGAGGCGCCGGAGACGCCGGACGTGGCACCCGCGTCGGGGAGCAGATTCGCGACCGGAACGGTTCCCGACAGGATCTGCCGGGTCGCGGAGCCCTTCTTCGCGGTCGGCTTCAGACCGGCCTGCGCCGTCGGCACGTCCTTGACGGTGCTGCGCAGCCGCTCGACGCCGTGGTCCTGCTCGGCCTTCCCGGCCATGGTCTCGACGCCCTCGTCGGGGGCGCAGTCGCCGGTGTCCGGGGAGTCGAGGACACAGCTCGGCAGCAGCATCAGGCCGAAGCGCTCGGCGGCGAGCTGGCCGTAGCGGTCCTTGAAGCCGCTGGTGTCGACGTCGAGGAGCACCTGCGCCGTGGGGTCGGCGGTCGCCGGGGGCACGACCTCCATGACCATGCCGGGGACGCCGGACTCCTCGGAGGTGGTGGTCGACTTGATCGCGACCTGCCAGTCACCGGCGATCGTGGCGGGGTCCTGCCCGACCGGGACACCGACACCGACCGGCAGCAGCGCCGAGGTGGCCGTGTTGGTGACCTGGACGGTCTTGCCCGCCTCGATCTTGGAGGGGTCGGCCTTGCCGGCGTCCGCCACCCAGGGGTCGACCGCCTGCGGTACGTACGGCGTGACCTCTTGGGCCTGAGAGGTGTTCAGGACCTTCTGGGCCGCGACGTCGTCGGCCAGGGCGGTGCTCTCCGGGATGTCCGGGAGGTCGACCTCGGCGGTCGTCTCCTCGCGGCTCATCCCGTCTCCGGGGACGGCCAGGGCCTGCGAGCCCAGGCTGGTCACCGTCAATGTCGATGACAACAATAGGACGATCGCCGTGCGGCTTCGCCGACGGCGTCGTCGTTGTGACTCGGTCATGGTGAGGCGACGTCGCCCCAGCCATGACAGTGGACCTGAAGCACGCATACGCGTCGACTCCCACCCAGACGAACAAGACAACGGATGAGGTGCGGAAACACCAAAACGCACGCGCCCGGATCAGGCGCGTGCGTGCGCACTCTCTGTCATGAACGGCTCTGGATTCAAGATCGAGGATCACGTCCGGAATCGCGCGAGGTGAGATTCGCCACGGTGCATTCGCAAACAGAGCGTCGCATTGTGGATCTTTGCGATGGAGCGGACAGTTCGCGACATCCGGAATCTAATGTTCCGACAAATGGGCGGGATGCAGCCATCTTGACGATCCGTCGGATTCTCGCACACGCCTTCATAACATCTTCATAAAACTCTAAGATATGGACGTTTCTTGGTTGTCGTGTGATCGTGTGCGCGCCTGCGCCCCGTGGTCTGTACCGCGGGGCTGTCTGTGCTGTCCGAAATCCTCTGGTTCACACGGGAGTCGACCGCCGTGCCCGCGCCGCCCAGCCTTCTCAGCCCGTTCGTGCGCACGCGCACACGGCTGAGCCTCACTCTCGGCCTCGTCCTGGCCGCACTCACCGCCGCGCTGCTGCCCTGGTGGCAGCCGAACGGCCCGACCGTCCCGAATTCCCAGACCTCCACCGAAGCGCGGAACGCGTCGGTGGGTCCGCGAGACGAGGCCACCGCGGTGGCCGAGGCGAAGCGGACGGGCAAGAAGGTGCTCGTCGAGACGGCGACCACCGAGACCCAGCTGATCTGGGCGCAGCCCAACGGCAAGATGCTCACCCAGATCGACGCCCTGCCGCAGCGGGCGAAGAACGCCGAGGGCAACTGGGCGCCGATCGACACCACGCTGCACCGCACCAAGGCCGCCGGGTCGCTGAACGTCAGCCCGGCGAACGCGGTCGTCCCGCTCCGGTTCTCCGGCGGCGGCAAGGCCGGGCGCGCCGACCGGTCGTTCAGCCGGCTCCCGCTGGCCGAGGGGACCTCGAACGGCACCCCGCTCGCCGAGGTCGACATGGGCGACCACACCGTCACGTACACCTGGCCGACCGCTCTTCCCGAGCCGGTGCTCGACGGTCCGCGTGCGCTCTACCCCGAGGTCTTCCCGGGTGTCGACCTGCTGCTCGTGGCCCGCGCGGAGGGGGGCTTCGGCCAGGTCCTGATCGTGAAGAACCGCGAGGCCGCGCGGAACGAGGCGCTGGCGACGGTGACGTTCGGGGTGAGCTCGAAGACCGCCGTCTTCCGGCAGAACACCGCGGCGAACGTGATCCGGGTCCTGGACAAGGCGGGCGAGGAGATCGGCTCCATCCCGACCCCGTTCGCCTGGGACTCCGCCGGACGTGACTCCGAGAAGCCGGACGCCGCGCCGCGCACCGCCGTCGCCACCCCGGCGGACGTGCTCAAGCTGTCGGGTCTGACCGGCATCGAGCCGGGCGCGAAGTCGGCCCAGCTGCCGGTGGCGCTCGACGGCGAGGGCACGGGCGATCTGACCATCGGTCTGAAGGTGGCCGAGACCGGGCTGCTGAGCCGGCCGGACACCACGTACCCGGTCTTCATCGACCCGCCGCTCAACACGGGCTTCCTCAACTGGACCGTGGCGTACAAGAAGTACGCGAGCTCCAGCTTCTGGAACGGTACGAACTTCTCCTCCGGCACCTCCGACGCCCGGGTCGGCTACGAGAGCGACACCGGCGGTCTGGCCCGGTCCTTCTGGCAGATGCGGTTCTCCTCCTCCTACAAGTACGCCAAGTTCGACTGGGCCTACTTCAAGGTCAAGAACAACCACTCCTGGTCCTGCACCGAGCGGCAGATGGAGTTCTGGCTGACCGGCGGGATCTCCTCGGGCACCACCTGGAACGCGCAGCCGAGCTGGGCGAAGGTGCTGCACAAGAAGTCCTTCGCGCACGGCTGGTCGAGCTCCTGCCCGGACGAGTACGAGTCGTTCACCGTCACCTCCGCCGCCCAGGAGGCCGCCGACAAGGGCTGGTCGAACATCACCTTCGGCATGCGGGCGACCAGCGAGTCCGACACCCAGACGTGGCGCAAGTTCGCCGCCACCGGTGCGACCCTGACCGGTCAGTTCAACCGCCCGCCGACCCAGCCGACCTCCGGCACCTCCGCCCCCGGCGGCGCGTGCGTGACGGGCAGCTCGGGCACCGGCGCGCTGATCGGCCGTACCAACATCACCCTGAAGGCCAAGGGCGCCGACGTCGACGGGAACCTGTCCAAGCTGCGCTTCCGGTTCTGGAAGGACGGCGGCTCCGCGCAGGACCGGCCGCTGGCGACCCCGGACTCCAACGGCTGGGCGCAGGTGATCATCCCGGCCACGGATCCGCTCCTGAAGGACATCACGGCCAACACCACGTTCCTCTGGGACGTGCGCTCCGAGGACTCGACGTACCCCGCCACGGGCTCCAGCTCGTCGTTCTTCCCGGAGGGCTCCTACCCGTGCCGGCTCACGGTCGACCCGACCGCGCCGCCGCAGCCGGAGATCACCAGCACGGTGTTCGAGGAGGCCACCCCGGACGGCAAGACCTGGGCGAAGGTGAACTTCGGCAAGCCCGGTGACTTCACCTTCACCGCCCCCGGTGCGACGCGCTTCTCGTACGGCTTCGAGGGCCAGGGCTACCAGGACACCCCGAAGCCGGTCAACGGCAAGGTCACGCTGACGGGCGTCGCCCCGCCGCACGCCGGTCCGATCCAGATCAACGTGTTCGCGTACGACGCCAACGGCAACCAGAGCCTGCGCGGCGACTACTCCTTCTACCTGCCCCCGCGCGACACGGCCGACGGTCCGATGGACACCGGCGGTGACGGCATCCCGGACCTGCTCGTCCTCTACGCGGACGGCAAGCTGAAGAACTGCGTCGGCGCTCCCGCCGACCCCGCTGTCGCGGGCACCGGCGGTGAGCTCTACAGCTGCCTGGCCGCGTCCTACGTGACGGCCGGCAAGAAGACCGATCCGCCGAACCACTGGATCGACGCCGCGGGCACGCCGTCCCTGATCGCGCACTACAACGACGCCTACCCCGGCGACGGTACGACCGACCTGTTCGCGGTCACCCCGGACAAGCAGTTCTGGCTCTACCCGGGCGACGGCTACGGCACCTTCAACGTGGACAAGCGGATCAAGGTCCGGCTGCCGTCCAACGCCCCCGCGCCGAGCACCTGGACGCAGATGAAGGCGATCGGCGACGTCACCGGCGACAAGCACCCGGACATCGCGCTGCGCGCGGGTACCGCGTTCTGGATCCTGTCCGGTTACAGCGGCGCCTCCTTCCAGACGGCCACGCTCATGGAGGGCACCGCCTGGGCCCGCCGCGACATCGTCAACATCGCGGACATGAACAAGGACGGCACGCCCGACCTGCTCTGGCGGAACCTGGACAACGGCAACATGTACGCCCGTCACGGCAAGCCCGGTCCGGTCACCGGCAGCGTCGACCTGGAGTCGATCAAGGTGGCGGCGAACTCGCTCAACGGCGACGTCGCCTTCGGCACCGGCTGGACCGAGGTCGCCGTGAGCTCGGCGATCGGCATCCCCGACGTCAACAAGGACGGGATCCCGGACATCTGGGCCCGCTTCGGCGACACCGGCAACATCAAGCTGTACAACCCGTCCACCACCAACACGAACGGACCGGTCAAGACGGTCCTGGCGGTCGACTGGCGGACCGTCAAGGCCTTCGGCTGATCCCAGGCCGTCCGCACGACACCGAGCCCCCGGCGCCCGCGAAGGCGCCGGGGGCTCGGCCCGTTCCCGGGGGCTCACCCCTTCCCCCGCGAGCTAGGCGGAGGCCGCGCCCTCCGCGATCGCCGTCCCGACCTCCTCGACCCGCGCCCGCTCCTCGGCCGCGAACCGTTCGCGGTCCAGGGCCTCGGCGATCTCCTCGTCCTGGGTCATCAGGAGGTCGAGGTTGGAGTCGCCGAGGTCGAAGACGCCCATGTCGAGGTAGGCCTTCTGGAGGCGCTCGCCCCACAGGCCGATGTCCTTCACGCAGGGCACGATCCGGCTGAACAGCAGTTTGCGGAAGAGGTGCAGGAACTCGCTCTGCTCGCTGAGCTCCTCGGCCTCCTGCTTCGGGATGCCGAAGTTCTCCAGGACCTCGACCCCGCGCAGCCGGTCGCGCATGAGGTAGCAGCCCTCGATGACGAACTCCTCGCGCTCGCGCCGTTCGGCGTCGGAGAGCTGCCGGTAGTAGTCGCGCAGCGCCATCCGCCCGAAGGCGACGTGACGGGCCTCGTCCTGCATCACGTACGCGAGGATCTGCTTGGGCAGCGGCTTGTCGGTGGTGTCCCGGATCATGCCGAAGGCGGCGAGCGCGAGGCCCTCTATGAGGACCTGCATGCCGAGGTAGGGCATGTCCCAGCGGGAGTCGCGCAGGGTGTCGCCGAGCAGGCTCTGGAGGTTGTCGTTGATCGGGTAGAGCATCCCGATCTTCTCGTGCAGGAAGCGCCCGTAGATCTCGGCGTGCCGGGCCTCGTCCATGGTCTGGGTGGCCGAGTAGAACTTGGCGTCCAGGTCGGGCACCGACTCGACGATCCGGGCCGCGCAGATCATGGCGCCCTGCTCACCGTGCAGGAACTGGCTGAACTGCCAGGAGGTGTAGTGCCGGCGCAGCTCGCCCTTGTCCTTGTCGGTGAGCTTGGCCCAGTGCCGGCTGCCATGGAGGGCCAGGGCCTCGTCGGGGGTGCCCAGCGGGTCGTACGGGTCGACCTCCAGGTCCCAGTCGATCCGCGTGGCGCCGTCCCACTGCTTGTCCTTGCCCTTCTGGTAGAGGGCCAGGAGGCGCTCGCGCCCGTCGTCGTAATCCCAGCTGAACCGGGCTGCGCCGGTCGCGGGCACCTGCCAGACAGGCTCCTCGGGGGCCCGCGCGTAGAGGTCGTGCGTCGACACTGACGGCTCCTTCCTACGGTTCCCAGCAGGCTCACACGTTGGTAGACGCAGGGTCAACAAGTCGTGCGTGAGGGATTGACGACGTTACTGACGAGGAGTCTTATAGCTTGCATGGCCAGTCTCATCGAGCCCGACTTCACCCTCCTCCGTGACGCCCTCGGCCCGCTGCGCGACCGCGAGCAGGTCGCCGAACGGCTCCTGGAGTCCTCCCTCAAGCACTCCTTCGACCCCGAGACCGAACTCGACTGGGAGGCCCCCTTCGAGGACGGCAAGTGGTTCTGGCCGCCCGAGCTGGTCTCCCTCTACGACACCCCGCTGTGGCGGCGGATGTCCGAGGAGCAGCGGATCGACCTCTCCCGGCACGAGGCCGCCTCGCTGGCCTCGCTCGGGATCTGGTTCGAGATCATCCTCATGCAGCTGCTCGTGCGCCACATCTACGACAAGTCGCTGACCAGCAACCACGTCCGGTACGCGCTGACCGAGATCGCCGACGAGTGCCGGCACTCGATGATGTTCGCCCGGCTGATCACCCGCGGCGGCTCCCCCGAGTACCCGGTGCCGCGGGTCTACCACCACCTCGGCCGGGTCCTGAAGACCGTCTCCACCACCCCCGGCTCCTTCGCCGCCACCCTCCTCGGCGAGGAGATCCTGGACTGGATGCAGCGGCTCACCTTCCCCGACGAGCGGGTCCAGACGCTGGTCCGCGGGGTCACCCGCATCCACGTGGTCGAGGAGGCCCGGCACGTCCGGTACGCGCGGGAGGAGCTGCGCCGGCAGATGGCGACGGCCCCGCGCTGGGAGCAGGAGTTCACCCGGCTCAGCTGCGGCGAGGCCGCCCGGGTCTTCTCCACCTGCTTCGTGAACCCGCAGGTGTACGAGAACGTCGGCCTGGACCGCCGCGAGGCCGTCGCCCAGGTGAAGGCGAGCGGCCACCGGCGCGAGGTCATGCAGTCCGGGGCGAAGCGGCTGACCGACTTCCTGGACGACATCGGCGTGCTGCGCGGCGCGGGCCGCCGGCTCTGGAAGTCCTCCGGGCTGCTGGCCTGAACGCCCCTCTGAGCTGCCCCGATCCGTACGGAGCCGCCCGGCGCGGCCCCGTACGGCGTTACGCTGCGGGCATGACGAGTCCCGCCTCGCCCGCGTACCGCCGGCTCAGCGTCGAGGAGCGGAAGCGCCAGCTGCTCGACGCCGCCCAGACGCTCTTCGCGCACCGGGCCCCCGAGGAGGTCTCCCTCGACGACGTCGCCGAGGCCGCGGGCGTCTCGCGGCCCCTCGTCTACCGCTACTTCCCCGGCGGCAAGCAGCAGTTGTACGAGTCGGCGCTGCGCTCCTCGGCCGACGCCCTGGAGCACTGCTTCGCCGAGCCGGCGGAGGGGCCGCCGACCGAGCGGCTCGCGCGGGTCCTGGACCGGTACCTGGCCTTCGTGGACGGGCACGACGCCGGGTTCGCCGCGCTGCTGCGCGGCGGCAGCGTCGCCGAGACCTCCCGGACCTCGGCCATCGTCGACGAGGTCCGGCGGGCGGCGGCCGAGCAGATCCTCTTCCACCTGGGCGCCGACCGGCCCGGACCGCGGCTCGGGATGATGGTGCGGACCTGGATCGCGGCCGTCGAGGCGGCCTCCCTGATCTGGGTCGACGAGGGGAAGCAGCCGCCGGCCGGGGAGCTGCGGGGCTGGCTGGTGGACCATCTGCTCGCGCTCCTCGCCGCGACCGCCGCGAGCGACCCGGAGACCGGCCGGGTGGTGGCCCGGCTGCTCTCCCAGGAGACCGCGGCGGGGCCGGTCGGCACCCTGGCCAGGAACGTCATCCCGGTGGTCGGCGAGGCCGCGCACCTGCTCTGAGCCCGGCGGAGGGGACACTGGTGGGGTGAGAAGCGAGAACACCCCCTTCCGCGGCGGCCCCCTCGACGGCCGGACGCTGCCCGTCCTGCTCGGCCCGACCGGCCACCCCCCGAAGTGGTACGAGGTCCCGGTCCCGGCCCACGAGGGCCGCCCCGCCGCCGTGTACGCCTACCACCGCGAGCCGGCCGGGTACGGCAAGCGGCTCGGGCTCCAGCAGGGCTGGGTCTACGTGTACGCGCCGGAGGGCCGGGAGCGCCGCGAGATCCGCTGGCCGTGGTCGAAGCCCCGGAATCCGGCTGCGCCGAACGAGTGAGCCCCGCACCCACCGCCACGCCGGTCCGCTCATCACACTAACCACCGCGCCATCATCCCGATGGAGGTGGTGACGTGTCGGTACGGCTGCTGCGCACGGTCTGCACGGGGATCCTGGCCGCCCTGACGGGGGTGACGGCCCTGACCGGGGTGCCCGGCACGACCGGCCACCCGGCGACGGCCGCCGAGCCGCCGGGGCCAGGGACCGGGACGGGGACGGAAACGGGGCAGGGGCCGGGGAGCACGGAAGCCGGCCCAGGAGACGGAACGGCGCCGCCCCCGCCGCCCGCGGCCGGCCCGCCGGATTCCCTCGCCTCGCTCCTCGGGCGGCTGCGGAGCCTCTACCGGGAGACCGAGCGGGCCACCGAGACCTACAACGCCGGCGAGGAGACGCTCAAGCGCCAGACCTCCGACACCCGGCGGGTCACCGTGCGGCTCGCCGCCGCGCGGGCCGAGCTGGAACGCGGCCGGAACGAGGCCGGGCGCCTCGCGCGGGAGCAGTACCAGGGGCGTTCCGAACTCTCCCCGTACCTGCGGCTGCTGCTCGCCCGCGACCCCCAGCACGCCCTGGACCAGAACCACCTGTTCGCCCGCGCCGCCCGCGACCGCGCCGGGGCCGTGAGCCGGCTCCAGGCGGCCGAGCGGCGGGCCGCCGACCTCGCGACCGCCTCCCGCGAGGCGCTGGACCGGCGCACCGCGCTCGCCGCCCGGCAGCGCGCCCACCGCGACGAGGTGCAGACCCGGCTCCGGGACGTGGAGGGGCTGCTCGCCGCCCTCTCCCCCGAGCAGCTCGCCGGGCTCGGCGACCTGGAACGCGCCCAGACCGCCGGCGCCCAGGCCGAACTCCTCGGCTCCGGCGTCCTGGACGGCCCCCGCGCCCCCTCCCGGGCGGGCGCCGAGGCGCTGCGGTTCGCGGTGGCGCAGATCGGCAAGCCGTACGAGTGGGGCGCCGAGGGCCCCGACACGTACGACTGCTCGGGGCTGACCCAGCGGGCCTGGGCGGGCGCGGGCCGCGAGCTGCCCCGTACCAGCCAGGAGCAGTGGCGGACGCTGCCGCGCGTCCCGCTGTCCCGGCTGCGCCCCGGCGACCTGGTCGTCTACTTCCCGGAGGCCACCCACGTCGCGATGTACCTCGGCGACGGCCTGGTGGTCCACGCCCCGCGCCCCGGCGCCCGGATCAAGGTCTCCCCGCTCGCCGCGAACCCCCTCCTGGGCGCCGTGCGCCCCGACCCCGACGCCCCGGCCCTGACGACGTACGCGCCGCCCGAGCTCCCGGCGGGAGCCACGGACGGCGCGGACGAGGGGTACGGCGGGGACGGGGCCCCGGCGGTGGGGGGCCCGGCGGATCAGGCGCCGGTGACCGAGGCCAGGTAGGCGGCGGTCTTCTCGGGGTCGAAGAAGAAGTCCTCGAAGTCGGCCGGGTCGTCGAAGCCGTTCGCGAAGCGGTCGGCGACGGGCTGGAGGTCGCCGGCGGCGCCGAGCAGGTTCAGGACGTGCTCCGGCGGCGGCGCGAGCATCGCGTTGGTCCACTTGGTGACGTGCCGGGCGGTCTGCCAGTAGCGCTCGAACGTCGCCCGCATCCAGCTCTCGTCGAACTCCCGGTCGCCGTGCTCGACGATCGCGGCCAGGTAGGCGGCGGCGCACTTGGCGGCCGAGTTGGAGCCCTGCCCGGTGATCGGGTCGTTGGCGACGACGACGTCGGCGACGCCGAGGACCAGGCCGCCGCCCGGGAGCTGCCCGACGGGGTGGCGGACGGTCGGGGCGTAGCGGCCGGCCAGGGTGGCGCCGGCGTCGGTCAGTTCGACCTTGGTGGCGCGTGCGTGCTCCCAGGGCGTGAACTTCTCCATGAGCTCCAGCGTGAGCGCCAGGTGCTCGGAGGGGTCCTTGACGCCCTTGAAGGCGTCGACCGGGCCGCCGGGGACGCCCTCCCAGAAGAGGATGTCGGCGCGGCCGGAGGTGGTGAGGGTCGGCATGACGAACAGCTCGCCGACGCCCGGCACCACGTTGCACCGCACCGCGTCGAAGTCGGGGTGCTCGGGCCGCGGGCCGAGCCCGTGGACGTAGCTGACGGCGAGGGCGCGCTGCGGCTCGTCGTACGGGGAACGGGCGGCGTCCCGGCCGAACATGGAGACCAGCTCGCCCTTGCCGGCCGCGACCAGCACCAGGTCGTAGCTGCGGGCGAAGTAGTCCAGGTCGCCGACGGCCGCGCCGTGGATGACGAGCTGGCCGCCGCGCTGGGCGAAGGTCTCCATCCAGCCGGCCATCTTCACGCGCTGGTCGACGGACTGGGCGTGGCCGCGGAGCCTGCCGACCCAGTCGATGACCCGGCCGGCGTCGGGCATACCCACGGAGACGCCGAGGCCCTCGATCCGCGGGGCCTGGGACTCCCAGAAGCCGAGGCCGAGGTCGCGTTCGTGCTGGAGGGCGGTGTCGAACATGCACTGGGTGGACATGACCCGGCCGGACCGGATCTCGTCCGCCGTGCGGTTGGACATCAGGGTGACTTCGTAGCCCTTCGACTGGAGGCCGAGGGCGAGCTGGAGACCGGACTGACCGGCGCCGACTATGAGTATCTTCCGCATGTGCGACCGACCTTGAGGGGGACTCGGGGGCTATTCGGGGGAGGCTTCGAGCGCGTGGGCGACCATCGCGAGCAGGGTCTCGACGACGCTGTACCGCTTGCGCGCGTCCATGATCACGACCGGAACGTGCGCCGGTACGGTCAGCGCCTCGCGCACGTCGTCGGTCTCGAACGACTCGGTGCCCTCGAAGTGGTTGACGGCCACGATGTACGGCAGGCCGCAGCTCTCGAAGTAGTCGAGCGCGGGGAAGCAGTCGGTCAGCCGCCGCGTGTCGGCCATGACGATCGCGCCGATCGCGCCGCGCACCAGGTCGTCCCACATGAACCAGAAGCGCTGCTGCCCCGGCGTGCCGAAGACGTACAGCACCAGGTCGTCGTCGAGGGTGATCCGCCCGAAGTCCATCGCCACCGTGGTGGTGAGCTTGTCCGGGGTGGCGGTGAGGTCGTCGTGGTCCTCGCTCGCCCGGGTCATCAGGGCCTCGGTCTGCAGCGGGGTGATCTCGGAGACCGCGCGGACGAAGGTGGTCTTGCCGACACCGAAGCCGCCCGCGACGACGACCTTGGTCGCGATCGGGGCACGGGTGTGGTCCAACTGCCAGTCCTGGGCGCCCTCTTCGGGTTCCGGTTCGACGGGGCCGGTGGGCTGGGCGGGGATGCCGACGACGGCGGTCGGCGGTTCAGAGACGGCGGAGTCCACTCAGCACCCTTTCGAGGAGCGCGCGGTCGGGCCGGTCGGTGCCGTGCCCCGTCCCGTACACGCGGATCTTTCCCTGGTCGGCCAGGTCGCTGAGCAGCACCCGGACGACTCCCAACGGCATCTTCAGGAGCGCCGATATCTCCGCCACGGTACGCATGCGGCGGCAGACCTCGACGATGGCCCGCATCTCCGGCATGAGCCCGCGCGCGGCGAGCCCCCCTCCGGTCAGGACCTTCCGCTCGGGGGCGGCCTCCAGCGCGGCGACGAAGGTCTCGACGAGGAGGATGTGGCCGAAGCGGGTGCGCCCGCCGGTGAGCGAGTACGGGCGGACGCGGGCCGGGCGCCGCCCCTCGCCGCGTATCGGCAGCCGGTGCGGGTGGTGGGCCGAGAACCCCGACGGGACCGACGTCACTGGTAGCTCTCCATCGACTTGGCCAGTTCGCTGCGGAGTTCGGGGGTGAGCACGTGGCCGGCGCGGCCGACGAAGAGCGCCATGTGGTACGCGATGACGCTCATGTCGCAGTCGGGCGTGGCGTGCACGCCGAGCAGCGAGCCGTCGCTGATCGACATGACGAAGACGCTGCCCTCCTCCATCGCGACCATGGTCTGCTTCACGCCGCCGCCGTCCATCAGCCGGGCGGCGCCGATGGTGAGGCTGCCGATGCCGGAGACGATGGTGGCCAGGTCGGCGGTGGAGCCCCGCGGCCCCTCGGACCGGTCGGCCTCGGCCGCCGCGTTCTGGACCTCCGGGTCGGACGAGAGCAGGAGCAGCCCGTCGGAGGAGACGACGGCGACGGAGCGGACCCCCGGCACCTCCTCGACGAGGTTGCCCAACAGCCATTGCAGATTGCGGGCCTCACTGCTCAGCCCGAATGTTCCGGTCGCAGTCAACTGCGTGCCTCCTCGACTGTGTCCCCCGTGTTCTCCTCGGTACGTGCTGTGTGCCCGGCATCGATCTCGGCGGCCACGTCGCGGCGGCCGTGCTCGGCGCCCCGCTGGAAGCCGCCGAGCCGGCGGCGCAGGGCCTCCGCGTCGACGCCGCGGGAGCGTATCGGCGGGGTGGTGCCGCCGGCCTGCCGCACGATCCGCGGCGTCCGCTTGGGCAGCCCCTTGTCCGTGACCCGCTCCCAGCGCCCGGGCCGCGGCCCGGCCTCGTCCGCGGGGATCTCCGCCTCCTCGACGCTCCGCTCGTGCGCGTCGGGCTCCGGCGGGGGGTCGGGGAGCCGGACCTGGAGGGTGGTCTCGGAGACGGACTCCACCGGGGTCCCGGCGGGGAACTCGTCCTGGGCGACGGGCACGGCGGCGGGCTCGGGCTCGTACGCGGGTCCGGGGGCGGGCTCGTACGCCGCCGCCGGCTCCGGCTCGTACGCGGGTACGGGCTGGGGCTCGGGCTCCGGCTCGTACGCGGGCGCGGGCTGGGGCTCGGGCTGGGGCTCCGGCTCGTACGTGGGCGCGGGCTGGGGCTCGGGCTGAGGCTCCGGCTCGTACGCGGGCGCGGGCGCGGGTGCCTGCTCCTGTGCCTGCTCCTGCTCGCGCGCCTCCGTCGCGGCGCGGGTCTCCGCCTCCGCGGCGGCGATGGCGCGTTCCGCGGCCTCCACCAAGGGGTCGCGGTGGCGGGAGGGCAGGGCGTTGGAGTTGGCCTCGGCGACCGAGCCGGGGAGCGTCACGACGGGCGCGTCGGCCGCGACCGGGACCGGGACGGGCGACGGGACGAGGTCCGGCGGGCCGGCGGGGAGCAGCGGAAGCGGCAGGACCACGACGGCGGCGACGCCGCCCGGCTTCTGCTCGCGCAGCTCGACCCGTACGCCGTGGCGCGCGGCGAGCAGCGCGGCGACCCGGATGCCCAGCCCCTCGCCCTCGGTGCCGGCGAGGGCCGGGTCGGCGAGCCGGGCGTTGAGCTCGGCGAGCCGGTCGGGGGTGATGCCGATGCCGGCGTCCTGGACCGAGAGCATGACCTCGCCGGACTCCAGGAGCCAGCCGGAGAGCTGGACCTGGGAGTCGGGCGGCGAGAAGGAGGTGGCGTTCTCCAGGAGCTCGGCGACCAGGTGGCTGAGGTCGTCCGCGGCGAACCCGGCGACCTGCGCGTGCGGCGGCAGCGCCTGGATGCTGACCCGCTCGTACCGCTCGATCTCGCTGACCGCGGCCCGCAGCACGTCGACGAGCGGCACCGGGCCGGGGTGCCCGTGGTGGTGCTCGTGGCCGGCGAGGACGAGGAGGTTCTCGCTGTGCCGGCGCATGACGGTCGCCATGTGGTCCAGCTTGAAGAGCGTGGCGAGGCGGTCCGGGTCCTGCTCGCGCTCCTCCAGCTTCTCGATGACGCCGAGCTGGCGGTCGACGAGCCCGAGGCTGCGCAGCGAGAGGTTGACGAAGGTGTGCTGGACGGTCTGCTTGAGGCCCTCGAGCTCGGCGGTGAGCCGTGCGCTGTGGCCCTGGAGTTCGGCGCGCTGGGCGGCGAGCTCCGCGGTGAGGGCCTCGCGGGCGCCGGTGAGGTCGGCGTGCTCGGCGTCGAGGCGCTCGGCGCGGGCGGCGAGCGCGGCCAGCTTGCCCTGGAGGGTGTTGAGGGACCGTACGACCTGGGCGAACTCGTCGTTGCGGCCGGTGAAACGGATCGGTTCCTCGGTGTGCGGCTCGGCGGCGGTGGCGAGCCGGGCGGCGCCGATGCGCAGCACGGCGAGCGGCCGGGTGAGGGTGCGGGCCACGTAGGTGGAGATGCCGACGGCGACGAGCAGGCAGCCGCCGAGGAAGGCGATGCGCACTTCGAGGGCGGTGACGTCGTCGTCGCGGAGGGCGGTGAGGCGTTCGGCGCGCTCGGTGGCGAGGGCGGACTCGACGCCGCGCATCTGCTCGATGCGGGCGGAGAGCGCGGCGTCCAGCTTGGCCGGGTCGGTGTTGAGCTCGGACTCGGAGAGCTCGGGCCGGTCGGTGAGGCGGGCCAGGTAGCGCTCGGCGTTCTTGACGTCGGGGCCGGTGACGGTGGCGGCGAGGGAGTCGCGCGCGGGGGTGGCGGCGGCCTGGTCGAAGTCGCCGAGGGCGGCGAGCTCGCGGACCCGGGCCTGCTGGGCGGCCGAGGTCAGCGCGGTCCGGAGCCGGTCGGCCTCGGCGGAGCCCTCCGCCTCGTCGGCGACGTAGGTGCCGGTGGCGGGGTCGTAGTGGGTGCCGCCGGTGGGCTCGGGCCGGGGGACGGCGAGCGCGGCGAGCAGCAGGCCGCGCTCGGCGGAGGCCTGCTCGGTGGCCCGGCCGAGGGCGGCGGGGGCCCGGACGGACTCGGCGGCGCGCGCCGGGGTGCCTTCGGCGAGCCGGTCGGCGAGGGCCTGCAGCTTGCCGATGACCTCGGTGTAGGCGCGGTGCGCGTCGAGGGCGGAGCCCTTGCCGGTGAGGGCGGTGCGGCGGATCGACGGCACGCCGGAGAGGTCGCGGCGCAGCTCGTCGGGGGCTGCCGGGCGGATCTCGTCGATCTGGCGGTCGACCCGGGCGGACCGGGCGCTGGTGACCTGCCGCTTGGCGTCGCCGGTCTGCTCGTCCCGTCCGGCCGCGATGTACGCGACGACCTCGTCGCGCTCGTCGGAGAGGGAGTGGGCGAGGGTGACGGCCTGCCGGTCGAGCTCGGCGAGGGCGACCAGGCTGACGGAGTCGTCGAGGTCGCCGGAGGCGGTGAGGATCGCGGGGGCGCCGGCGGCGAGCACGGTGACGCCGACCAGGGCGACACCGGCGACGAGACGGCCGCGGACCCGCTTGGGGCGGCCCGCGGGGGCCTGGGGGGCGCTGTCGGTGCCGTGCGCGGGCAGGCCGGGGTGCTGCGGGTCACCGGGGGTCTGGCTCCGCGCGCCGTTGTTGCTCCGAGGCCGCTTCTTCTGCACCGGTGCTCGCATTCTTGATCGTCCGCCCATGAAGCAGAGGTGACGACCGGTCACATGTCGAGAGCCCCCACCCCTGGTGTGTCTTCCGACCATTTCAGCGGTTCTGGTCAAGGGACTCGCATCGGCCGCTCCGCCACCCGAACGAGTGAACAACATGCATGAGTTGGCGAACAACTCCTCCCGGTGGGCTCCGGGGCGCCGGACTTACCCCCGGTTGGATCTTCCGCGCGGCCTTTGGCAGGATGCCCGCCCGCAGCTTCCCGGACCTTGCCGTTCCGGGATTCCGGCCCCGCCAGGCCCCTTTGGTACAGGCCAGATCCGGGCGTCTGGAGGCACTGTGAAGGAGTGATGCAGGGCGGGCCCGCCGGGGGCAGACTGGGGATCATGCGCACCGAAGCGGTCACCCTCCCCGGCAGTCCCGAACGGCCCAACGAGGACTGGGCCGCCGCAGCCCTGCCCGCCTCGGGCGCGGGCGGCACGGTCGTGGTCCTCGACGGGGTGACGCCGCCGGAGGGCGACGCCGGTTGTGTGCACACGGTGCCCTGGTTCACCGCGCGGCTGGGCGGCGCTTTGACGGAACTGTCCGCTTCGCGCCGCGATCTGACGCTGGCGGAGATCCTCGGCTCCGCAATCCGGCGCACCGCGGACGCTCACTGGAGCACCTGTGACCTTTCTCACGTGCGTACTCCGCAGGCGACGGTGGCCATGGCGCGCTGGGACGGGACGACGGTGGAGCACCTCGTCCTGTCGGACGCGGCGCTGCTCCTCCGCTCCCCGGACGGCGCGGTACGGGCGGTGCTCGACGACCGGCTGGACCGCGTCCCGAAGGAGGTGCTGCGCTCGCTGGAGGCGACGGACCGGCTGCGCAACCGGGAGGGCGGCTTCTTCACGGCGGCGGCCGATCCCTCGGTGGCCGCGCGGGCGGTGACCGGCACGACGCCGCGCGCCGAGGTCCGGGCCCTGGCGGCGCTGACGGACGGGGCGACCCGCTGGGTGGAGCTGTTCGGCGAGGGCGACTGGGCGGACTGCTTCGGGGTGCTGGACCGGGAGGGGGCGCAGGGCCTGCTGCGGCGGGTGCGGGCCCTGGAGGCCGCCGACGCCGAGGCCGGCGGGGTCCACCGCTGGAAGCTGCACGACGACGCGACGGCCGTGTACGTAGAGCTCTGACGGCCGTATGCGCGGAGCGCTGACGACCGTATCCGCGGAACTCCGACGGCCGTACGCACGGGGCTCCGGGGCCCGCCGTCGGCCGTGCGCGCGGAGTTCCGACGGCCGTGCGCGCGGAGCTCCAGGTCCCGCCGTCGGCCGCGTCCGTTCCGGCGCGGTGGGACCGCGCCGGGGGTCAGCCCTCCGAGCGCACGTTGAAGTGGTGCAGCAGCCGGGCCAGTTCGGCGACCTCGGAGCGGTCCCAGTCGGCCAGCTTGCGCACGTACCGCTCGCGGCGGGCGTCCCGGACGCTGCGGAAGCGGCCCTGGCCCTCCTCCGTCAGGCGGACCAGCGAGGCGCGGCCGTCGGCGGGGTCGGGGTCGCGGGCGACCAGGCCGAGCTGTTCGAGGGCGCGCAGCTGGCGGCTCATCGTGGCCTTGCCGACGCCGAAGTAGCCGGCCAGGTCGGTGGCGCGCTGGGGTCCGGCGTCGTCGAGCCGTACGAACAGGCCGTAGGCGGCGGGCTCCAGTTCGGGGTGCACCTCGCGGGCCATCTCGCCGGACTGGGCCCGGGCGCGGCGCAGGAAGACCGCCAGTTCGCGCTCCAGGGCGAGGAACTCCTGGTCCACGCCGCTCCCGCCCTTGGACACGGATTCACTCCCCGTACCGCTTCCGTGCACGTCAGCACCCCTCACGCGCTTTCCGCTCGCTGAAAGTTTCTTCCGTCCGCGGCCATCGCCGCAGCTCCCCCAGTATTTCGCAGGCGTAGACCAACGGCAGCGGTCGGGCCCTCTTCCGCCGGGCGGGTCTACGTGCGTAGCGTCTCATCCAAGCGTCTTCGCTGACATGTCCACACCAGGACTCGTCGACCCCGCTCCCCCCACCGAGCCTTTCGGAGGCACGCAATGCGTGTGCACAGATCCGGGACGTCCCTCGCGGGCGCCGCCCTCGCGGCCCTGACCCTCCTCCTCCCCCTCACCCTCGCCGGCCCCGCCGCCGCGGCCCAGGACCCGGGCGCCCGACAGGTGCCCGCCCGCGGCTCCGCCTTCATGGGCATGGGCGTGGCCGCGCACGACGGCCAGGGCGCCAAGCCCGCTGGCCTCTCGATCCAGGCCGCCCAGACCGAGGGCGTGGACGTGTCCAGCCACAACGGCAACGTGGACTGGGGAACCCTGTGGAACAGCGGGGTGAGGTGGGCCTACGTCAAGGCGACGGAGGGCACGTACTACAAGAACACCTCCTTCACGCAGCAGTACAACGGCTCGTACAACGTGGGCATGATCCGCGGGACGTACCACTTCGCGACCCCCGACACGACGACGGGCGCGGCCCAGGCCGACTACTTCGTGAACAACGGCGGCGGCTGGTCCAAGGACGGCCGGACGCTGCCGGGCGCGCTGGACATCGAGTGGAACCCGTACGGGGCGACCTGCTACGGCAAGACCCAGGCCGGGATGGTGGCCTGGATCAGGGACTTCCTCGACCGGTACAAGTACCGCACCGGCCGGGACGCGGTGATCTACACGGCGACGAGCTGGTGGACCCAGTGCACCGGCAACTACGGCGGCTTCGCCTCGGCCAACCCGCTGTGGGTCGCGCGGTACGCCTCCGACGTCGGCACCCTGCCGGCCGGCTGGGGCTACTACACGATGTGGCAGTACACGTCGTCCGGCCCCACGGTCGGCGACCACAACCACTTCAACGGGGACTACTCGCGGGTGCAGGCGCTCGCGAACGGCTGACGGCGCGGGGCGGCGGGCCTCCCGGGTGTGCGGCGGCGCACCCGGGAGGCCCGCCGCTTTCGCGTGCCCCCGCCTCCCGGTCCACCCGCTTCCCCTCGCCTCCCCGCTTCCCGGCTTTCTCGGGCACACCCCTTGCCCATTGGTATGGACCAATGCGACCCTCGGTGGGCCGCGGACGAGCCGCAACTCGCCCGCACCGTGCGCACGTTGCTCGTCCCGTACTCCCCCACGCACGAGAGAGAGCTCCGCCATGCCCCGCATCACGACCTCCCGCTCCCGCCGCGCCGCCGCCGCGACCGCGCTCACCGCCGCCGTGCTCGTCCCCCTCACACCGTCCGCCGCGAGCGCGCACGGCGCCGTGTTCAACCCCGTCAGCAGGGTCGCCGCCTGTTACGCGGAAGGCCCGGAGACGCCCAAGTCGCAGGTGTGCAAGGACCTCGTCGCCGACTCCGGCACCCAGCCGCTCTACGACTGGAACGAGGTCAACATCGCCAACGCCGACGGGCAGCACAAGACGCTGATCCCGGACGGCAAGCTCTGCTCGGCCAACCGCGCGAAGTACCGCGCCCTGGACTGGGCCCGCACCGACTGGCCGGCCACCGCCGTCGCCTCCGGCGCCTTCGGCTTCAAGATCCGCGCCACGGCGGCGCACTCCGGCACGATGACGATGTACATCACCAAGCAGGGCTTCGACCCCACCCAGCCCCTGAAGTGGTCCGACCTCGACACCGCGCCGGTCGCCGTCTACAACACCACCCGCACGGCCACCGACGGCTACTACGCCTTCAACGGCACCCTCCCGGCGCGCTCCGGCCGCCACATCGTCTACATGGTGTGGCAGCGCAACGACAGCCCCGAGGCCTTCTACAGCTGCTCGGACGTCACCTTCGGCTCCGCCGCCGCCACCACGGCCCTGAAGGCCGAGGCCCCGACCGAGGCCGAACTCGCCGCGGGCGCCCAGCTCTCCACCGTCAGCCACAAGGGCCACGGCGGCGACGAGCAGCCCCCCGCCCTCTCCGCCGAGACCGCCGAGACCCCCGCCTCCCCGCTCCCGCTCGCCCTCGCGGGCGCCGGCGCGCTGGCCGCCTTCGGTGCGGGCAGCATCCTGCTGGCCCGGCGCCGGAACGAGTCCTGAGCCGAGGCCACCAGGTCCCGCCCGGCCGTCCGCCGGGCGGGACCTACCCCAGATCGGCCCGGGCCGGGAAGAGCGCGGCCAGCTCGGGTATCGCGTCCTCGTCCAGGGGCTCCTCGCGCGGCGGCGCCTCGGGGTCCGGGGCGTCGTCGCCCTCGGCCGCGTCGAGCGCGTCGTAGAAGGCGTCCCCCTCGTCGGCCACCCCCGTCAGCTCCTCGTAGGCGTCCGCCGCCACGTAGTCCAGCAGCTCCCACTCGGGCCACTCCTCCTCCTCGCTCCAGGAGGCGGGGCCCCGCCCCGCGAGCCGCAGCACCTCGGGCACGACCGCCAGGCTGTCGGGGGACGCCAGGGCCTCCTCGAAGACCTCGCGCCCCAAGGTCACCAGCCACAGCCGGAAGTAGTGGAACCCGTCGTCGGTGCACCAGCCGCTCAGGATCCGCTGGGCCGCCGACCACAGATCGGCCCGGTAGGCCCGGTGACAGGCGGCCCCCAGCTCCACCTGGAACGCCACGCACTCCTCCGCCGGCCCCCGCGCCAGCTCCCCCCGCAGCCAGTCCAGCCGTTCGTCCCGCGACCCCGGCCGGTGCCGCAGCTCCCCCATCAGCGCCCAGAAGGCCTTCTCGTCCATACCCCGCAGCATCGCAGCCGGCACTGACAACGGCGGTGGGGCGCCCTCCACTTGGAAGGGCGCCCCACCGCCGTACACCGGGAGACGCGGCCGTCAGGCCGCCGCGCCCACCGCGACCTGGGCCGGGGCGAGGGCGATCTCCAGGACCTGCCGGACATCCGTCACCGGGTGGACCTCCAGCTTCTCCAGGATCTCGGCCGGGACGTCGTCCAGGTCGGCCTCGTTCCGCTTGGGGATCACGACCGTCGTGATGCCCGCCCGGTGGGCGGCGAGCAGCTTCTGCTTCAGGCCGCCGATCGGGAGCACCCGGCCGGTCAGGGACACCTCGCCGGTCATCGCGACGTCCGTGCGGACCAGCCGGCCCGACAGGAGCGAGGCGAGGGCGGTGGTCATCGTGATGCCCGCGCTCGGCCCGTCCTTCGGGACCGCGCCCGCCGGGAAGTGGATGTGCACGCCGCGGTCCTTGAGGCCGGTGACGGGCAGTTCCAGTTCCGCGCCGTGCGAGCGGAGGAAGGAGAGCGCGATCTGCGCGGACTCCTTCATCACGTCGCCCAGCTGTCCGGTGAGGGTGAGCCCCGCCGCGCCCGTCTCCGGGTCGGCCAGCGAGGCCTCGACGAAGAGCACGTCGCCGCCCGCCCCGGTCACGGCGAGACCGGTGGCGACGCCGGGCACCGAGGTGCGGCGCTCGGCCGGGTCCTGCGCCGACTCCGGCACGTGGTGCGGGCGCCCGATGAGGCCGCGCAGCTCGTGCGGGCCGATGGTGAACGGCAGCTCCCGGTCGCCCAGTTCGTGCTGGGCGGCCACCTTGCGCAGCAGTCGGGCGAGGGACCGCTCCAGGGTGCGGACGCCCGCCTCGCGGGTGTACTCGCCGGCCAGCCTGCGCAGCGCCGCCTCCTCCAGGACGACCTCGCCGGGCTCCAGACCCGCCTTCTCCAGCTGCCGGGGCAGCAGGTGGTCGCGGGCGATGACGACCTTCTCGTCCTCGGTGTAGCCGTCGAGCCGGACGAGCTCCATGCGGTCGAGCAGCGCCTCGGGGATGGCTTCGAGCACGTTGGCGGTGGCGAGGAACACCACGTCGGACAGGTCGAGCTCGACCTCCAGGTAGTGGTCCCGGAAGGTGTGGTTCTGCGCGGGGTCGAGGACCTCCAGGAGGGCCGCCGCCGGGTCGCCCCGGTAGTCGGAGCCGACCTTGTCGATCTCGTCGAGCAGCACCACCGGGTTCATGGACCCGGCCTCCTTGATGGCGCGGACGATCCGGCCGGGCAGCGCGCCCACGTACGTGCGCCGGTGGCCGCGGATCTCGGCCTCGTCGCGGACGCCGCCGAGGGCGACCCGGACGAACTCACGGCCCATCGCGTGCGCGACGGACTCGCCCAGCGAGGTCTTGCCGACGCCGGGCGGGCCGACGAGCGCGAGCACGGCGCCGCCGCGGCGCCCGCCGACGACCCCGAGGCCCCGCTCGGCGCGCCGCTTGCGGACCGCCAGGTACTCGGTGATCCGCTCCTTCACGTCCTCCAGGCCGGCGTGCTCGGCGTCGAGCACGGCCTTGGCGCCCCGGATGTCGTACGCGTCCTCCGTCCGCTCGTTCCACGGCAGTTCGAGGACCGTGTCGAGCCAGGTCCTGATCCAGGAGCCCTCGGGCGACTGGTCGCTCGACCGCTCCAGCTTCTCGACCTCCTTGAGGGCGGCCTCGCGGACCTTCTCCGGGAGGTCGGCGGCCTCCACGCGGGCCCGGTAGTCGTCGGACTCCTCGGCCCCGTCCTTGGTGGAATCGCCGTTGAGCTCGCGGAGTTCCTTGCGGACGGCTTCGAGCTGGCGGCGCAGCAGGAACTCGCGCTGCTGCTTGTCGACGCCCTCCTGGACGTCCTTGGCGATGGTCTCGGCGACGTCCTGCTCGGCCAGGTGCTCGCGGAGCTGGGCGGTGGCCAGCTTGAGGCGGGCGACCGGGTCGGCGGTCTCCAGGAGCGCGACCCGCTGTTCGACGGTGAGGAAGGGCGAGTAGCCGGAGTTGTCGGCGAGGGCGCCGACGCCGTCGATCTGCTGGACGCGGTCGACGACCTGCCAGGCGCCGCGCTTCTTGAGCCAGGTGGTGGCCAGCGCCTTGTACTCCTTGACCAGTTCGGTCACGGAGCCGGGCAGCGGGTCGGGCAGGGGCTCCTCGACGACGGCGCCCTCGACCCACAGGGCCCCGCCGGGGCCGGTCGTACCGGCGCCGATGCGGACCCGGCCGCGTCCGCGGACGAGCGCGCCGGGGTCGCCGTCGGAGAGCCGCCCGACCTGCTCGACGGTGCCGAGCACGCCGGTCGCGGCGTAGGTGCCGTCCACCCGGGGCACGAGCAGCACGCGCGGCTTGCCCGTCCCGCCGCGGGCGGCGGCCTGGGCGGCCTCGACGGCGGCGCGGACGTCGTTGTCGGACAGGTCCAGCGGCACCACCATTCCGGGCAGCACGACCTCGTCGTCGAGCGGCAGCACAGGCAGAGTGAGCGGCGCGGTCTCCATGGACTCAGAAGCCATGATCTCCCCTTCGGCAGTCAAGTTGAGCTATGTGGACTCAATGCACGTGAGCCGAGGAATGTTCCCCTCCGACTGTTCGCTCTGAGCGATCACCCTCACACGCCCCGCGAACAGCAGCTGTAATACCCCCATGGACACTGCATCTATTACCTCCGCCTGGGTCTCCGGTTGGACCGTCTCCCGCGGCACCGAGCCCGCCGTCGTCGAACCCTGGGGCTACCGGATCCACGTCGGACTGCCCGAGCACCCCTTCCGGCACGTGCTGCCGCACCCGGACGCGACGTGCGTGGGCACGCTGTGCGCCGGGATCACCGAGCCGTACGCGTGGCTCAAGGTGATGGCGGCGCCCGAGGAGGTGGCGCGGTGGATCACCGACGACTGGACCATCCCGGACGACCCGGGCTTCATGATGACCAAGAAGCTGGACCCGGCGGCCCGGCCCGCGCCCCCGGACGGCTACGCGCGGACGACGGAGACCAAGGACGGCGTGATCCGGGTCCGGATCCTCACCCCGGACGGCACGCTCGCCGCGCGGGGGCAGATCGCGCCGACCGGGGAGACCGCCGTCGCCGACCAGATCGAGACGGACGCCGCCCACCGCCGCCGGGGCCTCGGCGCCAACGTGATGCGCACCCTGGAGGCCGCCGCCGCACAGGCGGGCGCGGAGACCGGCGTCCTGGCGGCGACCACCGACGGGATGGCGCTGTACGACTCGCTCGACTGGTACTACCGGGGGCCGCTGACCGGCATCGTCCGCGCGGCTTGAGGCGTTCCGGCTGCGCGGCGGGGGCCGAGCGGGCATGCTCGGCTCCATGGAGAAGAGGTACGGTGCCGCGGTCCTGCTGGCCGCGGTGATCACCGTGACGGGCTGCGGCCAGGCCCCGGCGGCCCCCGCCACCACCCCGGCGACCGCGCCGCCCACCGCGGACACCGGGCAGCCGGCCCCGCGGGACGTCCTGGTCGAGGTGGCGGTCACCGGCGGCTTCGCCGGCGTCGACAACCGGCTGGTCGTGAAGTACGACGGCACCTACACCACGGTCACCGGCGCCAAGTCGCCGAAGAGCGGCCGGATGGCCCCGGCCGAGGTCGCCGAGCTGCGGTCCGCGCTGGAGGACCCGGCGTACGCGGCGGTCCCGGCCCGCCCGACCGGCAGCCCGATCGCCGACGGCTTCCAGTACTCCCTGACGTACGCCCACCGGACGGTGATCGCGGGCGACGGCGCACGCCCGCCCGCCCTGGACCGCGTCTTCAAGGCCCTCCCGGACGGCGGCCCGCCGACGGGACGCTAGACCGCGTCCACGGCCCTGATCTCCTCGTACTGGCGCCGCAGGAAGTCCCTTACCCGCCCCGGCATGTCCAGGGCCCCGGGGTCGAGCGCCCACTGGATCTGGAGCCCGTCCATGACGGCGAGCTGCTCCCTGCCGACGGCCTCGCAGTCGATGCCGGCGCGCAGTTCACCGCGCTCGACGCAGGCTTCCAGGAGTTCGACGGTGTGCCGGAGGACGCGCGCGTACCGCTCCTTGAAGTACGCGTGGGCGGGGTGTCCGAGGTTGCCGGACTCGCCGACGAGGACGTTGAACATGCGCACGATGCCGGGCCGCCGGGTGTTGTCCTCGATCAGGCCGACGAGCGTGTCGACGTACGCCGCGTAGGACTCCGGCTCCTCACTGAAGAGCCGCTCCACGTCGTGCTCCTCGCTCTGCGCGAGCACGGAGAGGAGCAGGTCCTCCTTGCCGCGGAAGTGATGGAGGAGCCCGCCCTGGGTGATGCCGCAGTCGGCGGCGATCCGGGCGAGCGAGGAGGCGTGGAAACCCCAGCGCCCGAAGTGCTCGACGGCGGTGTCCAGGATCTTCAGCCGCCGCGCGTCACCGACCGCGTAGCTGCCCCGGCCTGCGCTCTTGCGCCCCGACCGCCCCTCGTTCTCCGCCATGCGGCCACCCTAACGAAGCGGGACGACCCCACCCCTCACCCTGTGACCCACGCCACACCGCACAAACCTAGTAGGTACTCGGTTTTCGCGTTTAGCCTGGCCGTCCGATCAGCGACGCAAGAGCAGGTATGGACATGCACCCCTACCAGGACCCCTCCCGGCCGGTCGCCGAGCGCGTCGAGGACCTCCTCGCCCGCATGACCCTGGAGGAGAAGGCCGGCCAGCTCTTCCACTCCATGCTGATGATGAACCCGGACGGCACCCCGGTGACCGAGACGGACGGCTCGATGCTGGAGTGCACGACCCCGGAGCTCATCGAGGGCCGCGGGCTCACCCACTTCAACCTGCTCGGCAGCTACGGCGCCCGCGAGATGGCGCTGTGGCACAACGCGATCCAGGAGATGGCCGCCGGCACCCGGCTCGGCATCCCGGTGTCGCTCTCCACGGACCCCCGGCACGCGTTCACCGACAACATCGGCGCCTCCTTCAACTCCGGCGCCTTCTCCGCCTGGCCCGAGGCGCTCGGCCTCGCCGCGATCCGCGACCCCGAACTGGTCTTCCGCTTCGCCGACACGGTGCGCCGCGAGTACCTGTCGGTCGGCTTCCGCACCGCGCTGCACCCGCAGATCGACCTGGCCACCGAGCCCCGCTGGTCCCGCCAGTCCGGCACCTTCGGCTCCGACGCCGCCCTCACCGGCGAACTCGTCCGCGCCTACGTCCTCGGCCTCCAGGGCGAGGAGCTCGGCCGGGACTCCGTCGCCGCGATGGTCAAGCACTTCCCGGGCGGCGGCCCGCAGAAGGACGGCGAGGACCCGCACTTCCCGCACGGCAAGGAGCAGATCTACCCCGGCGGGCTGCGCGACCACCACCTGGAGCCGTTCAAGGCCGCCATCGCCGCCGGCTGCTCGCAGATGATGCCGTACTACGGCCAGCCCGTCGGCACCGACTGGGAGGAGGTCGGCTTCGGCTTCAACCGGGGCGTCATCCAGGGCCTCCTGCGCGACGAGCTCGGCTTCACCGGCATCGTCTGCACCGACTGGGGCCTGCTCAACGACAGCGAGATCTTCGGCGAGCACCACGAGGCACGCGCCTGGGGCGTGGAGCACCTGAGCGTGGCCGAGCGGGCGGCGAAGGCCCTGGACGCGGGCGCGGACCAGTTCGGCGGCGAGGAGTGCCCGGAGGTCATCGTCGAGCTGGTGGCCTCGGGCCGCGTCGCCGAGTCCCGCGTCGACGCCTCCGTACGGCGCCTGCTGCACGAGAAGTTCACCCTCGGCCTCTTCGACGAGCGCCGGTACGTCGACCCCGACGAGGCCGAGGAGACCGTCGGCCGCGCCGACTTCACGGCCCTGGGCGCGGCGGCGCAGCGCCGCTCCCTCACGGTCCTCACCGACGGCCCGCTGCCCCTCGCGGGCCGGCCGAAGCTGTACGTGGAGGGCGTCGACCCCGCCGCGGCGGCGGCGTACGGCGAGACGGTGGCGACCCCGGCGGAGGCGGACCTGGCGATCCTCCGCCTGCGCACCCCGTTCGAGGACCGCCCGAACAAGTTCGAGTCGTTCTTCCACTCGGGCTCGCTGGCCTTCCCCGACGCCGAGCTGGCCGGCATCCTCGCCCTCCTCAAGACGACCCCCACGGTGGTGTGCGTCAACCTGGAGCGCCCGGCCGTCCTCCCGGAGATCGCGGAGCACGCGGCGGCCCTGATCGCCGACTACGGGGCGAGCGACGAGGCCCTGCTGGACGTGGCCTTCGGCCGGGCGAAGCCGGAGGGCCGCCTCCCCTTCGAGCTGCCGCGCTCCATGGCGGCCGTGGCGGCCTCCCGCCCCGACGTCCCGAACGACACGGAGGACCCGGTCTTCCCGTACGGCCACGGCCTGGAGCTCTAGACGGCGGGGAGGGCGCCGGTGCCGGAGCGGGGGTAGGGGGTGTCCGGACGTGGTGGCGCCCGTAACGAGCGCAGCGAAGTGAAGGTCGCAGTCCGGACACCCCCCCCCCCCCCCGGGGCACCGGCGGAGCGGAAGA